>JAKPFY010000017.1 GCA_029551185.1 Bacillota bacterium
ATTTCAAAAATTCGCGGCAGGATGGTGATTAGTCTCGTCCGGAATCTATAGAAGAACAGCCCAGTTATCTAAAGCCATGCAGAAATACGATGTTTACTAGTGTGGTTAAGTTATGTATTTACTACTAAGGCATTGGAGACAAAAACCTATGCTTGATTGAAAACCAGACGGCACAAATAGCTACTTTTCGAGGGTAGATGAAATAGTACCCACCACAACTTGACTCAGACCCGCCCGTTAAACGTGTTTGACATACAATCAGGCATCACGTATACTATGACTGTCAGACACTGTTTTCTTACACCCTTTGCTTAGGTCGGGGCATGGCGCAGGTTGGTAGCGCGCTTGGTTCGGGACTAAGAGGTCGGCGGTTCAAGTCCGCCTGCCCCGACCAGTTACTTTCACAGGTTGCCCGTTCTTCGGCAAAATCCGATTTAGGTCCTACTCCCCGGCTTCTGAAGAGGAATTCGCCCTTCCTTGCATAACGGACATTCTGCAGCATCCCAAGAGCTTATCTCCATAGATAACACTTGACGCTGCTTAGTCCCAAACTTGACAGAGCCGTTACTACGATCGACGAGGACCCCGACACCTCTGACTTCTGCGCCACACTCCTTCACCAATTGCATGACCTCTCGCACAGACCCGCCTGTAGTAATCACATCTTCAACAACTAACACACGCTGATTCGGATGGAGTCTGAATCCGCGCCTGAGAGTCATCTTGCCGTTTTCACGTTCTGCAAATACAGCAGGCACTTGAAGTTGCCTTCCTACTTCATATGAGACGATAATACCTCCTATTGCAGGCCCGATTACAATTTCAATACCGTCATCTCTAAATTCGTCAGCTAAGTGGCTAGCTAATATCTGTGTTTGCGTCGGATACTTCAAAACCTGAGCACATTGCATATAATGGTCACTGTGCCGCCCTGACGTAAGCACAAAATGCCCGCTTAGCAATGCGCCTGCATCCACAAAGATTCTAAGGGCCTCTTCTCTAGTTAACACTGAGCTCACCTTCTGCCTGTTCAATCTCATCTGCAATTCGCATGGCTGCAGATACCGGATCATCAGCCCCGGTTATGGCTCGTCCCACGACTATGTAGTCTGCACCTAGCTTAATCGCGTCCCCTGGTGTGGTGATTCGCTTCTGGTCATTCTTAGCAGCCCACCGAGGACGGATGCCAGGGGTCACCAGCTTAAACTCAGGCCCGCATACAGCCCGTATTTCTTCCGCCTCCAGCGGGGAGCATATCACACCCCCTGCCCCGGCAGCCTCAGCAAGACACGCCCATTCTACCGCCACATCTTTTACTGTCATTCCGCCAATGAGAAGGTCCTCTTCAAGGATTCGTTGATCTATGCTGGTGAGGACAGTAACAGCCAACACCAACGGAGGCTTTACACCTAAGTTAGCAGCCTCATCTTCCACCGCCTGAGCAAGAGCTCTGAGCATCTCAGTCCCACCTGAAGCGTGAGTGGTGAACATGGCGCACCTAAGCCTTGTCATTACTCGTCCTGCCGAAGCGACTGTGTTTGGTATGTCATGGAATTTCAGATCCACAAAGACAGAACCCCCAAGGTCTTGAATACGTCTTACAACCTGTGGGCCACCTGCGGTATAGAGTTGCATCCCAACCTTGAACAGGCCTACATGTTCTCGGAGCTTTTTCACTAACGTTATGGCTTCATCTTCCGTATTTACGTCAAGGGCTAAAATAACTCGTTCTTTCGCCTGCATAGTGCAACCTCCCTTAGATATACAACACTCGGGTTGAGTCGGATGAGAGAAGATCATGTTTACAGGACCGCTGCTCCGATAATCTCGCGCAAGTCGGTATGGGAGTGTCTCCTCATGTAGTCCTCAATCCCTGCCTTAACCTCCATAGCCAGCCTGGGATTGACAAAAGTGCCTGTGCCAATGGAAACAGCCGTTGCTCCTACCAAGAGAAACTCAATTGCGTCTTTTGCTGACATGATACCTCCCCCGCCTAATATGGGGACATCCACTGCCCGGTATACTTGATAGACCATGCGAAGGGCTATAGGCTTTATAGCCGGCCCTGACAGTCCGCCAAAGATATTTCCCAAAACCGGACGTTTCATCTCAATATCCACCGCCATCCCTTGTAAGGTGTTAATCATGGAAATCGCGTCAGCGCCCGCAGATTCTGCTGCTTTTGCTATCTCAATTATATCAGTGACATTAGGCGATAGTTTCGGCATTACCGGAAGATGAGTCTTCTCCTTCACAGCTTTTACTATCCTGTAGACCATATCAGGCGCAGTCCCAAGCTGCATTCCTCCAAAATCCACGTTTGGACAGGATATGTTAATCTCAATTCCTGAAATTCCCCTGACGGTCTCAATCATTGAAGCAAGCTCAACATACTCTTCGAAGGTTCTGCCTGCGATATTCACAATAACAACTGCGCCCGAGCTCTCAAGTCGCGGAAGATGCTCGTTTAAGAAAACCTCGATACCTGGGTTTTCCAAGCCAATTGCATTAAGCATCCCACAGGGGGTTTCAGCGATTCGCGGAGGAGGATTGCCGGTCCAAGGCTCCCTTGTGGTCGCTTTAGTGATAATTGCACCTACATCACCAGGGTCTATTAAGCTTTCATAGCCAAACCCATATCCGAAAGTGCCTGACGCCATAATAACCGGATTAGCAAGCTTGATTCCGCCTAAGTCAGTTGCAAGATTCATTGCAGCCGAGCCTCCTCCCCTACTGTAAACTCCACCCGGTCCATGGGGAAAACCGGGCCGTCACTGCATACCTTCGCGTAACCGGCGTTACCGCCTTTAAGCTTCAATGCGCACCCAAGACACACTCCTACTCCGCAAGCCATATTCGACTCAAGCGATACTTCCCCGGGGATACCCCGCTCGTCGGCGAACCGCGCAACATGTGCCATCATCTCCAAAGGGCCGCAGGAGTAAATAATGTCAGGCTGTCTATGGATATCGTTGGCTTCTCTATCAGATAATGTCCGCCCCGATGATAAAGTGTGCGATTCACCGGGCGATCCGCTAAGCAAATCAGCTTGTTTTTCAATGGACATAGAGGCTGATTCCCCAGCATGAACACATGTTAGGAGATCGGTCACAAAACCTTCGTATCCTTTACTGCCGTCCATAGTCGCGACATGACACTTTACTTCTTTCTGTTCCAATTTCTCCAAAGCCACTAATTCAGATGCTGTTTCCGCCCCGTACAGGACAGTCACCTTACAACTTAAGCGCGTAAGACAGTCTGCCAGATACACGAGGGGAGCGATCCCCATTCCACCCCCGACCAAAAGGGTTACACTTTCCTTGGCAGGGAGAGTAAATCCCCTTCCAAGGGGTCCAAGCACACTTAAACATTCCCCGGGCTTTGCCCGCGCCAATATTGATGTGCCCAGACCCCGGATTCTATAGAGAATGGATATCGCACCTTGCCGCGAATCCACTCCATATAGGCTGAACGGGCGTCTAAGAAGCGGAGACAATGATTCAGCCGGATGAGGCTTGACTTCTACATGGATGAACTGCCCGGGTTCCCCATGACTTGCAATCTGTGGCGCCCGGAATTCAAGCTCATAGAGTCCGTCCCCGACACGGTCATTTCTAATAACTTCAGCGTTTTTTAGGAAGAACATCCATCGACACACTCCTTAATCCCCTGTACCCCGCGTCTACACAAGGCGTCCCTCTCGAGCGACGATTTTCCCTCCTGAGATGGTCATCCAAGGCCAGCCACGAAGCTCCATACCCTTAAACGGAGTATTCTTTCCTTTGGAATGGAATGCCGCCGGATCTACGCGCCCAATGGCGTCCGGGTCTATTATCGTAATGTCAGCCTTTGACTCAGGAGTCAATGTGCCAAGACAAAGGCCCAAGACTCGGCTGGGTCCGAGAGTAAAGAGCCTGACCATCTCAACAATATCCAGAAGACCGGTATGGACCAACCTGTCCATGATTACGGGTACCGCAGTCTCAATGCCTGAAATTCCAAACGAGGCTTTTGCATACTCACAGTCCTTGCTCTCAACATTATGAGGCGCGTGATCTGTCGCGATGCAGTCAATAAGTCCTGAAGACACCGCCTTCACCAAGGCGTTGACGTGATCTTCCGAGCGAAGGGGTGGGTTGACCTTGGTATCGGTATCATAGGAGCCGACTGCTTCATCAGTAAGGGTCAGATGATGCGGGGTTACCTCACAGGTAACATGGGCGCCTGATGACTTGGCCTCTTCAATGATATGGAGGGCTCCTCTTGTGGATACATGGCACACGTGCAGGCGAGCACCGGTTAGAGACGCGAGCTCGACATCTCTCGCTGTCATGATCTCTTCCGCCTCAGCGGGAATTCCTTGTAAGCCGTATAGTGTGGAGTAATATCCTTCATGCATCTGGCCGTCGCGGGAAAGGTTCAAGTCCTCACAGTGGGAGAAAATCGGGAGGTTTAACATGCCGGCATATTCTAAGGCGTGTCGCATCACGTCTGATCTCATCACAGGATTACCGTCATCAGAAAAGGCGATACAGCCTGCTTCTGCCAGCTCTGCCATTTCACTGAGCTCTTCGCCTTCCAGGTTCCTGGTAATACTGCCGATTGGGAGGACATTTACTAAGCCCGCCTCCTCACCTTTGCGCCTTACATAACTTGCGACAGGCCCGTTGTGGATAACAGGATCCGTGTTAGGCATACAACAGACAGTAGTAAAGCCTCCTACCGCTGCAGCTTTCGATCCGGTTATAATGTCTTCCTTGTACTCATACCCAGGGTCTCTAAAATGGGCATGGATATCAATGAAGCCGGGGCAGACTATCTTTCCTCCTGCGTCTACTACATCTTCGTCTCCGGTTATGGGTAAATCTCTTCCAATAGCAGCTATTTTACTGTTTATGATGAGGACATCACAAATCTCATCAATATTGTTGCCGGGGTCTATAACCCGTCCGCCCTTAACCAGCAATTTCATCTCTTCCGCCTCCCAACATCAGGTATAGAATCGCCATCCGCACAGCAACTCCGTTTGAGACCTGTTCATTTACAATACATCTTGGACTTTCAGCCAGCTCTGTTGATATCTCGATACCTCTGTTCATAGGCCCCGGGTGAAGAACAATTGCATCGTCAGCAGCCAGAGCCAGGTGTTCAGGTCTAATCATGTAGAGCTCCCGGTATTCATCAATAGACGGGAAGAGTGCGCCATGCTGGCGCTCCTTCTGAATACGCAAAACATTGATTACATCGACCCCTTTAAGGCCTGACTCAAGATTGGCATAGGCCTTGACTCCCAGTTTATCGATACCGGGGGGAATCAGTGTTGACGGGCCGATTACTCTAAGCTCGCATCCGAACTTACTGAGGCCGAAGATATTTGAACGCGCGACCCGACTGTGGAGGATATCGCCGACTATGGCTACTTTCAAGCCTTCCAAAGTGCCTTTGCGTTCGCGAATACTGTACATGTCAAGGAGTGCCTGAGTAGGATGCTCATTGATCCCGTCTCCTGCGTTGATAACACGCATGGTAGTGTTTCTTGCCACGTAGTGAGGAGCTCCGCTACAAGAATGACGCATGACCAAAACATCAGGGCCCATCATTTCAATGGTCTTGATAGTATCCTTAAGACTTTCTCCTTTTTGCACGCTACTTGTGGAAACAGCCAGATTAGAAGTATCCGCGCTGAGATATTTTCCTGCAAGTTCAAACGAGGTTCTCGTGCGGGTGCTGTTTTCATAGAAGACAGTAATGACACCTTTTCCTCGGAGGGCAGGCACTTTCTTCACATCGCGCCTGATGATGTCCTTCATGGGGATGGCGGTTCCAAGTATTACTTCAATTTCTTCTCTTGTGATATCACGAAGTCCGAGTAAGTCCTTTCTTCTGTCGAATCTCATAAGTCACGCCCCTTCTCCCCGCCACTGTCCCATTGTGTGCAAAGCTAAAGGGGTATGGCTCCGCAACGTCTATTTTAGAATCACCGAGGTGTTAGACCTTGCTTGATCCGACTCCCATATCCCTTGCCAGCCTCACGGGACTAGCTTAAAGGGTCTCCTATTCCGGTATTTGCTACTCTATAACTTCTTCAATGATCACCTTGTTCTCTCCGTCTATCTCTTCTACGCAAACGGAGACTATTTCTTCTCGCGATGTAGGAACGTTTTTACCTACAAAGTCCGGTTTGATTGGCAGTTCTCTGTGGCCCCTGTCAATGAGGACTGCTAACTGAATCCGTTTGGGTCTGCCCAGATCCATTAAAGCGTCCAATGCCGCTCTGGCCGTTCTGCCTGTAAATATTACATCATCCACTAAGACTATGATTTTGCCGGTAACGTCAAAATCCACCTCTGTACGGTGCACGATCGGCGCAGGCCCTAAAGTAGTAAGATCGTCTCTATAGAGAGTTATGTCCAGGACACCGACTGGAGGCTTGATCCCTTCAATGTTCTCAATTTGGGACGCAAGCTGATGAGCCAGAGGCCCTCCCCTTCGTCTTATCCCGACAAGCGCTACCTCTTCCACTCCCTTGTTTGCCTCATTTATTTCGTGGGCAATTCGTGTAAGAGCACGCCTGATCGCTGCCTCGTCCATGATTAGCGCTTTCTCCCGAAACTTCACTTATCCACCCCCCCTGATGCAGATATATAAAAGCCTGCTTTGGCCCTGAGGCTAAGCAGGCTTTTATCCAACTATCCCAAGTCGTCGATGTCATCAGTACTTGTTCGCCTCATTGGGCTCGTTTGTACATCTTAAGGAATTGTAAGCGACTCCGAGATCAAAGTCAAGGATTTTCGACGGGATTTTAACACGAATCCCCGTTTACCCTAGCCTCGCATATCTCTATGATCACTCTATCAGCATTGCACATTCCTTCGTTGTTAAGCTGTGCGATATTCTCCACTGTCTTTTCAATACTATCATCAACAATTCCCTGAGACCTGGATACACCTTTACCGTTCATAGCAAGAAGAGCAGCAGTGTAAGCTTCGACCCCGCCTACTCCGACTTTCAAAGCACAGCTTTCTTTTGCCCCGTCGCAGACCATACCTGCAGTATCTGCCAGCACGATCTGCATTGCAGAGCAGGCTTGATCTTCGTCTCCTCCCATCAGCCACACCATACCTGCTGCTGCCCCCGCTCCTGCAGCTACAACACACCCGCATACTGATGACAGACGCCCTAGTCTGCTCTTGATGAAACTCGTTGACAGATGGCTCACTGCTATGGCACAGGCTATTTCCTCCCTGCTCTTGCCTAATCTCTCCCCCAAGAGCAAGACCGGCAAGACTGCGGTGATTCCATGATTACCGCTGCCTGCGCTGCTCATCACAGGCAACAAGGCGCCTGACATACGCGCGTCTGAAGCTGAGTAGCACAGGTAGCGAATTATGTTGCCCAGGTCGTCACTGACGCGTCCTTCCTGTACCAACTCATTAAACCCGGCCCCGAAGCCAAGGCCTGAGTAGTTCCGGTTACGGAGACCGTATTCAGCCATCTCCCGATTGATACGAGCGCCTTCCATGATAAAATCCATGTCTTCGTCATCAATCTGTTTGACCAAGCTCAGCAGTTCTCGGTAAGACATCTTGCGTATAATGTCAGGCACGGATTTGCCATTGCCGGAAGCCGGTGCCTTGCTATTTCGCTCTACTGCAATTCCGTCTCTTGTAACCTCAGTAATAAAAGAGTGTTCATGCTCTATCACACAGGTTGCAACGTGCTCTTGGCTTCTTACTTCCGCACGCACGTATACGCCTTTGCGGTGAGGATTGTGAAGGACTTCTACTCTCCCGTCTTCAATCCACTTCTTAGCGTTCTCTACATCATCATCGGTGACATCTTTCAGCACCTCAAGCCCATATTGAGAGCGGCCACACCGCACAGCGAGCGCAGCAGCCATCGGATTGCCGCGTGCGCCGTCACAGCCTGGAATTCCGACATCCAATCCATTCTTGTATATGCTGCTGCTTACTTCAACCTTTACAGATATGATGTAGTCACCCGCAAGTTCTTCGCATGCCCTTGATACTGCAAGAGCTACAGCTCCGGGTTCAGTACATCCGTAAGCAGGGCGAACTTCACTGTTGAGAAACTCCTTAATAGATAACATGGTTTTCTCCTTCTACAACTACATAACGATTCTTTCTGACTCTAACAGGTTCCGTTCTACGACCTAAGAATTAAGCATGACGCGAGCTTTGTTGCGGCAACCAGTTCTTCCACAGTTATGCTCTCACGTGTTGAATGCGCTTGCTCAAACCCGATTCCCAGACCTACGCTTTCAATACCGTTGGCATTGAACTGGTTGGCGTCTGTTCCGCCGTTGGACAGTTCCAGTGTCATATTTCGCCCGACACTGCCTATGGCATGTCTTAGCAACCGAAGCGCTTCAGAATTCTCATCTATACGGTAACTTTTGTACAGTGTAGATGCTTCGAACTCGGCCTTGGCCCCGCTTTTTCTGGCCTCTTCGGCAAAACAGTCTTCTATCTGCTTCAAGACTCTTGCTGCAACTCGGTCGTCATGGCTTCGCACTTCACCGACTAAGTGAACTCGTTCACAGACGATGTTCATAGCCTCACCGCCTGTTACTGTCCCGATGTTCGCTGTTGTATCATCATCCACCCAGCCAAAAGGAATACGGGTTATGGCTCCAGCTGCAGTCTGTATGGCACTGACCCCGTCCTCAGGGTTTATCCCTGCATGAGCTGCACGGCCTATGACATCCACCTCAAACTTGACATGGGTCGGAGCGCCGTATATCACGACACCTACAGGCCTTGCGGCGTCAAAGACGAAGCCTGTTTTAGATTGTAGCTTCGAGTAATCCAGATGGCGCGACCCTTGGAGCCCCTTCTCTTCACACACGGTAATGACGACTTCAAGAGGAGGAAGGACGGACTGAACCCTGCGAGCCATACGCACTCCCGCAAGAATGGCTACCAAGCCGGCTACGTCATCAGCGCCGAGGACCGTATCTCCGGAAGAGACAATTCGATCTCCTTTGAGGCGCGGCTTGACACCTTTTCCAGGAGGCACCCTATCTAAGTGGGCGCAGAGCAATATAGGTTTTTCACGAGAACATTGCGCTTCAGGCAGTCTCGCTATGAGATTCCCGGAATTCCCGCCGATCTTCTTGCCGGCATCATCGCGTTCCACCTCAAACCCCAGCTCAAGCAGGTTCTCCTCCACCACGTCTGCCAGTTCGGCTTCTTCATATGGTTCGCTGTCTACCCGGACCAGTTCACAGAATTCCCTGACCAGCTCAGCGCGGAGCTCATGCTCATCGGCTGAAACTACTTGCATTTGAGATCCCTCCCTGAGCAGTCATGCTTTGAAAATTGAGATTTCGGCTGTGTACTTGTTCAGTTTCTCCTCGTCAACCTGATACTCAGTGTTAGCATCCAAATAACCGTCAGTTTGCGAGAGCTCAGGAGTTATAACATCCTCAACGACAAATCGGTCACTGGTTTCTATATCTGCCGCATATACAAAGTTATCAAGTGTTCCGAGGGCAGTCTTTATTACCTGTCCTATACCGGTTTCGATCATTCCTCCGATCCAGTTGCCAACCCCTGCTTTCTTGCATAGATCATGGATCTTTATTGAATTCAACAGGCCTCCTACACGCCCATACTTAATGTTGATAATGCGGCAGCTTCCAAGTTGTATAGCCTTGCGAGCATCGTCCACTGTGTGGATGCTCTCGTCCAGACATACAGGCGTCCTGACTTCTTTTTGGAGTTCCGCGTGGTCCACAATATCGTCCTCTCCAAGAGGCTGCTCTATCATAAGAAGATTGAAATCATCCAGCTTCTTCAAGAAATCTATATCTGTCACTTTGTATGAGGAGTTGGCGTCTACCATGAAGATAATATCCGGAAACTCCTTGCGGACCGACTTTATCAGCTCAAGATCCTCACCGGGTTCGATTTTTATCTTTATGCGACGGTATCCTTCGTTGAGATAGCCCTCGATCTTCTTGAGCAAAGCGGAAGTACTTGGCTGCATACCGATGCTTACACCTACGTCCACCTTGGGATTGGTTCCCCCGAGAACCTGCCATAACGGTCTCTTTTCAGCCTTCGCTTGAAGGGCCCATATTGCGCTTTCCAGGGCTGCTTTGGCATGATTGTTCCCCTTTATAAAGCTGACCTTCTCCATGAAGTCAGAGGCACCGTTGATCTCCTTGCCAAGCACTTGCGGAATTATGAAATTCGCGAGGACTGTCTGGACAGATCCCACGCACTCATAACTGTAGATTGGAGCAAGAAACGGACACGCTTCACCGTATGCAACCAGTCCTTCTGAGTAAACTTTTGTCACAACAGAGTGCTGGGCGGATATTGCCCCAAAGCTCGTCCTGAAGCTGCTCTTCAGTGGAATCGCGGTATGAATCACATCGACTCTGTCAATTCTCATGTCCTACTCCCTCTTTTCATTTGCCTATTCGTATTTGATTTCTCATTACAACAAACCAAGAGCCTTAGGAATAAAGAGCGTCAACTTTGGCACAAAAGCAATTATCGCAAGGGCGATGGCGTGGCAAAGAAGAAACGGCCAAATCTCACCTACGATATTCTCAAACTTCTCGCGCGCCACAGCACACGTGACAAACAAGACTGCGCCTACAGGAGGCGTGATCAGCCCAATATTAAGGGCAACAACCATAACCAAAGCATAGTGCACAGGATTAATTCCCAGTTGAACTGCAATAGGCAGAAGAATGGGCGTAAGCATTATTAAAGATGCAGTGAGATCCATGAAACACCCAATTATGAGAAGAAGAATGATGCTAAGAAGCATAAATACGACCTGGCTGCCTCCGATGCTTAGGATGACATCAGCCATTTTCGCGGGTACTTGCTCAGATGCCATCACCCAGCTTAGAATTCCGCCCATTGATACGAGGAGCAACGATACTCCTGTTTTGCTCACAGCGTTCCTAAAGACTTGCCATAAGACCTTGGCATCAAGCGTTTTGAAGACAAACTTCCCAATTATGACCGCGTAAGCAACTGCGACTGCAGCTGCCTCTGTAGCTGTGAATATGCCTCCCAGAATTCCCAATATGATAATAGCCGGCATACCTAAGGCAATAAGGCCATCCTTAATTATTTCACCCATGGTGCCTTTATAGGACTGTCCTTCCAACTGGTACCCCCTACGTACGGAGATGATTCCGTTGACAATCATCATCAGTCCGCCGAGAAGCAACCCTGGGAATATGCCCCCGGCAAACATCGCCGCAACTGAAATGCCTGCGGTGGATGCGCAAACAACCATAGGAATACTCGGTGGAATGGTGGGGCCGATTACTGATGCGGATGCAGTGAGCGCGCAAGCATAGGACTTGTCATATCCGGATTCCTCCATTGATGGGATTAGGATGGTTCCAAGCCCGGCTACTGCTGCTACCGCTGCTCCGGACATGGTGGCGAAGATTATGTTAGCTACTATATTGACATGGCCGAGGCCACCTTTCATGCGCCCTACAAGAGCATTGGAAAGGTTTACGATTTTCTTGGTTATTCCGGCTGCGTTCATTAACTCCCCGGCAAGGATAAAGAATGGTATTGCCATCAGCACGAAGGAATTCATACCGGAAAAAATCTGCTGAGGCACTAGCATCAGAAGGCTTCCGCCGCTACTTCCGACTAATGCAACAACACCGGCCAAGCCCAGAACAAAAGCGATTGGTGTGCCTAAAATAAGCATGACAACAAATGCTACGATGACCAGTAAGGCAGTCACTTCTTTTCACCCCTCAGCTCATTCCAGATTTTGCTCGCGATTACAACAAGCATCGCCAAGCCGCTTATCGGCACCATTGAGCATGGGATCCACATAGGAATCGGCAGGATTTCCGCTGTGGTTCCGGTCCACGATGCCCACTTAAACCCGTTGTAGACCATGATCCAGCAGAATATGCCGATACCTACGTAACTTATGATGTTGGCTGCTTTTTGTAACGAATGAGGAAGCTTCTCCACAATCATTGTGAAGCCGACATGCTCGTCTCGTCTCAATGCAACAGCCGTGCCGAACAGACCAACAAAAATCATCAGATAACGCGTAAGCTCTTCAGTCCACGAAAGCGCGTTACCAAGCACGTACCTGTAGAAAACAGCTATAAGAGTAATAATTGTCATTGCAGCCAGCATGAATGCACATGCATTGACAATTACTTCTTCAACGACTAAAAGCACGCTTCCGTTTGATCCTGTTTTCTTGTTACCCATCGTACTCACTTCAGCCTTTCTTTAGAGGGCCTGACCTGACACCTCTTCAAATGTCAGAGGCCAGGCCCTCCTCTTTTGTCATATGCAGTCAGGCGACATACAACTTATGTGTAGGTGTAATGCTCCAATTTGTGGGCTACTTACCCTCGACTTGTTTCTCCACCTTCTGCACCGTGTTTACAAACCGGTCAACAATGGCAGGATCCATCTTCATCTTCGCCCACTCAAGCACTGCCGGGCAACCGAGCTTCGCGAACTCTTCCCACTCGGCGTCTGACAACGCGGTAATCTCCATTCCGTTTTTCTTGAGGGTCTCAAGGCCTTGTGCCTGGACAAGCTGCGTAAGGCCTGCTGCAGCTTCTCTTGCATAATAGAATCCGTCGTCAACTATTTTCCTTACGTCCGCAGGAAGACTGCTATACCACTTATCATTGACTACAACCCAGTGGCTGCCCAAAAGGGTACGGCTAAGTGTGATATACTTCTGAACCTCATACAGTTTCACGCTGATAATGGCTGAAATGGGATTAACCTGTCCCTGTACAACACCGGTCTGAAGTCCTGTATATGTCTCGCTCCATGCCATAGGAACCGCGTTTGCACCCAGCGCCTTGAACATTGCGACCTGGCTATCGTCCATAGCTCGGAACTTGATGCCTTTCATGTCAGCAGGCTTACGGATAGGCCTAAGGCTATTTGTAATACATGACAGTCCGCCCATTTCATACACGCATATGGAACGAAGTCCTGTCTTCTTTTTCATATCCTCAAACATCCAGTCGACGAAGTCGCTCTTGAGTACGGCAGAGACAATTTTGTCACTCTTGTACATGAATGGTGTATTGAGAAGGATCGCCGGTTGGTAAAGCTGACTGAGACCGCCTACTGACGCCAGATCGACATGAATTGCTCCTGCCCTGGTGAGTTCCAGACGCTCACGCTCTTTACCCAAAACGCTTGATGGGTATATTTCTACAACGTACTTGCCGTCTGTTCTGCTTTCAACGTAATTCTTGAAAACCGTGGCAAATCCGTGGGTTGGATCGTATGGGTCAGGGGACAGGTCATGAGCAACCTTAATAATTGTCGGACGAGCTGCATACGAAACTGACGAAAAGACTGTGCACAACGCAATACATAAACCGACTATTGCAATTCTCCTAATTACTGATCTCACGGTGTAACCTCCTTAGTGTCTACAAAGCATATTTCAGGATTGCGGACCATAACCGTAGCCAAAAAAAGGATCTACTGCATTGTAGGGAATATGTGGCTGCATCACCCTCTTTCATACCTGCTGACATGCCTGCTGGAATAGACAATGACAGGCATTTAAGCTATCATCTAGTTTAGATGAGCGGTCTCGTAGTGTACAGAAAGCACCTGTAAACTGTATTACTCGCAAGACTCATGCCAAGTCATCCAAAAGGTGCTTATAGCCTTAGTAACCGGCGTCGCCCGGCTGATTAGGTTAAAATCATAAGGTCTCGTTATGACCGTATAAGCTCATTATTAATCTCATATTGAGACTCAAATGATAGTCGCATTATGAGACTGCGACTCTTCAAAGCAGTAAGACGGGGTATCATTTGATATGACAAACATGAGAGCCTATGACCTATGATAGGAATAGCGAAAAGTATAGGGAGATGACTTCTACACTTATGTGCATAGATGACTCATTCAACGAATTCTTGCAGCAAATTGCAAATGCAGTCTCCACTGTGCTTCGCTTCGATGTCACAGTGGCAAACCATCAGCTTGTGAGAGTAGCCGGGACAGGCAGATACAAGTCCCTGATAGGCCAGGAGTTACCTGCTTCGTGTTCATTTGCCGAAGCAACTCGCAAAAAACGCCCGTATATGGTCACTGATAGAAATAATGATCCTGTCTGTGACGGTTGCGCCGGAAAAGCAGGGTGTATCGAGACATGCCATATGTGTTACCCCTTGAGTGTGGGTGATACTTCCCTTGGAGTCATTGCGCTCGTGGGATTTACAGATGAGCAAAGACACAGAATACAACAACACGGCAACGAATACATGGATTTCTTACACCAGATGGCAAGGCTTGTGGAAAAGGCGGCTCAATCTGACATTGCCAAAGAAGAGTTAAGAAAGACACACAACCAGCTTCAGGGAATAGTTGAGTCTGTTGGAGAGGGAATTATTGCAATCGACGAGACAGGAAATATTGTATGCTGTAACAACGCTGCCGTCAAAACCCTCAAGCTGGAAGATGCAGATATAGTAGGCAAGAATATTAAGCGCGTTTTCCCGTCAGCCCCCATATTTCAGATTGCAGCAACAGGTACGCAATATAAGCACTTGGAAATGTTACTTCGCGGCCAGGGAAAAGCAGTGCGGCTCATGAGCACAGCTTCGCCCCTGGTGAGCGAGGGCCAGATTATCGGAGCGGTTGCACTGGTCAGGAGCATCGAAGACGTGACAAAAGTAGCTTACCAAATGACTGACGGACAGCCTACTCGCGCTATTGAAGATATCCTGGGTGATTCACCGGCTATCCGCAAAGCCAAGCAGATGGCTTTAAGGACAGCTATGAGCTCTTCCTCTGCACTTCTGCGTGGCGAAAGTGGAACCGGAAAGGAGCTCTTCGCCAGGGCTATTCACTACCACAGTCCACGGAGTCATGGGCCTTTCGTGGCTGTAAACTGCGCTGCGGTTCCGGAGGAACTCCTCGAATCAGAGTTGTTCGGCTATGAAGACGGAGCGTTTACCGGTGCAAGGCGCGGAGGCAAGCCCGGCAAGTTCGAGGTGGCAAATGAAGGAACCCTCTTCCTGGATGAGATAGGTGACTGCTCTTTGAGACTCCAGGCCAAACTCTTGAGGGCACTGGATTCAGGGGAGATACAGCGCGTCGGAGGAACCCACTCTATGAAGACTGACGTACGCATAGTATCAGCCACTAACAAAAACCTGGAAAGAATGGTGGAAGACGGCGAATTCCGGGAAGATCTCTATTTCAGACTAAATGTGATTCCCATATGGATACCTCCGCTCAGGGAGCGCAAGGAGGACATAATACCTCTGTTCAGTTACTTTCTTCATAAATACAGTGCTGCTATGGATTGTGTGGCACCGAATTTATCGCAGGAAGCCACTCAAATTCTCCTGCATTATGAGTGGCCGGGCAATGTACGAGAACTCCAAAATACAGCTCAGTACGTGCTGCATACATGTATCGATGAAATCATCAGGCCCCAACATCTTCCTGCCAGATTCAAGGAAGCATCTGCGCCGGATAAGACAATCATGCCCGACGTAGCGCCGAAGGTGACTTCAGTTGAGAGCTGGGAAAAGAAGCTCATAGAAGACGGTTTGCGTCGTCTGGAAAATGTCCCTAAGGCCAAGGACATACTTGCAGAGCAACTGGGAATGAGTCGAGCGACTATATATCGGAAGATCAAAAAGTACGGATTGGACACCCCTACCACTTGCACCTGATCCTCGATTCGGTGCAAGAGGAACTCACGAGTCTCTCCGACGCAGGCGGTGCCGAATGATGTATTCAGCTACCCCAGGGGGGGTGTCAAGAAGGCTCCACTCACCGTGAATACCGCTCGCGCCGGACGCAGCTTCAAGATGAAGCATGGCTATACCGCAGTCGAGTTTCCTTGCAGCCATCGGAAGCAACTCGAATCTGGCAGCAGATACAAGTATTCGATCCGACTTGACGGTAAATCGCCAAGGTTGTCTGTTGACTGCTGATGGCGCGAGGCGCGCTGCTTCCAGGATATTCCGGAAACCGGGCGGCCAGTCTTTCATAGGAAGTCCTCGAATCAGCGACTCAAGGGGTTTCCTCTTGTGCAGGCCTCCCGGCGCTTTCATAGAGTTTTCCTCCATCTCGTTCCCAGGCTTCTCTGCGAATCCTATAGGCGATACTGCCATCACCTTCTCAGATTCTCCTAACTCGATCCGGGCCTCCACCGCTTTTCGGCTGTATGTCCCGCTTACCCAGCACGTTCCCAGGCCTAATGACGTCGCATGAAGAATAATCCCTTCTCCTAGAAAGCCCACAGCCACTTCGTGGTTGGGATAGGATGCATCGCCTATTAGCGCCAATACCAGATCAGCCCCGCTTATTTTGCCAAACACACCCATGAAGCCTGCGAGAATCTCTGAGCTGCCTCCTTCAAGTAGTACAGCTCTGGCGCCTTTGCACATAGGTGAGAATCCATCCAGGAGCTGCCCAATCTCATCTTGCATGCCTGAAGGAACAGAGCTTCCGTCATATGCTCTTACGGAATGACGGGAAAAAATCGCGTTGTACCAACGGCTTGCAAGGTCTTCCCGAATCATGGCGTCATCTCCTTCCTGTCAGCCAAGTCACGGCACCGGCCTGACTGACGTCAAACGGCAAGCAGAGATTCAACGAGCCTGGCAGACGCCACAAGCTCCGGTACCGGGAGGAACTCACGAGTCGAGTGCACCAGCTGACATCCTGTACCCAGCACAATGCTGGATATGCCGTTAGCGTTAAAGATGTTGCCGTCACTGCCGCCCATGGTGGACTCAAACGTCGCAGTTATGCCAATTCTCCGAAGCGCCTCAACAACCCGCGCTACTACCGGAGCATTCCGGTCAATGCTATAACCGCTATAGTCAACGGCAGTTATGACTTCAGCCTCCGTGCCATGTGCCTTCGCCTCGGAGATGATAGTACCCGTAAACTCATTTGCGAGTTCGGATGCCCTGCTTGCAATAAGGCTCCTGATTTCACCTTTGAACCTGACGCTGTCGCACACGATGTTTGTAGCCGCTCCTCCATTCAGCACTCCCACATTGGTAGTTGTATGATCATCAACCCAGCCGAAAGGGAGCTTACTAATGGCGAAGGCTGCCGCCCGGATGGCGCTCACCCCGTCTTCGGGATTCACAGCTGCATGGGCCGCCTGGCCGACAACATTGACGTCAAACCCAACGTGGGTAGGGCTGGAAGTCACGACAGTGCCTACCGGACTGGAAGCATCAAATATGTACGCCATCTTACTGTGAAGGCGTGTATAATCCAAATGCTTTGAGCCTTGGAGACGGGTCTCTTCGCTTACGGTAAATATAACCTCCACAGCAGGCAGAGGCCTATGCTTCTTGGCTTCCCTCAAACCTGCCAGAATAGCGACAACCCCGGAAATATCGTCTGCAGCTAATACAGTGTCTCCTGACGATCTGATGATCCCGTTGTCCACAACAGGCTTTATTCCTTTACCAGGCTTCACCCTGTCAAGATGAGCGCATAGAATAATCGGATCCCCCTCGCCTGCTCTCGCAATCACGTTACCCGCATTCCCGCCAAACTTCGCGCCTGCATCGTCCATTTCCACATCGAGGCCTATGTCGCGGAGCTTGCTCATGACACGAGCCGCTATTTCAGCCTCACAACCTGACTCTGCATCAATACTCACCAATTCAATGAATTCATCAACAAGTGCTCTCTCCAACCTTCTCACCTGCTCTTTACTTAATAGTCTTCTCCTGAGACTTATTCTGACACGAAAGCGCTATTCCTCTTCCTTATTAGACATGAAATCAATAGACATGAAATCAACGTAATGCAGGCCATCTTATGCCGCCAATTCAAACGCATGCAACATCCCTATGGGACGTCAATCAGTCACTTACGATTGACTCGGCAACGACTTCAACAGCTGCTTCCAATGCAGTGACTATGCACTCTAATGACATGCTCGGAGTTTCACCCTTCCCCACTGCTTGGCAAGGAAGGTAGGGAACATGGATGAATCCAACCTTAACAGGTATGTCCTGCTTAGCAGCAAAATTGCAGGTTGAGTAGAATACATGGTTGCAGACGAAGGTACCGGCGTTGTATGAGATGAATGCGGGAATACCCTGTTTTGCAATTGCGTCCACCACTTCACGGACGGGTATTGTAGCCCAATATGCGACAGGCCCGACAGGATCGATTGGAGAATCAACAGGACAATTTCCTTCATTGTCGGGAATCCTTGCATCGTCAAGATTGAGAGCTACCCTTTCCACGCGAATGCCGGGAGTTCCTCCTGCCTGTCCTACGCTTATGACCGCCTGAGGCGAAAGCTCCAAGATTGCATCGTGCACGGCCTTTGCGGACTTGCCAAATACCGTGGGTATTTCCCGAGTTACTATTTGAACTTCGCCTCGCACTGTTGTTTTGAGTTTCTGTACTGCCAAAGAGGCAGGATTGACAGTGGCACCGCCAAATGGTTCAAAACCTGTCACAAGTATTCTCAACATATTCAAGTTCACTCCCGGTTTTCCTTCTAAATGAATTGTATCCTGCGGGCAACCGAATAAAGACAGGCAGCAATAACAGTCTCTCCTAAAAGCAGACTAAAACAGCTCACCGGTCTCACCGGGGAATGATACTCACAGGATTACAAGACCTGCATTAGCTCCCGCAGATCATGGATTACTTGATCTGCGCCGGCTTGTCTAAAATCATCCTCTGTAAAAGTGCTTATTCTCCCAATAAACCTTACTCCGTTATCTCTGGCTTTTTCAAAATCCCGCAGAGAATCCCCGATGAAAACCAGGTCTTCGGTGTCAGCTTGGAAGTAATCCTTAATGTAGTCAAAATGGTCTTTCCCTTTCGAAAACCCTTCTTTGTGTCCAAGAACCAAATCAGGCGCCAAACCGCACCTTTCCATGTACTCCTCCATAATATGCTGAAAGTTGCTTGAAGAGATAACAATTTTATGCCCCTGTGAAGCCAAATAGGCAAGTACGTCTTTGGTCTCGGGGAACAAGGGCTCATTCATAACGTCTTCTTCCTTTTGTCGCTCAAATTCCTCCACAATTTGACGGTTCTCCTTTTTCCCCGGAAACATATATTCCAACTGCTCAACAAAGGGGAGGCCTGAAGTCAGTATATACAAATTCCTGCTGATTTCCAAAGACAACCCGTAATAGCGGTTAATCAATTCTGAGGCGATATCAGCAAGCCGAGGCATGGAGTTCACAACAGTTCCGTCAAAATCAAAGATTAAGATTTTTTTCATATGACTGCCTCCTGGTAATCAACATAGTTGACTGCTTATCTATAACTGTATAAATGATTTCTTAAGTCTTGCATAAACCGGTAATCCGTCCTCCACCAACACCCTTGCCTCCCCTTGGATCAAGGGATGAGCATACTCCAAGAAATCAGAGGTTACAAAGTTCCCTTCTTTATTCATCCATTCAACGGGCACTTTTCGCTCAACATTGGCAACCTTCTCCAACTCAATCAAACCGGTTGCAGCCTCTTCTTTAAGAAGAGTCACCATAAATCCGGAGAGGCCACTTGCAGCTGCATCTACTGCAGCTTTTCCTACTGCTACAGCATCGTTTACATCTCGGAGGGAAGCAAAGTGCATTGCAGCTTGCTGGCAGATGTCCAGTTTGATATTGCGGGCCTTAATCTTTAAGTTTTTCTCAATAGCGTTTCTTAAGAACTCGCTTACGCCACCTAATGTAGGATGACCAAAAGCATCAGTAGCCACGTCATCTTCCTGAACTTCTATGTACTCTCCCCTCGCGTCCTTCAGACCCTCGCCGACTACGATAAAAGCCCCTCCGACTCTTCTGTAAGTTGCCTCCACCTCTTCCAGAAATTTTTCTATGGAAAAAGCAATCTCCGGGAAGTAAATAAGATGAGGAGCATCATCCTCTTGGGACTTGGCTAAAGCACTTGCCCCGGGAAGCCATCCGGTATTCCTGCCTACAGTCTGAAGAATGGTAATCGGCTCAGACGTATACATGCTGGCTGTATGAAGACCTGCTTCCCTGACCGAGGTAGCCACGTATTTGGCGCAACTGCCGAATCCGGGACAGTGATGGGTTTCCGGAAGGTCATTATCTATGGTTTTTGGCACTCCGATAACCCGGAGTTCATATCCTTGTTCCTTGGCAGCCTTGTTGAGCCGGGCAGCGGTATCCATGGAATCGTTCCCGCCGATGTAAAAGAAGTATCTGATATCAGCGGAGTCAAATACCCTAAATACTGTTCCCATGTCAGTATCTTGCAGTTTATATCTGCACCCTCCTAAAGCTGCGCCCGGGGTTCTTTTGAGCCCGTCTATCACCTCATCCGTCTCGCGTCTGAGATCAATAATCTGTTTCCTTAAAACGCCTTCTATGCCGTGAACAGCTCCGTATATCTCACGGATAAACCCGTGCTTTTTCGCTTCCGTAATTATCCCGTAGAGACTGCTGTTAATCACGGAAGTCGGTCCTCCGGACTGGCCAATCAAAACGTTGCCTTCCAATGCCATTTATTCTTACACTCCCTACAAGGCAATCCACAGGATAATATTTGTTTTCTACAAAATACCTGTAAAGCCTGTACTATTCCATTTATACCTGTCTTACCAGGTGACGGCTATAGGCTACTTGCCTGTAGCCAACATTAAACCGAACAACGTTTCCCACCGAGTTCTCTTTGCCACATCCGGATTCATTCAGATCAGAGTCTTCTGTATAAATGACCTCCAGTCCCATTGACTCAGCCAGAGACTTGGTTTCCGGACTTGGCAGATTATATGTTCGTTCGCCATCTGCACTAATGACCAGATATTTTGCACCTACAGCACTTAACAACTCTCTATTAATATGTTCTATGTCTCCGTGGTGCGGAGCTTTTAGGATAACCGCTTTCAGATTTTCAGTATCATTGAATTGCTTCCAAAAAGAAAGTGGCGCGTCACTGCAGAGCAAAATCCCAGTGCCTAAATAATCTATCTTTACTACTATACAAGTCCGGTTTAAGAATTCATCAACTTCTTGCAGTATTCCCTTTCTTTCTTCATGGTTTGTAGTACGGTAGATCATCTCCATATCCTTGTTTAGTTTAGCGAGCAGTTGCTTACCTGGTGTCATCCCGGTAATTCTCAAGGAATTATCACTAATATCCCTTGTCCACCGCATATCTTCCTCTATGAGTCGGATTTTGGTCCCGTTTTTTTTCAGTATTCTGAAAATGTCATCGTACATGTCAATGGCATTCTCTATGTTACTGCCTTCCGAAGATACTTTTCCACCGTGAAACTCTTGAGGTAACAGGTAATTAACCCAAGCCTCCCTCACCGAGATATCAGAGATTACTTCATGAATTCCGCCTAAGTGATCTTGATGAAGATGTGTAATGACCAGCAAATCAATATCCCGAATCCCTTCTCCAGACAGATATTGAGACAGCTTTATTCTATTCCTGCGACAGGCAAATACATCCTGTCGATTATCGCCGCCGTCCACTAAGATATTCAGGGGTTTAGTGCCTGTAGCTCTAATGCATATACTTTCCCCGAATCCGACATTCAAGAAGTCTACGATTAGCTTGTTTTCGCTCAATCAGCTTCTCCCCTTATTCCTCGCTACGTCAGTAAATATAGAGCCGATCCCGACTGATGCAAAGATAAATCTCTGAATGCGCAGCGAGGTTCCTGTCATGGTCCACCAGTAGGGAATGGCCTTCCGGCGTAGAAACCTCGTATCTCCATCGTGACCCCAGATACATCTGATCACAGAGTATACCTTTCAATACATAGTAATCCTCAGATTCAGCGGGCTTTTCAGTGGTAAGTTCAACTTCGTCAGCTCTGAGAATCAGTGAAACCTCGTCATTCTCCTTCTTATCGTCGGGAACGGGTAGCCTGGTTCCGCCGAGCGATGCATAAAGGCCTCCTTCATCTCTCAGCGTCTTACCAGTTACAATATTACTGGCTCCGAGGAATTCTGCCACAAAGAGATCTCCCGGGCGCGAGTAAATATCCTGGGGCGCGCCTGCTTGCATAACGCGGCCATCTTTAAGAAGGACCACGGAATCGGCAATACTCAACGCCTCTTCCTGGTCATGGGTAATATAGATCGTAGTGATATTCAGTCTCTTTTGCAACTTCTTAATTTCAAAGCGTAATTTATACCTAATCTTGGCATCAAGGTTGGAAAGGGGTTCATCAAGAAGCAATATTTCAGGGTCAACGACTAAGGCACGAGCTAAAGCCACTCTTTGTTGTTGTCCGCCGGAGAGCTGCGTTGGAAGTCTTTCTTCCAGTCCCGGAAGGTCAACAAGTTCAAGAGCCCATTTTACCTTCTTTGCAATTTCCTCAGGCGTTTTTTTCTTAAGCTTAAGACCAAAGGCAATGTTTTGATAAACAGTCATGTGAGGCCATAAGGCGTAGCTTTGAAATACCATGGCCGTATTTCTGTGTTCGGGTCTCTCATGAGTAATGTCACGCTCTCCGAGAAAAATCTCTCCACAATCGGGCACTACAAATCCTGCTATCGCACGAACCAGAGTAGACTTTCCGGAACCACTGGGTCCAAGAATGGCGGCAAGCTTTCCCTCTTCCACCGTAAGATCCACATTATCCAAGGCCTTTAATTGTCCGTAGGTCTTAGTCAGGCCTTTAATTCTCAATGTAGCCATGTTCTATACCCCCAACCCACTGATATACTCTGCTTTCAAGAATCTCTCCAGGACAAGCATGAAGAATAATGCCGGAATGGTTAAGAGAACAGCAATGACGGAAGCGTACTGCATGTTATACCCCATACTGGCTGTGTACATTAAGATCGGGAGTGTCTGAATAAACGGCGCTCCCACAAAAAAGGTACCGGTGAACTCATCAAGGGAAGTAATAAAGACAAATATGGAACTGGCTATCAAGCCCGGCGCTGCAAGAGGAAGCGTGATTCTGAAGAAAACCTTCAGACGGTTGGCACCTAAGTTAACAGCTGCCTCTTCCAGGGAGACCGGGATTGACTTGAAAGCCGCTGTGGTGATCCAGACTGAGTACACCAGTGAAACAACTAAATGAACTGCGACGACCCCGGTCACTGTCCCAACAAGGTTATATCGGTAAAACATGGACGTCATATTGATGAAAACCGGTAGTTGTGGAAATGCCTGAGGCATTAGAAAGATTACCAAGAGAATCCTCTTCCAAGGTATGTCATACCGGGCAAGAGCATAGCCTGCCGGAACTGAAATGAGCATTGCCAAAACCACTACGATTACAGCAATAAGGAGGCTCACCCATAACGACTCCATGACCTGTGACTGCCCGGATAAGGAAGCCTTCCAATACTTTAAGCCTACCTGCTGTGGGAAAGCACTCGGCCAGTACCACTTCTCCGCAAAACTCCAAATCAAGGTTCCCGCCAGAGGCCCGATGATTGCTAATCCGATTAGGGTGACTGCGATGGTCCTCAGAATCATTCTCTTCCACCAATTAGTCCTTGTTACATCCTGCATCCTATGCCTCCTCCTTTTTCACCATGTACCTGAGATAATAGAACGAGAGTCCGATTACAAGCAGGTAGGAGATGACACCCAATGCATTGGCTACTCCCCAGTCATTAAAGTAGGTGATTCGGAAAGACATATCTACAGGCAGCATAACTGGTTTTGAAGGACCGATCAGTAATGGTATAGTCAGACAGCCAATAGTTGATACAAAAGTCAAAACCATGGCAACCAGTACTGTTGGACTTGCAATAGGAAGAACAATCTGCCATATAGCTCTGAACTTATTGCTACCAAGATTCAAGGCTGCCTCTATACATGAATCAGGCACTGATTGGAACGCTCCCAAGATTAACAGAGTGGCCTGAGGAAACTGCTTCCAGACGAAAGCGATCACCAGACCCGGCCAGCCGAAGGCTAGCCCCGGAAGCTCCGGAATACCTGTAATCCTTGTAAGGATGATATTCAGAATTCCATGAGGCGCTAAGAAAACCCGCATCGAGTGGCCTGCTATCAAAAAGGGAATAAAAAGCGGCAGCCGATAGACAAAGTTGAGAAACGGCCATTGGTTAAACCTAAGATATCCTGCGATAGCCACCGAGATTATGAATACAATCGCCAATGAGATAAGAGTTATTCCGATAGTGAAGAATATATCCACCCAATAGAGATTTATCGCTTTTCTGTAATTATATAGGCCAATACCTTGTTCTGACACGAAACTCATAATAATGGAAGAAATGAGAGGATAAATGTATAATACGCCCAAGACAATAAGCGCCGGCAAAACCAAGAGTATCCCGCTTAGGTTTGACTGACCGGCCCTACCGCGCGGACGCTGTGTTTTTCCGGGTTTCGAAACGGACGAAGCCTGTTTGGATGAGGCAAGACGCATCTTAATCTATCCCTTCTTTCCCTTTAGCTGCCTTAGTCTCTCTGATTATGCCGAGAATAAGTGTTAGAGCTACCGTGCCCTTTTGGGGCACGGCAGCGAAACCGACCTACCTCATTGCTCTCTCGTACGCTTCCATCATAGCATTGTAGTAATCCTTAATCGGGAACGCTCTGGCATATTTAGCCAAGTCTTCCGGAGTTACGTCACGGAACACCTTATTCCATACTTCTTCCGGGAGATAATCCTCTATGTAAGAGCCGTCAATTCCAGGATACCAGTTGAATTTCTCTACAATGTACTTGGCCTGAATCTCAGGTGACGTCGCAAACTCTACAAATTTCAGAGCTGCCTCAGGATTCGCGGCTTTAGACGGAATTACATAGTACATAGGTTGACCGGCCATTCCCGGGGCAGGAAGCACCAGTCTCATATTGGGATCCATCCTACCATCAGCCACCCAGGAATAGAACATATCCACCCAGACCGGCCCGATCCAAATCTCTCCTCTGCTCAGCATATCAAGGGTTCCCGCATTGCCGGCAGTCATAGTTGCATATTTATCAAACTCCTTGAGTTCGCCAAATGCCTTGTCCCAATCTTCCATATACTTCTCATCGAAAGGACCGGTCAGGGCGTAGATATCATACTTGCCGGTTTTCCAGTATAGCCAGCTGGCAACGAAAGAAACACCGGACGCTCCCTGCTTGATTCCGTTATAGCCGAATTTCCCCGGGTTCTTCTTCGCCCACGCCACGAGCTCCTCAAAAGATCTGGGCGGTTCAGGGATATATTTTGGGTTATAGGCTAACACAGTCTGAGACTGGAACATAGGAATCACGTATCCCTCGACATCTACACCTAAAGCCCTCTTAGCTGACTGACTGGTGACATATTGATATGTTATGGCTGAAGGAGCATATTTCTTAATGAGTTCATCCTGTACACAAAACGCTGCCCCGATCTCATGGATAACCGCAACATCTATATCCCATTTATCCCTGCCGGCTTTCTTTTGAGCGTTTAATTTATCTATGATCTTCTGCGAACCGGCATCACCGGGGCCGGTGCCTACCACCCTCACCTCTATCCAAGGGTTTCTTTCTGTAAACAGTGGTCCAAGCTCCATCCGAAATAAGTCAACCATGTTCTGGTCGCCTGCAGTCACCAGGTTGATAGTAACCTTATCAGCGGCGCTTACTAGACATCCAAAGGCCATAACTCCCACTAACAAAAAGGCTAAAGTGCACAATAATACCTTTCGCATTTTGTATCCTCCTTTTGCAATTGGGATCCGGTAGGCTTTGATTGGCTGCAACACTTCTAATTGAACTCTTTTACAGCTTCGCCACGGCTTTTACGAATCTTTCCTCATAATCACCCCCTTTAATGCTCAATTCACCTTTCATTCAGCGTCTCTTTCTGATCAAATTGAATCTAAAGACATCGGTACGGTAATAGTCATAAGACCTAAATAGCGGTCGGTCTGAACCGTCATACTGAATCTGATCCATCAATAGAATTGGTATGTTTTCCGCAATTCCCATTTTCTCCGTAATTTCCTTGGAATTCGCAATAGGTAGGATCTCGGCAATGGTATAAGCAATGAAGGTTCCGCAATTCTGTTCCAGAAATCTGTTAAGCGAACCATCCATATCCCACGAAAGTATTGCTTCCCCAACGCGGCTCTTTGCGATTTTCTGAACAGTGTAGAACACCGGTTCACCGTCTGCCGTCCTGACCCTTTCGATATGCACAATCCTTTCAGATGGTTTTATCTGTAAACGCTCAATTAGATCTTCATCAGGTTCCTCTTCTCTCATTAGAGGATTAACAGTATCAGCGGTCCACCCATGTTGAGCGATAATCTCAGTAATACTATGGAGCTCAGCGATATTGCTTTTCACGTCTCTGCCGCTTTTTGTCACAAAGGTGCCTAATCCATGTCTGACCATAACCAATCCTTCTTGTGCCAGGACCTTTATAGCCTCTCGGATAGTCGAGCGACTGACACCGTAGATCTCGGCTAAGTCAGGCTCTGAAGGGAGCTTTTCTCCGTACCTGTAATGTTTATTCTCGATAGCCGTTTGCAGCTCTTCTTTAATTTGCAGGTACAATGGCCTGCGTTCAAGCTGATAAGTCTTCTTACTCACTTAATTACCTCCATGGCAAAGGTCTAGGTTCATTAGTCTCGATCTGGTTCGCTGATAAATTGGGCACGGGAGTGTTTCTCATAAAGACGATAGTCATCCTGATGTCAGACAATCTCTTTTAAAAAAAATAATCCCGGATATTTTTATATTAATTCTCCGTAAACTTCGAAACTCCTCTTTTAGTCAAAACAGTCTATGAACAACAAAGAGGCTCTCTTGTTTGTGGAGAGTCTCTTTGCTATCGTACTCATAGGTACAGTATTCTCTGTCAGATACCCAACTCCCGTGCAACCGACAGAAAAGCATTTATTGCAAAATCCAGGTCTTCCTTTTTGTGTGCAGCGGATAACATACACCTTATCCTGGCCTTACCCCTTGGAACAGTGGGATAAGCTATTGACTGGGCAAAGACACCTTCATCAAACAGTTTCCTTGAGAACATTGAAGCTGTTTTCTCGTCGCCAAGCATTACAGGGGTTATCGGTGTCTCAGTATGGCCTGTATCAAACCCTGCATCCTTTAACTTCTCCTGGAAGTACACAGCGTTACTCCACAGCTTTTTGACAAGTTCATCGCTTTTTGCAAGGACATCTACCGCTGCAATTGCAGCAGCGGTATCTGCAGGTGTAAGTCCTGTACTAAATAAGAACGGACGCCCTTTTTGCTTGAGGTAATCGATTAGCACACGAGGGCCTGTTATATATCCCCCCATGACTCCGAAAGCCTTCGACAGTGTGCCTACTTCAATCTCGACCTTACCCTCAAGCTTAAAGTGATTGACAATACCCCTCCCGCTGTCTCCTAAGACCCCTTCACCATGTGCATCATCCACCATAACTATGACGCCGTAGTCATCTGCCACGTCCACAATGTCAGGTAAAGGCGCAATGTCCCCGTCCATGCTGAATACGCCGTCTGTGACCACCAGCATTCTGCGGGCGGAATCTTTGTTCTCTATGATTTTCCTTCGAAAGTCAGCTACATCATTATGTGCGTACCTGACTACTCTAGCCCTGGAGAGCCTGCAGCCGTCAATTATGCTGGCATGGTTAAGCTCATCAGAAAAGATGATATCCCCTTCTCCTGTAACAGCAGGGATCACAGCAAGGTTCGCGACAAAACCTCCCTGAAGCGCTATACAGGCTTCAGCATGTTTAAACTCTGCCAACTTCCTTTCGAGCTCTAAGTGAATCGTTTGAGTGCCTGCGATTGTCCTCACAGCCCCGGGGCCTACACCATACTCGTCCACAGCCTTTTTTGATGCTTCCTTTAGCTCAGCATGGTTGGCAAAGCCCAGGTAGTTGTTGGAACAGAGGTTCAAAACCTTCTTGCCGTTCACCATAATCCATGCCCCTTGGGGCCCTTCGATGGTTCTTATCTCATTAAACAGACTCTGCTCGCGCAGAGATTCGAGTTCGCGTCGGAGAAACTCCAGTTTGTCCATTATTCAATCCCTCCAGGATAAAGAACGATCTTTCCGCACTCTCCTTTCGTCATGAGGTCCATACCTTTAGCATAATCCCCCAAATCAAAACGATGCGTGACAATGGGAGACAAGTCCAGCAGCCCTGAAGACAGGAGTTCACGTCCGACAATCCAGTCTTGCCAGAGTCTTCGACCTGTAATTCCATGTATGGTTATGCCCCTCATGACTATGTCATCGGAGAAATTCACCGGCAATGCTTTGGCAGGTAAACCCAGTAATGAAACCCTACCTCCTGGCCTTACGACCTTGAAAATCTGATCGAAAACAACGGATGCTCCTGACATTTCCAGGACTATATCCACCCCTTTGCCGTGCGTATAGTCCATAATGGCATCCACAGGCGACAGATCGCTGCTGTTGACAGTAAGATCCGCCTTCATCTTCTTGGCAAGATCCAGCTTGTAATCGTTGATATCCACTGCTGCTATCTTGGATACGCCGCAAGCCTTCGCAACACCTATGGCCATAAGTCCTATAGGACCGCACCCGAACACAGCCATGGTTCTACCCCGGGTTTCACCTGACAATACAGTATTAATGGCATTGCCCAGAGGCTCCTGGATTGGAGCTATATCCATGGGAATCACAGGGTCATTGAACCACAGGTTCGCTTCGGGAATAGCTACGTATTCCGCAAAACATCCGTCTCTGTCTACCCCAAGTATACTCGTATTTTGACACACATGTTTTTCCCCGAGCATACACTGAGTGCAGTGCCCGCATACTATGTGAGACTCAGCGGACACGTAGTCTCCGACTTTCGCATTTTTGACACCGGGGCCAAGTTCAACAATTTCCCCGGCCAATTCATGACCCATTATCTGTGGAGGCTGAATACGATTTTGCGACCATTCATTCCATATATATATGTGGTGGTCAGTACCACATATGGCAGTAGTCTTAACCTTTATGAGCACCTCGCCTGGACCGGGTACCGGGACAGGCACATCCAGAAGCGTCGCTCCGGCCACCGGTTCGATCTTCAGCACTGCTCTCATAATTCTATCCTCCAGTGTAAAAGTATGTTAAAATCTTGTACTATAACCTATTATTCATCCTGCCAATTAATTTCCCGTGACATTTCCTCCTGGAACTCGAAATACTGTGCTTTGCTCATTTTCGGTTGGAAGTCTCTTATAACTTGTTGAGCCATGCCGGCTCCGTCCAGTAAGAGATCAATAATTGTGAAAGCAATGGCTTTTGCCGGTATTATATAAGCCAGTTCAGGATCTTCTAGATGAAAATCCTTGGTATGCAGGGCACCGTTGACTCCCCCGAAAACCGCAAGCGAACTTGGCATGATCTGCGATATGTCACCAAAATCCGTAGATCCGGCAAAATCCCCCCCTTCAACTATCTCATTATCCTCTAACAGAAGCAATAGATTTTCCTTAAAGAGCGCATCTAAGTCAGGTGTATTCACCAGGGGCATATAACCCGGAATTTCCGTTATTTTCACCTCTGCTCCCACTGCCATAGCTCCTGCCCGTAAAGCTCGGTTCACCTTGGTATTGGCATCCCGGATCCCTTCAATGCTAAACCCCCGAACATAGGTTTCCAGCTGTACATCATCAGGAACGATGTTCACCAGGTCTCCGCCTTTTGTGATAATGGGGTGCACTCTAATTCGCTCTTGTTCAGGAAAGGTTTCTCTTTGGGTATGAATCCCTAAAAGGCCTAATATGGCAGCATTCAGCGCGTTTACTCCTTTTTCAGGAGCAGCGCCTGCATGGGATGGCTTGCCACGATATTGAACGTGTTTTCCGACAAAGCCGGTACCAAGAGATCCAATCATGACTTTTTTTCCGTGAGGAGCCAAATCCGGAGAAGAATGAGTTGATATAGCAATATCAATATCATCAAGATGTCCCTTCCTCAGGAATTCCTGCTTCCCTCCGAAGAACCCGATCTCTCCCCTCGCCCGGAGTTGAGAACGAAAACCCAATTCTACATATTCCTCAGCAGGCACCGCCAGGAACGAAACACCGCCTGCTAACTCATTCATTACTCCGGAACCCACAAGACCTGCTGCAACGCCCATCATCACTCCAAGCTGTATATGATGGCCACAGGCATGAGCTGCGCCTGTCTCTCGGTGAGCTTTGGGATGATCCCG
>JAKPFY010000145.1 GCA_029551185.1 Bacillota bacterium
TCAAAGAGTCTCTACAACCGGGCACTGGGATTTATTGTAGCGGCATCAGCAAATGACAAAAGCTTTCTAAGGTTGATGTCAAATGCGCTCAAGAATAGGCAGCCTTCTGACCTGGGGTTTTGGGCTGCCGCATCGCTCCTCTACTTAAGGTCTACTGATGGACTCCTGATATTTGACTACCTTGTCGCATACGACGGTGACGATGGCCATAATTTATGGCCGAGTTTCTTTCGACTAGATGAACAAATTCGAAAAACAGTAGCCTACAAACGAATGGAATCACCCAAGAGAGAGGCTCAGCAATGGGCATTGGTTATCTTAACTGTTGACGGCGTTTTAGAAGCGCGTATTTATTGACGGCGTTTCGCCACGCATATCGGAAATATATCGACCGCGAGCAATTGTTCCTCTCGGGTTGATTTGAGAAATTAGGAATTAGCAAAAAGGTCAAGGGTTCAAGCGGCAACTTGAACCCCTGGATTCATCTATTGGACGATGAAGGAGAGAGTTTCCTACAAGAATTGAGTCCTGTCCAGGCCTTTTTGCTCATTGAGTGGACGATGAGCAAGATTCCTTTCGACTGTTCAACTGCGCCCGATGCCGGGAACAGGTAAGGCTTTGCAGGAGCTGTGACCGGGGTAACCGATATTGCAGCCAGGATTGCGCGAAATTAAACCGCCGACAGGGACAGGCTGAGGCCGGGCGGCGTTACCAGCGCAGCTTTAGGGGTGCGCTAAATCACAGCCGCCGGCAGGCAGAATACAAGAGGCGGTGCAAAGAAGAAGTGACGCATCATGGTTCCCTTCTGGCTTGTCAGGATGACATTGTTTGTCCAGAGACCGAGGAAGTGGTCTCTACGGAAATCACAAAATTTGAGCCGGCTGAAGATGCAGTGTTAATTCGCTGCAGCGGTTGCGGCCGTCTTTGTGGGCCGTTCGCACGCCAAGACTTCATCGGGCGATGTCGCCTGGGAAGAACAACAGGAGGTAACAGTGGGCGTTTCAAAAGAAGTAGAATCAGAGATCCTGCGCTTGTTTTACGCAGAGAAGTGGAAAAGAGGCACCATCGCCAGGCAGCTACAGATTCATCACGGTGTAGTTGATCGGGTATTAACCAGAAATGGAATTAGCGTTGAGCGGGTCAGGATCAGGCGTTCGTTGATTGACCCGTATTTGCCGTACATCCGTTCTGTGCTGCAGAAGTATCCGAGACTGACGGGATCGCGGCTGTATGCAATGGTGAAAGAGAGAGGGTATCCTGGAGGCATCGACCACTTTCGAGACATGCTAGCCAGGCATCGACCAAAACCGGCAGCTGAAGCGTATCTCAGGCTGAGTACGATTAAGGGAGAGGAGGCTCAGGTTGACTGGGCGTGCTTCGGGAAAGTGAAAATCGGTAATGCCGAGCGGCAGCTGTACGCTTTCGTCATTGTGTTGTCCTGGTCACGGCAGGTGTTTCTGAAGTTCTACACAGGCATGTCCACGGCGAACTTTCTACAGGGGCACGTAGACGCCTTTTGCAGTTGGGGAGGTGTGCCGAGGCAGGTCAAGTACGACAATTTGAAATCGGCCGTTTTGGAGAGGAGTGGCGATGCCATCCGATTCAATCCGCGGCTGCTGGACTTTGCAGCGTATTACCGATATGCCCCGAAGCCAGTAGCTATCGCCAGGGGCAATCAAAAGGGGCGGGTCGAGAGGGCGATACAGTACATCAGGCATTCGTTCTTTGCTGCGCGGAAGTGGGATGGTCTGGAGGACCTGAACAATCAGGCGATAGTCTGGTGCCGAGAAGTAGCAGGCACCAGACCGTGTTCAGAGGACCGAACGATGACTGTAGCAGAGGCATTTAAGCAAGAGCAAGGGAGTTTGATGCCGTTGCCGGACAATCCGTATGCAGTATTTGAGAGCACGGTTGTATCGGTTGGCAAGGCACCGTATGTCAGGTATGACATGAACGATTATTCAGTACCTCATGAATACGTGCAGAAGCAGCTCACGGTGCATGCGGACAGCGATTGGGTGCGTATCTTGGACGGATTGAAGGAGGTAGCGAAGCACAAGCGATGCTTTGAAAAGAGGCGTCAGATTGAGACTACCGAGCACATTTCGAGGCTGGTCGAAGAGAAGAAAAAGGCAAAGAAGGGCAGCGGCATGAATCGACTATTTTGCTCGGCACCAACTGCAAGAGAGATGTTCCGTATGGCTGCGGAGCGGGGTTATTCAATCGGTTCGCTGACGAGCAAATTGCTGAGACTGTTGGACTTATATGGTCCGGCAGAAGTGGAGGAATCGATCAAGGAAGTGGTGACTTCTGGAGCTTGCCACTCTGCAGATGTTGCCAACGTACTTGAGAGGAGGAGGAGGCAAAAGGGGTTGCTATCGCCATTTGCGATTGATTTACCGGACGACAAAAGGGTTACTGATCTCGTTGTTTTGCCGCACTCGCTGGCTACTTACGACAATCTTTCCAAGGAGGAACAATGACGACAGATTTGAAAGAACAGGCGAGCAAGCTGGGCTTCAAGGCTATGGCGGCCAGATGGAATGAATATGCCAATCAATCGTGGGTCAAAGAACTGTTAGAGGCTGAGGCGGCGGAGAAGAATCGGCGAAGCTTAGAGCGGCGATTGAGAGAGTCTCAGATACACGAGATGAAGCCTGTGTCTGAATTTGATTGGGAGTGGCCGAAGACGATTGATCGAGAGCTTGTAGAAGAGCTGTTCACTCTAGAATTCATGAGTAGGGCAGTCAATATCATCTTTCTTGGTGCCAACGGTCTGGGTAAGTCGATGTTGTCGAAGAACCTGGTGCACACAGCTCTGCTTGCTGGATACAAAACCAAGTTTGTCTCGGCCAGTCAGATGCTGTCGGACCTATCAGCCCAGGATGGTGCCACATCCCGACGGAGATGTCTACAGAAGTACGCAAGCCCGGACTTATTGGCAATTGACGAGCTTGGCTACCTAAGTTACGACAATCGCTATGCTGACTTACTTTACGAGGTAATTAACGCTCGGTACCTGAAGTCATCAACAATCATCACGACCAACAAGCCCTTCAAAGAGTGGGGAGAAATCTTCCCGAACGCAGGGTGTGTAGTCACTCTTGTGGACAGATTGATACACAGATCAGAAATCGTCAAAATTGACGGAGCCTCCTATCGAACGAAAGAAGCACTGGAGTCCGCTGAAAAGAGAGCCCAGAGAAAGCTCGGTCGAGCAAGAAAGATGGAGGAATCAGCCAATGATCAGACTGCTGTTCTTGCTTGAGTGCGACCAATGTGAGGAGACCTGGCCTACAGTGGTAAGGCAGCGTGGTTCAATCGGAATCCAGTGGGATGAGGAACTCCAAAACCTTGAGTTCGCGGCGGAGGAGGCTGGCTGGAGCGGCTATCGAGGCCAGCATGCTTGTGACAGTTGCGTAATGGAAGCCATGTCCAAGCAGAACGCAGGTTGAGCGATCTCAAAACACCAGAAGGAAAGGGCTGCCGTAGCCGGCAGCCCTTTCCTTCTGATATGCGAAATTCTTTTGCCGCCCAATTTGTTGCGCTTTTATGCCGCCGTCAACAACCGGCTAAACGACACTGCCGCTTAACTTGACTGCTTGTATTTCTTTGCCTGTGTGGCTTGGTAAGTTTTGCCCGGTTGAAAACTAAAGAGATAACGTCATGAGAATCGGGCAAATTAGAGGCTGAAAACCGACTTTGTAAGCGATTGGAAAATTAAAGGGCTCTGAGAAAACCCCGAAACCCAAGCCGCTTAACAACTTCCTAAAGTTTAGGATTCAGAAAGGGCCGTTCCTAGCTAGCGCTAAGAGCAGATAAATGGAGCCCATTAGAGGGGGCTAGGAGGTCGCTAGCCAAAACTTTGGACCTTGTTTGGTATGAAAGGCTATCCCTACCGGTAGCGTTTGCCAGGAAGAGCCACTTTGCATCTAGCCAGAAAACGCCGCCCCCATATGTAGCGCCGGGGGAATAAGCCAAGCGGCAAAACGGCCGCTGTCCTCTAAGACACCACGGAAGACCGCTTCCTGAGCCAGCCAAGCAGCGATGAAACATAAAAGATATTATCCGCCAGAGCATCTGATGATGATAGCTAGTTCTATGTTTCGAGCGTAATTACCAGAACATAGCAGGCGGCACCAAATTCCCTGGAAGTGTAAAGGTGGTCATAACTAGCTTTCCTGGAAAGTCTGGTAGTGCGAGATCGAAAATTCTGCCAGGTTGGGCATTCTCTACATCTCCAAGCTCGTAATGCTCGGATT
>JAKPFY010000038.1 GCA_029551185.1 Bacillota bacterium
CTGAACTCCCTCCGTCATCAGCCACTGTCACTATGGCAGTCAGGTTGCCGGTAAACTCTTTCAAGCCTCTAAGCAGGGTAGATAAACCGGTGCCCCCGCCCACCACCACTATTTTGGGGCCGCGCCCAAGCTCATACCGCCTGTGCAAAGCCTGCACAACACGATCTCCGTATTCCGGCGCCAGAGTTCTGACCAATAACCTGAATGCCATTACAGCAGAAAACGCAACCATCCCTATACCGATAAGGCTTACAGCAAGACCGGGCATCCATCCCTTTGAAAGAGATATGGCGCCGACCACAGCAAGCGCCACTCCCACTGAGAATATAAAAGACCACTTTTTCAGATCCAAGTGAGGATATAACCTGCTGACAGCTATCATTACGCCATCTCTCCTACTCAGCCAGTCTTTCAGGAATATCCTTGTCCCGATGTTCCACTGTCACATTGTATCCTTGATCCGTCAAGAAGTCGGCAAGGCGATTTGCAATAGCGACTGAACGGTGTCTTCCCCCGGTACATCCTATTCCTATTATCAGTTGAGTCTTACCTTCCTTTGTGTACTGTGGCAAAAGAAACGTCATAAGGTCAAAAAGCTTATGCAAAAATGATCCGGTCACCCGGGAACGGAACACATACTCCATGACAGCCTCCGATTCCCCGGTAAGCGGACGTAAAGCCTCCACATAATGAGGGTTTGGCAGAAATCTTACATCAAAAACCAGATCAGCGTCTATGGGGATACCATGCTTAAACCCAAAGGACACGACAATGATATCAATCCCCTTCTTCGGATTCAATCTCACGAAGCTTCCTGCTATTCTTTCACGAAGCTGTTTAGGAGTAATATTTGATGTATCTATGATACGGGAAGCCCTTTTTCGAATCTCGTCGAGTTTTCGACGTTCTTCACAGATTCCTTCGATAATGCCGCCTTCCGCAGAAAGAGGATGACGTCTGCGAGTTTCTTTAAACCTCCGCACAAGGACCTCATCAGATGCCTCAAGGAACAAGATCTCATACTCGACGCCCATTTCTTCAAGGGAATCCAATGCAGTAAGCAGTTTATCGAAAAACTCGCGACTCCTTATATCTACTACTAAAGCTATCTTATCAATCTTTCCTTCTGATTGTGCCGTAAGTTCAGCAAATTTCGGGATCAATGTCGGCGGGAGATTATCCACACAAAAAAAGCCAAGATCCTCAAACGCACGCACTGCCTCACTCTTGCCTGCGCCTGAAAGCCCTGTGATTATCACAAATCGCTCTTCGTACAATGTTTAAAGCCCCCGCTTCTTGCCGACTTTCAGTCTGGCGTGATCCGGGATAAAAACTCCAGGTCAATGTACCTAGTATACCATAGTCTTTATTCCCGGTCCCGGGATGAAACCATTGGGCGAAGGCTCCAGTTCAGAAGCAGCGTCTTTGTCCAAAATCAAAGTGCAATCAGGATGAAGCTGCAACACTGAACTGGGAACCATCTCGGTTACCGGACCGTGCACAGTCTGATTAACGGCATGCGACTTCTCTACTCCACTGGCTAATAGAATAATCTTCCTGGAATTCATTATCGTTCGGATCCCCATGGAAATAGCCCGCCTCGGCACAGCATCAGGATTCTCTTGAAAGAACCTTGCGTTAGCTTCAATAGTCCTCTTAGCAAGATAAATAGGACGGGTAAGGGATCCGAATTCCGTCCTTGGCTCGTTAAAGCCGATATGTCCATTACGCCCTATCCCAAGCACAGCAAGATCAATGCCTCCCGCCCTTTTGATCGCCCATTCGTATGCTGCTGCCTCCTCCTCAGGATCTTCTGCAAGCCCGCAAGGGATACGGATCCGGTCTCTGCTTATATTCACATGATTGAAAAGCCTGTCATGCATATAGAAGTTGTAGCTTGATTCGTGATCCTCAGGAAGGCCTATGTACTCATCAAGGTTAAACGCAAAAACACAAGAAAAATCCAACCCTTCTTCTTTGTGCATCCTGACCAGTTCCGCATACAAGCCCAACGGGGTTCCGCCTGTAGGTAATGCCAAAACACAGTCAGGCTTTTTTCTTATCTCCGCAGCCACAATCTCAGCGGCCTCTTTACTCATCATCCCATAGTCATCTGCAACTATTACTTTCACATTCTCGCCTCCTCTTACCTCTTTAAGCCTTTCGTGAATCGTCTTTGACTTCTGACATGTATACCAAATTGCCGCTTACAATGGTTGCCTTTACCTGTAAGGACGCGTCAAGAAGAACGAGATCCGCATCTTTGCCTGCTTCGATGCTGCCCTTCTTGTCATACATGCCGATTATTTTGGCAGGAGTTTCCGAAACCATGGTGATAGCATCCTCCAACGAACACCCAAGTTTTAGGACAGCATATTTCACTGCGTTATCCAATGTAAGGGCGGATCCTGCAAGATTGCCACAAGGAAGCCTGACTGCTCCGTCACGGAAGATAACCTCCTGTCCACCCAATTCATACCGACCGTTGGGCATACCGGCAGCCATTGTGGCATCTGTTATCAAGGCAAGCCTATCCTTCCCTTTACACTTCATAAGTATCTTGGCAGCAGCACAGTGAAGATGAAACCCATCAAGGATCACATCCGCAGTAAGCTTATCACACGAAAGCATTGCCCCAACCATTCCGGGACATCTGTGATGCAGACCGCTCATGGCATTATAGGCGTGGGTGACATGGGTGGCGCCGGCTTGAACGGCTTGAATAACCTGCTCATACGTGGCGGATGAGTGTCCGAGAGAGACTTTGATCCCGGAATCCGCTGCATGCTTGATAAGATCCAGGGCCCCCGGCATCTCCGGTGCCACAGTAATCATCCTGATATTTCCGGAGGACGCCTTGATAAGCGCGTCCAGTTCTTCTATGGAAGGCCTGCGTATACCTGTTATCGACTGAGCGCCTTTGAATTCCGGATTAAGCCACGGCCCTTCAAGGTGAAGCCCTAGAATCTTAGCGCCGTCGAGGACATTAGTTTCTATTGCGTGACCGATTAATTCTGACACCTGAAGAAGGGTTTCAAACGGAGCTGACATTGTCGTTGGAAGGATTCCGGTGGTACCGTGTGCAGCATGAGAGAGACACATCCTCTCCTGTGAGTCATAAGTTCCGTCTAAAGTATCACACCCTCCTCCGCCATGGGAATGAATATCAATAAACCCAGGGACAAGCGTTAGACCGGTCCCGTCAATAACTTCATGCCGAGGCTCATGTTTACATGGAAGCCCGGTGTCAAAACCTGCGTCGCCAAAAGGACTGATTCTTGCTATGATACCGTCTTCTATTACGAGAATTCCGGATTGGATCATGCCTTGCGGAGTCAGTATGTCAGCGCCTTTTATTATCATGATTAATCCTCCTCCAAGCAAGAAGCGGAAAACTTGAGTCCTGCCAGTGAAGTTCTTGCGCGTTCTCTTACATCCTCATCAATCTCCTGCCCGAGTTCGCGGATACCCATAAAATAGGCGCCGACAACAGGAGGAAACTCAGGCTCAACAAGGTGTGACATGGGAGCCACCTTCGCCAATTCTCTCATAAGCGCGTACGTAACCGCCTTACCTGACTTAAAGACCCCGCCTGTAGTAACACACGGGAACGCCGACCTTTCCATGTTGAGAGCCTTTGCCACTGCGCCTGCTGCAATCCCAAGTTCAGCACCTGCCGAATCCAGTATCCGACAGGCTGTTTCATCTCCCTCTTTTGCTGCTTCTGCCACGAGCGGTGAAAGGCCCGCAATATCAATTCTATCCAGTTTGCCGGTGTACGCCAACCCTACCAACCCGTCTATACTATCTATACCGAAATGGTCAATGATTGCCTGAGCCAGCAAAGTAGGTTGCCCACGGCCGTCTTGAGCTCGTGTAACCTGGTTAAGGGCAGAATGTCCAATATAATAGGCGCTGCCTTCATCCCCTAGGATATATCCCCAACCCCCGGCCCTTGTCCGCTTTCCTTCTCCGTTGACTCCGAACGCTATTGAGCCTGTGCCTGCAATGACCACGATTCCCGGCTTGCCCATTGTCCCGCTGGCAAGAGCGATCATCGCATCATTATCCACTATGACCTTACTTGCAGCTCCCAGATTTCGAAGAGACATAGCCACCTGCTCCCGCTCTCCGGGCCTATCCACCCCTGCAATACCTATCCACATGACTTCAAATCCGTGCCTTTCATGGGACCAATAATCGTCCGTTGCACGGAGCAGTTCGCTTATGACCCGAAGCACGCCGTCTATGCCTACCAACTGGTAATTGGCAGGACCGGACACTGATTTCGCAAGAATTTCCCCTTGTGTTGTGCCGATTAGACAGTCTGTTTTAGTGCCGCCTGCGTCTATTGCAATGACAAGCCCCATGTCTTACCTCAGCGCCTTCCTTCTCTTATCGAGGAATTCAGTTATCTTGCTGACATCTGTGTTAAGCACATATTCGCTCTTAACGCCCGCTCTTTTCACGAGTTCAATTGCGCTGTCAAAACTGCCTACCAAAGAAGTATGATGAGCATCACTTCCAATTACAACTCTTGCGCCATATTCCGCTGCAAGTTCCGCAAAATTCACGCAGTTTTCCATACTCTCTAATCTGGTGACAGTAAGAGACGCGTTATTGATTTCTATGAGTTTACCAAGGTCAGAAGCGGCAGTAACCACCTCAGCGATGTCCACCGGAAAAATCGGATTCCCAGGGTGCACAATACCGTCTACATAGGGATTTTCCAAGGCGCCTATCATTGCCCCGGTATTTTCGGAAACCCCGTCACCTTCATAACCGGTATGAGTGTGGAACCCTGCAAACACAATATCCAGTTTCTCCAGCATATGATCGGGTAAATCAAGTTCACCTGACAAGCCGACTATATTCGCTTCAATGCCTTTTAGCACTTGAACTCCGGCAATCACAGAAGGAACTATACGCAAATTACCGAAGTAATAAAAATGAGGACCGCCCGGCATGTTAGGCCCATGGTCGGTAATTGCAATCATTTTGAGCCCTTTTTCAGCTGCAGCCTGAGCCATTTCATTAATGGTGCAATATGCATGTCCGCTTGCTACGGAATGAGTGTGGAGATCTGCCACAAGTTTCATTTATTTATTATCCTCCTCGATCCTTCGGTCACAACCGGAGACAGTACTATACTGAACCCCGGAACATCACCTCAGGCGAAGAGATTCAACATTTACCTCAGAATCCCTGCTTTCCCATGAAAGCGGTGAAATCAATCTTAGGGAATACTGCGTCAATAGACTCAAGTTGCTCCAGGTAGCTCACGATGTCAGGGGGTATTGGGTCCTTGGCCAAAGCATGGGTAAGCCTCTCAAATCTATGCTTATGTTCGAGGAATCTCCTCTCACCGTAATCCCTAGCTTGTTCCGTAGTAACAAGAAACGGCCAATCACTGCTCTGAAGCAGCAACGCCTCACGGGCTACCTGCTTTAGAAGTCTGGCTCTAAGCGAAGCGTTATCTTCTCCTTGTCGGTTTCTATGGCCTGTTTTCAATACCATGTCTTCAATTTCCTTTTCGGCACTGTGGATTTCTTGCCACATCCAGTTGGTTTGATCATTGTCCCAGACATAGTGGCCTCCCCCAAGACCCCATGAACTTTCCAGCAAGTCGATCTCTTCATTTGGCGGGTATCTCTCCAGGCAATCCGAAGCGGAAACGACTTCTACATAGGGACTCTTGCTGAGGCCTTCCAATGCCCACTTCAACCAGTCAAGACCTTCCATCCACCAGTGTCCGAACAATTCTACGTCAAATGGCGCTACGATTACTCCTCGTTTTCCGGTTTCTGAGTTGAAATCCAAAAGGAGCCGTTCCACTAAGTTCACAAAGTGATCAGCATGCTCCTTAGCCCGACAAAGAGCGGCTTCAGGTTGGTATACTTCCTTCGCGGAGATATCCACCAATCGACTTGTGACTTTCCAATAACTGAAACCGGAAATTGGATCTCGCCTATGAAACTCCCGATAATTGCCGTCACCCGGATAACCCCATTCTGAGGACCATACCTGCAATGCGGTGCGTTGATTTCGCCCAAGAACTGCGATGTTACTACCGGAAACCAAGTACGGAAGGTAAGAGGTATAATCCCGCTTTGCGGTAGCAGATCGCACTTCCGGCTTTTTCAAGATCCTGTCTGAGTATACGTCTATCGGTGCTCCACCTTCAATAGCGTGCGCGTCCACGAAGAAGCAAGAATATCCAAGTTCCTTTAGAGCCCTGTCAACACTTGATGACTCTGACGGGGGACGATATCCGCACTCCGGCAGCCATATTCCTTGAGGAGGACGTCCGAAACTGTAATTGTAAACATCATATCCAAGCTTGAGCTGAGAATAAATAGAAGTGTCAGTGGCAAGGAGCGGTAAATATGCATGAGTCGCCGCTCCTGCCAGGATCTCTATCAACCCCCTATCCTGAAAGGCCTTGAAGGCGTTCACCAGGTTTCTGTTGTGTCGAAGGTAAAAACTGTCTCTGACCCTTTCATAGCGATCCCTGTAAAACTTGGCAAGCTCTTGAAGACTCCATTCACTCTCGGCTCCGAATCTTAGAATGTCAGCTTCCGCTGTAGCAATCTTAGTCTCAAGATACTCGTCAAACCGAAGCAGCATGTACGGATCTTGTAATTGATCCAACAGCACCGGTGTAAACCCTACTGTAAAGCTTCCTGAGACGTTCTTCTCAGCCAGGTGGTCTATGATATCAAGAAGTGGAATATACGTTTCCGCCATTGCCTCAAAAACCCACTCTTCGCCAAAAGGCCATACCCCTGCCTTTCTGCAATACGGCAGATGGCTATGGAGAACAAGCACAAATGACCCAATTGACATAAAGATGCCCCCCTTGCGCTGTCACTGGATTTCTCCTTACTCAATTTAGGCGATCTCTTCCAAAATCGAGTACATTTAGTGTAAGTCATACGAGCAAACAGTATTCCGATGGTATAAACCTTCACAGCAGTAGAGATATTATTACAGAG
>JAKPFY010000043.1 GCA_029551185.1 Bacillota bacterium
CTGAACTCAAGATTGACGGGCTTGCGGTATCCCTTACATATGAGAACGGGCATTTCACTCGTGGTGCGACAAGGGGAGACGGTACTCACGGGGAGGATGTAACCCATAACTTAAAAACCATTCGTTCCATTCCCATGCGCCTTAGGGGCGACAGTAAGGTTTCAGTGGACGTCCGCGGGGAAGTTTACATGTCAAGACGTGAGTTCGCAAAGCTCAACGAGGAGCGGAGACTAAGCGGTGACGCGCTCTTTGCGAACCCACGGAATGCGGCTGCAGGCTCATTGAGGCAGATGGACCCGAGAATTACGGCTGCAAGGCAATTGGATATATTTGTCTATGGCGTAGGCGATATTAACGGGGTTACACTGAATACTCAGATGGCAGTCTTGGAGTTCTTGAGGGAATCGGGTTTTCGGGTAAACCCTAATGTGAAGCTGTGTCATAACATTGACGAAGTCATGGATTTTGCTGAAAGCTGGAATGAGAAGCGAGGAGACCTCGACTATGATATTGACGGTGTGGTCGTTAAGGTAAATTCCTTGAAACAGCAGGCAACTCTGGGTGCCACAGCAAGGACTCCCCGGTGGGCGGTGGCTTACAAGTTTCCTGCAAAGCAAGGGACGACTGTTATACGGGATATCATTGTTCAGGTGGGCAGGACCGGCGCTCTTACGCCTGTGGCTTTGCTTGAACCTGTGGAACTGGCCGGCTCCACTGTAAGCCGCGCCACCCTTCATAATGAGGACATCATAAAATCGAAAGACATCCGCATAGGCGATACAGTTGTTGTGGAAAAAGGCGGGGATATTATCCCTGAAGTAGTCAAGGTCATTACCACGAAAAGAACCGGCCATGAGCAGGAGTTTGTAATGCCTGTAAAATGTCCGGAATGCGGAAGTGATGTGATAAGAGCGGAAGGAGAGGTTGCGTCTCGCTGCACAGGCCGGGATTGTCCTGCTCAAATCCGTGAGGGAATAATTTTCTTTGCCTCAAGGGATGCCATGGATATTGAAGGTATGGGACCTCAGCTGGTATCTCAATTGATTGCCCGAGGACTTATCAAAGGGTTCAGCGATATTTACTCACTTAGCTTTGAAGACTTGGTTAAGCTGGAACGTATGGGAGCAAAATCCGCTGAAAACCTCTTAGGCGCTATCAGGACCTCAAAGAATCGTCCCCTTCATAGACTGATAAATGCTTTAGGAATCCGTCATGTAGGGGAGAGAACAGCCCGTGACCTGGCAGCTCATTTCGGGTCTATGGACAAACTGTCTGAGGCTACATATGATCAGCTTATGAGTATTCCTGAGATTGGGCCGAAGGTTGCCGAAAGTGTTGTCACGTTCTTCAGGGATCCCAGAAATCGGGAGGAACTCAAGAGGCTAAAAGCTAAAGGCGTAAATATGGTAGAAGACACAAGACCCGCATCACCTGAGAAGGCAAATCCTTTCAGAGGAAAGACCGTGGTATTTACAGGTTCTCTCGGGAGATTTACAAGAAAAGAAGCGGAAGATGCGATTCTCGCTTCAGGCGGGAAGACCTCAGGGAGCGTCAGTAAGAACACTGACTACGTAATAGTCGGCAAGGATCCCGGGTCCAAGTACAATAAGGCAATAACCCTTGGAATCCCTGTCCTTACCGAAGAGGAATTCGAAATGATGCTTAAGGGGGATGAAATGTGAGAATCACCAAGGAAGATGTAGGACGCATATCAATCCTTGCCAGGCTCAAATTAAGTGAAGACGATCAATCCCTGTTCGCAGAGCAGCTGTCCGGGATTCTACAGGTTATTGACTCTTTGGATGAGGTGGACACAGGAGACATGAATCGGATGATATCCCCGGCCGGGCTTACTAATGTTTTCAGAGAAGATGTCGTCTTGCCTTCTATAGATCCGGAAGAAGCTTTGAAAAACGCTCCTGACAAGGAGGGGGCGTTCTTTAAAGTGCCGAGGATTCTTGAGGCAGACTAAGAAATGGGCTGCCGGAGGCTGCAAGGAGATAGGAGGGAAACTCGATTGAGACTGAATGAACTCAAAGCCCATGAGCTTCTACCTTTAATAAGAAGGCATGAAGTCACTGTGGAAGAGGCAGTCACTGAGACGCTTGACAGGATAGCAGCTTTGGACGGGACTATTCAGGCGTACATTACGGTGGCAAGGGAACATGCTTTGCAAAGAGCCAAAGAGGCTGACGCAAGGCTTGCTAAAGGCGAACCCCCCAGGCCTTTGGAGGGACTTTCCATTGCGATAAAGGACAATATCTGCACAAAGGGCATAAGGACTACCGGCGCGTCCAGATACTTGGAGGATTTCATCCCTCCTTATGACGCTACTGTTATTGAGCGCCTTGAGGATGCCGGCGCGATTGTTGTAGGGAAAACCAATATGGATGAATTTGCCATGGGGTCTTCTACGGAAAATTCTGCCATGTTTTCTACGAGAAATCCCTGGAATCTAAACAGGGTGCCAGGGGGATCCAGCGGAGGCAGCGCAGCTTGTGTCATAGCGAATGAGGCTGTCTTTGCGTTGGGTTCTGATACAGGAGGGTCAATTCGTCAACCTGCATCTTTTTGCGGTATTGTAGGACTAAAACCAAGTTATGGCCTGGTATCAAGGTACGGCCTGATCGGGTATGCGTCATCTATGGACCAGATTGGCCCCATGACCCGGGATGTCAGGGATTGCGCGCTGATTCTGAATGTAATTGCAGGCAATGATCCGAGGGATTCCCAATCTTATCCCGGGGAGTTGCCTGATTATGCCGGGTGTTTGGTTCCGGAAATAAGTGGGCTCACAATCGGTGTCCCTAAGGAGTTCTTGGAAGAAGGGCTTTCCGGGCCGGTAAGAGATGCATTTATGAAGGCTTTGGATAGGTTGGAGGAGCTGGGCGCAAGAGTTGTGGAAGTCTCGCTGCCTCATGTAAGACATGCTCTCGCTGCTTACTATGTTATATCTTCCGCTGAAGCCGGCTCAAATCTGGCCAGGTTGGACGGGGTAAGATACGGGTATCGCGCCCCCGGGCAAGAGGATTCAGCATCAATGATGGCAGCGTCCAGAGGAGAAGGGTTGGGGCCTGAGGTAAAACGCAGGATAGTCCTGGGCACTTACGTATTATCAGCTGAAAACCGCGAGAAATATTTCAACGAAGCGCTTAGGGTCCGCTCGCTCATTTCCCGGGATTTCCAAGAAGTCTTTAAGACATGTGATTGTCTCGTCGGTCCTACCTCCCCGACTGTAGCGTTTGAGGCAGGAGAGAAGACCAGGGATCCACTGGAGATGTATCTTTCTGACGTCTATACTGTGCCTCCTAATTTGGCGGGAATTCCCGGGATTTCCGTCCCGTGCGGGTTTGATGAGGAAGGCATGCCTGTAGGTCTCCAGATCATGGGTAAGCAATACGATGAGGCGACTTTGCTCAGGATAGCGTACGCTTTTGAGCAGGCTACGGATTTCCACAGAAGAAGGCCTGAAGTCCCACAAAAGACTTATCAATCAGAGTCGGCCGGGGGTGAAAGAAGTGTTTGAGCCTGTAATAGGAATAGAAGTTCACACGCAACTCAAAACTGAATCAAAGTTGTTTTGCTCTTGTTCCACAAGATTTGACGCAGCTCCCAATCGGAATACATGCCCTGTTTGCCTGGGACTTCCCGGCGCCTTGCCTGTTCTTAACAAAAAAGCGCTTCTTTTCGGGATCAAAACAGGTTTGGCTTTCAACTGCGAAATCGCGGAGTTTTCCGGATTTGACAGGAAGAATTACTTCTACCCTGATTTGTCCAAAAACTATCAGATAACTCAAGATGCTTTCCCTATTGGCACAAACGGGCATATAGATGTGATGACAGACGGCAAAACACGTAGAATACGTATTAAGCGGGTGCATCTTGAGGAAGATGCGGGCAAGTCCGTTCATGAAGGAGGCACTATCACCGGCGCAGCATATTCACTGGAAGATTATAACCGCGCAGGAGTACCTCTTCTGGAAATTGTGAGTGAGCCGGACATAAGATCTCCGAAAGAAGCATATGAGTACCTTTTGATGCTAAGACGCATATTGCTTTACTTGGAAGTATCTGACTGTAAAATGGAAGAGGGATCTTTGCGGTGTGATGTCAACATCTCAATAAGGCCTGAAGGATCAGATGAGTTCGGAACCCAGGTGGAACTCAAGAATTTGAACTCTTTCAGGGCTGTCGAGAGGAGCCTTGAATATGAGGTGGAGCGTCAATCCCAGCTGGTGGCGAGTGGCGGGGAAGTGATCCGGGAGACCAGGCATTGGGATGAGGCAAGTCAAGTCACTGTATCTATGAGACGCAAAGAACGTGCGGAGGATTACAGATACTTCCCTGAACCTGATCTTGCGCAGCTTAATATCAGAAGATCCTGGGTTGACGAGATTAAAGCGACTCTTCCTGAGCTTCCGGCAGCACGGCGCATGCGTTTCATAGAAAGTTACGGGCTTCCGGAATATGACGCTTCTCTCTTAACTGACACAAAAGAACTGGCCGATTACTTCGAGGCAGTTGTCAGAGAATATGGCGAGGCAAAGACTGTGAGCAACTGGATCATGGGGGAGCTTTCAAGACTCATGAACGCCACCGGTATAGGAATTGAGTCAGTGAAGGTCAGGCCCGGCGACATTGCTGCCATGCTGAAGATGATAGACAAAGGGACAATCAGCGGTAAGATTGCAAAGACTGTTTTTGAGGAAATGTTTGCGGAAGGAAAGTCCCCGGAGACTATAGTCAAGGAAAAGGGCCTTGTGCAGATAACTGACGAAGAGGAACTGGCAAAGATTGTGGATTGCGTAATAGAGGAGAATCGAGAGGTGGCTGACCAAGTAAGAGAAGGGAAAGATAAGGCTCTCGGTTTCCTTGTGGGGCAGGTTATGAAGATGACAAAGGGGCGGGCAAACCCCCAAGCGGTAAACAAGCTATTGCGTCAACGTCTGGCTAATTGAAAACTTAATTATTCCAAATACATCTGTAATGGAGAAGGAGAGTGGGGCGGGGGTGGCAATCAATGCTGATAATCACGCAAAAAAACAGAAGTTTTCGTCCCAAGCCGCCTATCAACACTGGGTCGCCGACGGGCTGCTCCTTTTGATCACAATCATCTGGGGTACTACGTTTGTTATCGTAAAAGGCATTCTTCCAAGGGTAGATCCTATTGTCTTGATAGGAATGAGGTTTCTTGTGGCTTCTCTCGCTGTGACCTTGGTCTTGGCCAGGCAAATCCTGCGGGCGGATGGAAAGGCCGTAAAGGCCGGTATAGTAATTGGATTGATCCTTTTTACAGGTTACATATTCCAGACTGTCGCTTTGGAGTACACAACTGCGTCAAAATGTGGCTTCATTACAGGCTTATCTGTAGTCTTGGTTCCTATTCTTTCTGCATTTCTTTTAAAGAAATCCCCTGGTATTCCTTCTCTTATTGGGGTGGGATTCGCAACTTTAGGTTTGGCGCTCCTTAGTCTTGATTTTACTGAGGCGACGTTGTTCCAAATGGGGGATTTGCTATCTCTGTTAGGTGCTGTTGCTTTTGGCTTTCATATATTGGCAGTGGCGAAGTTTGCGCCTTTGTATGATGTGAGGATACTGGTGGTAATGCAGCTTTGGACTGTGGCTGTCGCTGCCTTTGCAATGGTAGGATTGCGAGTGTTTGCATTGGGGCAAACTATTTTGTTTTCGCCCGGCAATAAGGAGCTTATAGGCATTGGATTCCTTGGAATTTTCGCGACTGCTTTGACCTTATTTGTGCAAAATATCGCTCAGAAATTTACAAGCCCTACGCATGTAGCGATTATATTTGCCACAGAACCGGTGTTTGCCGGGATCTTCGGCTGGTGGATTTTAGGAGAAACCTTGACAAGAACTCAAATGGTAGGCGCTGTACTAATAATTGCGGGAATCCTCGTTGCAGAGGTGATAGGCTAAGGTTGTTTTGTGCTCTATGAGGTAATCGGCAGACTGAATGTGAATGTAGTGCCGAAGCCCGGTTCGCTTTCCGCCCAGATGGATCCCTTATGAGTTGTTATGATTCCCTTTGCGATGGCAAGGCCCAGTCCGGTGCCGCCTGTGGCCCGGTCGCGGGCCCTGTCAGTTCTATAGAAACGGTCGAAGACATGGGGCAAATCCTCTTTGGCAATTCCCGGTCCTGAATCTGTTACAGACACCAAAATGCTGTTATCAAGGCAGGATGCCGAGACAAAAATTCTTCCGCCGTCCGGAGTGTGGTGGACTGCGTTTGCCAACAAGTTAACAAGGACTTGAGCTATACGGTCCGGATCCGCTTGAATTTTGGGAAGCGCCTCTTCAATGTTTGTCTCCAAATGGATTCCCCGCGCGTCGGTCTCTGCAGCGAAAACCGAGGCGACTCGCATGATTACGTCCTCGATCCCGGTAAGCTGTAGGCTTAGGGGAAATCCCCCGGATTCCATTTGGCCGAGATGAAGAAGGTCCTCGACAATCCTGGCCAATCTAAGGACTTCGTCATGGAGAGAGACTATTGTCTCTTGAGTCGGTTCTATAACGCCTTCTTGGATAGATTCGAGATTGCCACGAAGCACGGATAAAGGGGTTCGTAGCTCGTGAGCTACATCAGCCATGAGCTTATGACGGGCCTCTTCATTGGCTTTGAGGCTGTCCTGCATGAAACTGAAGGCATGAGCTACCTCTTCCATCTCATCACCGGCTGGGACTTGGATTTTGACATCGAAGTCGCCGGATGCCATTTTGCGGGCTGCTACCGCCAATTCGCTAAGTGGTTTGGACAGATGACGAGAGAAGATAAAAGCCAACCCTGTTCCGATTAGCGCGACGATAGCACATCCGATTATAGACGATGTTGTCATTCGACGTAGAAATGCTGATTCCAGGGTCATAAGACCTTTTTGAAACTCAGTTACTATCGCAACTGAACCTACGACCTTTCCATTAACTGTAATAGGCAACTTAAAAGGTGTAGCCTTCTCATTGAGAAAGAGTCCTACGTCTTGTCCGATGGAATCAGCGATGATTCTACCTGTTTCGTCTGCGAGGAGGATTCTTTCAGGGCCTGCTGTCGCAGGAGGCATCATAAGGCGTCTCGGCAAACCCCTTCCGCGCACGAATTGCGTAGCTCTTATCAGAGCGTTGACACCTTCCCATGAACCTTGCTGAGTGTAATAAGCAGCAAGCAGCCTTTGCCATTGGGTAGCCCTGGCTTCATTGTTGCTGCGTACGTACCAATCAAACAATGAGCGTGTGGTAAAACTCCAAAGGACCGCTGTTACTACAGAGCTTAGTACAGCAATGGAAAGGAACGCTATAAGAAGTTTCCGCCTAATTGTCACAGCTGCTATACCGCCTCTCTTGCAGTCTTGTCGTTTCCATGCAGTGGAGGTCTCTTAAGGAACAAGTTTATACCCGACGCCGTAGACTGTCTGAAGGCGCTTGGGATTAGCAGGGTCATCCTCAATCTTTTTACGTAGATTGCTGACATGTGTATCAATGGATCTTTCGTAGCCTATATAAGCCTCGCCAAGGGATGCGTTGACCAACTGAAGGCGGCTGGCTACTCTGCCCGGCCTTTCCGCAAGGAAAAGCAGGATAGAGAACTCAGTGGGCGTCAGAGCTGCTTCACGGCCTGACACTGTCACCTGATGGCCGTCTACATCTATTGCTATGTCGCCGACTTTCAGGACGCCTTTCCGGTCTTCAATGCCTTTGCCTACCCGCCTGAGGACTGCCCTGACCCGCGCGGCCAGTTCTCTTAGGCTAAACGGTTTTGTCACGTAATCATCAGCCCCGAGCTCCAATCCGAGGACTCTGTCAATTTCATCTGACTTTGCAGTAAGCATAATTACGGGAACATCGCTCACTTGGCGGATTTCCTTACAGACATCGAATCCGCTCTTTCCCGGAAGCATCAGGTCCAGAATAATGAGATCAGGATTTACCCTGCGAGCGGTGTCGATGGCGGAAAGCCCGTCTTTTGCCCAGAATACCTCGTATCCCTGGGCCTCCAGATAGTCCCTGATGATATTACCGATTGCCTCTTCGTCGTCAATTACCAAAATCCTTACACTTTCCATATGTAGTCCACCTCTGGCCTCTGGTTTGACTCCATGCCTGTATTTCCGTCATCCAATTGTATTCTCCCTCATGCTGAGAAAACTTGCAAGGGAAGGTCACAAAGCCTTCCCTTGCACAAGAGAATCGTGAAGTGTTAAGTGTTCTGAAATGCCGTGGGTTACTGTGCTTTTTAGGGCACATTCTTCTTGAGGCGCCGAGGTCTTTTATTATGGCCTCTTAAGACGTATTTTTGGGGTATCAGTTATCAGGATTCTGAGTTTGCCCGCAGAAGGGACAGACTCCCCGGTCTTGGCCTTTTCCGAATCTAAGACCCTGTCTTAGGCCGACTTTCTGTCCTGCCTGGAATCCCTGGGAGAATCCTTTCATAAACCCCTGCTTGTCACCTGCGGATCGACCATGACCTGTATGGATACGAGACATGTTTTTGCCACTGATGTTCTGCCCGATACTCGGTCCGGTTTCGGGTGGCCCGATTTCTTTGCGGTTAAGCGCAAGCTTTAGGTCTTCTTCCATCTTGGCGATGGCTGTCCCTGCTTTCTCAGGGGCAAGCCTTCCTCCGGCGACCTGGGTGTCCAGGAATGCCTTCCGCTCTTCTAAGAGAGCGTCAACAAGCTCACTTTCACTGATGCCCTTCTCCGCAGCTATTTCCACGAAGGATTTGCCTTCGTGCCTGGCAGCAATCACGTCTTCAACTTTCATGTTAATGATTGATGCGATCTTAGCTATCATTGGTGTTAGTTGCCTTCTGCCAAACGGCTTTGAATCCTGAGGAGTGATTTGTACAGGAACTTGCGAGGTTTCTTGCAGAGTAGCCTGAGGGGCTTCTTCCGCGAAAGCGAGACCTGTAGCAGACATTATAACTAACAGAGCAGTGATTATCGTTGCGATACCGGCAATACGAATCCTTGGCGCAGTTTTCATGAGTTTGATCGCCTCCTTTCAAAACTTATTATAGCTTGAGGTTTTCAAGGTCCGGCCTGGAAAATGTTAAGATAATATTAAGATCTGTGAGACAGGGCTTGGAACTTCCGAGGAGATACATGGAATCTTTTGGGATCTCTTCAGGATCTTGCAGGCAACGTTAGAGATTCCAAAAGCGGCGTTCGGAACATTTTCTTTGTAGGCTTGGGAAGGATAATCAAAGTGAGGTGTCTAAAGGATCTAAACCTATTGTTTGGCAATGTTTATGTTTGGGGGGAAAGTCAATGACTCATACAGGTGATGTTGTCGTCGGTAGAAGCGCTCATGGCATCCCCGGCCACGTTTTCAGAGAGTATGACATACGTGGAACGGTGGATAAGGATCTGACGCGCGAATTCGTCTACATGCTGGGAAGGGCTTTGGGTCGTCTTTACGCAAGTAAGAATGTGAAATCTGTCGCTGTCGGACGGGATGCAAGAGCAAGCTCTCCCGGATTCCGCGATGAAATCGTCGGTGGGCTTACAAAAAGCGGAATTGATGTCTACGATATCGGGCTTGTCCCTACCCCTATACTTTACTACGCCTTATTCAATCTTGATGTAGGTGGAGGCGTGATGATCACAGGGAGCCATAACCCTCCAAATGAAAACGGTTTTAAGATATGTCTCGGCAAATCCACAATTTACGGCAGGGCAATTCAGGAGATCAGAGACATAATGGTAAATGAAGATTTTGTCTCGGGGAAGGACGGTACCTGCCGTTCAGTGTCTTTGAATGAGAAATACATCAACGAAATCTGCGAGGATCTTCATATCAAGCCGGATGGACGCAAGATAAAGGCGGTAGTGGACGCAGGCAATGGCACAGGCAACATTGTCGGGCCTGATCTCTATAGATGCATGGGTCATGATGTCATAGAATTGTATTCGGAGCCTGATCCTGCTTTTCCTCATCATCATCCTGATCCGACAGTCCCTGAGAATCTTAGGGACCTTATCCTGAAAATGGCAGAGACAGGCGCAGAAGCGGGGATAGCTTTTGACGGAGACTCGGACAGGATCGGGGTGGTAACCGCAGGAGGCGATATTCTCTGGGGGGATCAACTCCTTATCATTTTTGGAAGGGATATTCTCATGCGGCAGCCTGGCGCAAAGATTATAGGCGAGGTTAAGTGTTCAGAAGCGTTATTTGAAGAGATTCGGAAGGCAGGCGGCACGCCTATCATGTGGAAAGTGGGCCATTCTCTCATCAAAGCGAAACTCAAAGAGGAAGAGGCTGCCCTTGCCGGTGAAATGAGTGGGCACCTGTTCTTTGCTGACAGGTACTATGGGTACGACGACGCTATATATGCAGGCGCAAGGCTCTTAGAACTGCTGTCCCGCTCGGAGATGAATCTTCAAGAAATAGCGAGGACCCTTCCAAAGATGTATAACACCCCTGAGATCCGACTGGAATGTCCGGAACACTTGAAACAGGCTGTAGTACAGCGCGTAGCAGCTGACTTCTCAAAGGATTTCCTTGTTCACCGCATAGACGGGGTGAGGGTCAAGTTCCCTCATGGATGGGGCCTTGTGAGAGCTTCAAATACCCAGCCTGTGCTTGTTTTAAGGTTTGAAGCTGCAAGCCCTGAGTATCTTGATGAGATATCAGCTGAAGTTCAAACAAAAGTGGAGGAAGCCCTGGCTGAACTGTCGGCCGCCCATTCGCAGCCTTAGGCTTGGTGCATTTCTGTACTCTTATGTTTCCAACAGATATTGTCTCATCTTAACCGACATGATCCTATGTGGGGACTGCTTGACGCTTACGTTGCCAAATACTCACATATGACCTGCGGATCACTGATGACTTCCGCACGGAACTTTTGCACGCTATATAAGGGTAACATATAAACTTGCTCATGAATCGCCCATGATTTGTTTGACATGTGCGGCATGATGATGTACACTGCATATTATAATAGTGTTTCTATATAGAACTACGTTATCCTAACACAAACTACTGAAGGATTACTATGATAAGGCAGTGAGAAAAATGGATCCCATAAAGCCCCTATTGGATCTGGGGTTTACTGAATACGAAGCAAAGACATATTTCACCCTACTAAAGGTAAATCCCGCTACCGGATACCAGATCAGTAAAGAGGCCGGTATACCTAGGTCTATGGTGTATGAAGCCCTTGGGCGTCTTTTGAACCGTGGCGCAATCCTTGCTTTGCCACAGGGGGATACTACACGGTACGCCCCTGTTCCGATCAATGCTTTGCTTGATAGTCTAAGGCATACCTATGAAGACGCGTTGGACAGAGCCCATGAAAGCCTGTCCGGATACGAGAAGCCCGCGCCTTCAGAGCAGGTATGGAATATTGAAGGAAGAGAGGCTGTACTCAGTTGCGCACGGGAACTGATTCGCAACGCAAAAGGTGAGATAGTTTTATCAGCGAGTGATGAGACATTGCTTACGCTCCTTGTGGAACTCAGGGAGGCTCATGACAGGGGAGTCGACATCCGCATTCTGGTTTGTGGAGAGGCGGAAATTGAATTCGGGCAGGTCGTCAAGCATCCTCAAGCCGAAAGCGCACTTCAGCAGATTGAAGATAACATAGTCGTAGTAGTTGACGGGGCTCATGCGCTTATCGGAGGAGTTGGAAACGATGATACTGCAGTTTGGACCGGGAATCGACACCTCATTTTTATTTCCATGCAATATATATGGCAGGAAATGTTTACACAGAAGGTATCAGAAAGATTGGGCAAAGACTTGCTTTGCGAATTAACCCCTGAAGAGAGAAAGGCGATATTCGGGCGTTGAACCTTATGAAGTCAGAGGAGAGAAAGGCATATGTCAGTTGAAGGTTACCAGACATATTCAGGTCAATTTGTCGGCCTGTCAGAGAGCCAGGTAGAAACGCGTAGAAAGGAATATGGCATGAACGCTCTTCCGGCTCGGAAGCGCCCATCGCGTATTGCCATCTTCTTATCGCAGTTCACGAACCCCCTTGTTTACGTGATCTTAGGGGCAGCTATGATATCTCTGTTGTTAAAAGAATTCAAGGATTTCTATATAATCATGGCTGTTGTGCTCTTTGACGCGATATTAGGATATATCCAGGAACGTCAGGCGGAAGAGACTTATGAGAGTCTACGGAAGCTGGTGAAGCCCACAGCAACCGTGGTAAGGGACGGACATCGAAAAGAAGTAGACGTGACCGACCTTGTGCCCGGCGATGTGGTGATTCTAACTGCAGGCGATAGAATACCTGCTGACGGTATAGTTCTTGAAAGCGTGAGGATGGCAGCAGGCGAGGCTATTCTCACCGGTGAGAGCGAGTCCATACGTAAGGACACTACTCCGGGGCAGAATGCTCTGTATATGGGCACGACAGTCCTCACAGGTCGAGGGATTATGCAGGTATCCCGTACAGGCAAGGATACTGAGCTGGGCAAGATAGCTACCAGTCTCTCCGAGACTGAGGATGAAGCTACTCCACTCCAGCTTAGGCTTGCTGACTTCAGTCATACGCTTACGCGTCTTGTAATTGTTATTACAGCTGTTTTGTTTTTCATAGGTCTTGCAGGAGGCAGGCCTTTCCTGGAGATGGCTCGTGTAGCAGTTATACTTGCGATAGCTGCAATTCCTGAGGGGCTTCTGATTGCGGTAACTGTCATCTTAGTCATAGGAATGCGAAAGATCTTGAAACGCCAAGGACTCGTTAAACGATTGTTGGCTGTAGAGACATTAGGCTCAGTGACGACCATTTGCACAGACAAAACCGGCACATTAACGTACGGAGTAATGACAGTCTCAAAGGCAGACTTTGCCATGCACGACAGGGGTATCGAGGCCTTAGTATTGTGTAATAACCTGGAGGATTCTCTTGAGGTGGCACTTTGGGACTATGCGAAAGCAAGTGGAATCGAGGATCCGGAAGAATTTCAGAAGTCGTCAAAACGCATCGAAGAAGAGCCGTTCTCCAGCGAGATAAGATATATGCGTACAGTCAATGTTGTGCGTGGGAGCGAAGTAGCATATGTCAAGGGAGCTCCTGAAGTTGTAATTGCCATGTGTGGTCTTTCCGACGATGAGAAGGCAAAGATTCAAAAGACAGTTGAAGCATGGGCAGACGATGGTTTGAAGGTTCTGGGGATAGCAGTGAAAGAAGGCGGGGACTTCCAAGATCAATGCGGATACTCCTGGGCAGGGCTTGTCGGGATAGAGGATCCTATCCGTGATGAAGTGATAACATCTATCCGTTCATGTCAAGAAGCCGGCATAAAGGTGAAGATCATTACCGGCGATTACGAAAGGACTGCTGTGAGCATAGCGAGGAGGCTGGGCCTTGCTGTTCCGTCAGAAGGAATCATTAATGGGGAAACCTTAAATGGCATAACTGATGAGGAACTTGCTGTTCGCGCAAAGGAAGCTACAGTTTTCGCACGGATATCACCGCATCAGAAACTTAGGATAGTGTCTGCGCTTCAAGCCTCAGGTGAAATAGTGGCTATGATCGGGGACGGGGTAAATGACGCGCCTGCCTTGAAGAAATCTAATATAGGTGTAGCAGTCGGCAACGCAACTGACGTAGCTAAGGAAGCATCTGATCTCATATTACTTGACAGCAACTTCAAAACTATAGTAGCTGCGGTGGAAGAGGGTAGAGTGGTTTTTGACAACATAAGGAAAGTAGTCTCTTATACGCTTTCAAACTCATTCGCAGAGATACTTCTGATATTCGGCGCTATGATCCTAAAGTGGCCTGCGCCTCTTACAGTGGCGCAGATTCTTTGGATACATCTTATTTGCGATGGTCCTGTAGACATGGTCCTCGGGTTTGAGCCTGCCGAAAACGGGATAATGAAAGAGAAGCCCAAACCTGTGTCTGAACCGATCTTGGGCAGGTTAGGCATCGGGCTCATCGCCGCAATCAGTATCACCGCTGCTTTGGCTTGTCTTGGAATGTTCGGCCATTATCTTTTCATACATGAGGATATCATTGTTGCAAGGAGTCTGTGTTTTGAGACTTTAGCCGTTATATCACTGGTGTACGTATTTGCTTATCGCAGTATGCGAAAGAGCATTTTCCATACCGGCCATTTGTTGAGTAACAAGCCTCTTCTGGTCTCTGTGGCAATAGGTTTTGTGTTTGCCATCGGGGCAATTCAAGTGCCTGCCTTAAGGCAAGCCTTAGGTCTTGTGACCCTGTCCACCCCGGAGTGGGGTATGGTATTTGCAGTCGCTTTTGCTCTCTTGATTATCGTAGAAGTCGGGAAACTACTTGCAATTAGCCGTAATCAGTAGACGAAGAAATTAAGGATCCAAAACAAGACGGAAAGGTAAGGCTTGGTAAATCCTCTCAGTTAAGGTATCATATAGATGACAGCCTTTCTTGTACGCTAATTGCAGTTTATTAGTAGTAGTGGAATTAGTCGGGCAAGAGAGTGTTTACCTGGAGGCTGAACCAGTGAGTGGTCGACGATCCCTTAGAGCCTATGAGTGGGTGACCGGTTTTTTGGGTCTGGCAATTGTCATTCAGGCGATAGTGGCCGAAGGATTGAGGGGCGACCGGCTCCTTATGGGATTCTGGGCTTTGTCTCATCTTTTTTTCTTGGACAAGACCGTTTTTCTAGCCCCTGATGTAGCCTTTATGCCGGGTTTCCCCATTGTAATCGCGGCTCTTTGGACAACAGGCCCTCCGGGGACTGCATGGCTTATCCTGACCTCACTGATATGGCAGGGCATACGAAACCGGGACCGAATCTCCAGGGTCGCATTTAACTCAGGGAGTATAGCTATATCGATAGCTGTCGCTGACAGTGTAGCATCTGCAATTTTCCGGGGGATTACAAAGCCTCTGAATCCGCTGTCCATTGGCGGCCTTGTTTATGGACTTATCTTGATTCTTACGTATCATTTAATTCTGACCGGCGCTTGTACCTTACTTTTATACATTGAAGATCCCAAGCTTCCGTTTATTTCAAGATTAATCCGCTCTTTTAAGAAGAGTCTCACATGGATTATGCCAAGCTACTACTTTTTTTCCATGCTTTTGATCTACCTTGCCGAAACAGGCGGGATCATTGCCTCCGTATTTTTCTTTTCCGCTATTTATGCTCTATGGCGACAGTTCTACTTCTCGCAAGCATATAAGCAAGAATCAGTTCGAGCTGCCACTGATTCACTTACCGGTCTTGCCAACAGGGAGGGATTCAGGCGGTATCTCGATAGCACACTGAGTGAAGCCAAGCTTCCTGTAGCTGTCTTGTTTGTTGATATTGACGACTTTAAAAGCGTCAATGACGAGTTTGGTCATGAATTCGGCGACAGTATTCTTTGCACTGTGGCTTCTCTCCTAAAAAAGCTTGTGCGCGAAGACGACCTTGTTGTCAGGTGGGGCGGTGAGGAATTCGTTGTGTTTTTGTGGAATACCTCTATTGAACAGGCTCTTGCCATTGCTGAGAGGATTTGCGGAGCAGCGCGGCATTGCGAGTTGCCTCTTGGGGCCCAAATTACTGTCAGTATCGGATGTTCAGGAACTGACGACATTAACGAGGTGCCCGGGCTTGTCGCTGCAGCTGATAATGCCTTATATCATGCTAAACATCGAGGGAAAGACAGGGTGTACGTAGCAGCGACTTCCAAGTGAGAGTTTCATCCGATTGATGCCGGACGGGAGCGACACGTAACAAACACGCGGCGGGGATCCGGCGTCCCCGCCGCGCTTTGCTTTCTTAAAGCGCTAAGTCATCTTACATTGATTTCACTTTATGCAACCGGATGCAATCACACAGACTGCATAGAACCATATGGACCTGCTGAGAGATACCTTAACTTACATAGGCCTGCCTTCCAAATTGTTGGTGATAACAGCTACCTGCTTAGAAGCTAAGGTAGGAATATACAACCTACTGTAGTAGTCCTCGACCATTCTGTCTGATGAGAACTCCTCCACTGTGCTGGATATGCTTTCTCTCATCATTTGGACCCATTTCGTCCTGTTGTCATAGTAAGTGGGCAACACCTCGGAAAACAGTGTCTGGTACAGGGCGTCAAGGTCATGAGAGTCTTGATTGGGTCCCTCATACCCGTTGCCGAATTGCCATCCGTTTACTCCGTGGTTGCACGCTTCAGGCCACCAGCCATCTAAAGTGCTTAGGTTCAGGACTCCGTTCATGGCAGCCTTCATGCCGGATGTTCCACTTGCTTCATTGGGACGACGTGGGTTATTCAGCCATACATCACAACCACGGGTAAGGATACGGCCTACTTCCATATCGTAGTTAGGCACAAAGACTACGCTCTTTGGATACTGTCTCATCATCTCTACGAGGTTTGCTACAATATCCTTGCCGGCATCATCCAATGGATGAGCTTTCCCTGAGAAAACCAGTTGAATCTCTCCGGATCTGAGGTATGGCTCAATAACATCCAAATTACGGAATATCAAGTCGCTGCGTTTATACGGTGCAGCTCTCCTTGCAAATCCTATGAGGATCTTGTTAGAATCCAAGGTTACGCCACATCTTGCATGGATTTCAGAGAGCAAGTGCGATTTTGCTTTCATATGAGCGTCCCAAAGATTCCCTGAACTCTCATAGGCTCGCCTGAGGGTCTGATCTCGCCATGTGCCGGGATGGACGCCATTTGTAATACTTATGATCGGCGCCTTGCCTGACACGTCCTGCCACATTTTGTTGGAAGTCGCTCCGTGAAGCTTCGCGACAGCACTGGCAATGCGAGATAGACGAAGTCCCGCTACTGTCATATTAAACGGTTCTCCGCCGATTTTCACCATTTGACCCCGGGAAAGGCTGTTGTATGCTCCCATATACTTCAAAATGTTATGGTTGTGAACCTCGTTGCCTTCTTTAACCGGTGTATGCGTAGTAAAGACCACTTCATGCCTGGTTAAGGCCATTGCTTCATCAAAGCTGAGTCCCATCCGGTCCATTTTTTCTCTAATCAGTTCGGTGCCTGCAAAAACGGCGTGACCTTCATTAAAGTGGTATACGTCCACATCTATGCCGAGGGCACGCAAAGCTCTGACTCCGCCTACTCCCAGCACAATTTCCTGTGCAATGCGATCTTCTCCGAATCCGCCGTACAACTGCCCTGTAATCCACTTGTCCTCATTTTCAGGAAGATTGGTGTCCAGAAGGTATAACGGCGCATTCTTATACTTGTCAACCATCCAGATCTTGCACTTGACGTTTCGCCCTCGTATCTTCACACTTACCGTCTTTTCAGTATCTTTGAGGAAGTCATAGGAATAACATGGATAGGCATCAAACGGTCTGCCGTCCGATCCTATCATCTGTTGAGTGTACCCCTGTCGCCAGAGGATACCGATTCCGACTACAGGGAGTCCCAGATCACATGCGGATTTCAAATAGTCACCTGCAAGGATTCCGAGACCGCCTGCATAGGTTTTCAACTCTTCATGCAGCCCATATTCCATACAGAAGTATGCCACTCTCGGTGGTTGCGTGGCACTCGTAGTGTACATGGCTCCCCTCCTCACGCGGCAATTCTATAACGTTTTCACCTGCGCAATTATATCGTAATCTGACAATTTGGGCAAGCGCCTGAATTTAACTTAGGCAAAGTTGGATTTACTGGATATTATTCGGCTGTGTTTTCCGCTGTGCAGGAATTTGCGATATCATGCTACAATTAATAATAAGAAGAAAAGTCATCCGAAATTCCGAATATCAATAACTCATATGAGGATGAGTGACTTTATGCCTGCCAACCTCACACTGGAGTATCTTGAAGCTGAGGAAGTCTTTAGGAATGCAAAGACTGCCAACGAGAAAATCGCGGCGCTTGAGGATATGCTTGCCGCGATTCCGAAGCATAAAGGTACGGAGAAACTACAAGCTGACATAAAGCGCCGTCTGGCAAGACTGCGGGATGAAAGCGAGAAAAGAACCAAAGCAGGTCGGCGAGATCCGTTTCTTGTGGAAAAACATGGCGCAGGTCAGGTGGCTCTTGTAGGCTTCCCTAATGTAGGGAAATCTGCTTTAGTTGACGTTTTCACCAGAGCAAAGGTTGAAGTAGCGCCATATCCGTTCGCTACTTCGCTTCCTGTGGCCGGTATGATGGAATATGAAGACATATTGATTCAGCTGGTAGATCTGCCACCTATTACCGAGGGAGAATTTGTGCCGGGACTTGCAGGCGCGATAAGAAATGCGGATGCCCTTCTAATCACAATTGACGCATCAAGTGACGATTGTCTTGATCAACTGGACGGAACTTGCAGCCAACTGAGGGAGAAAAAGATTCTGAGGGACGACTCAATGGAAGGATTACACCATCATACCCGGGACAGTTGTCTTATTGTCGCGACGAAAATGGACATTGAAGGCGCAAAGGATAACTTTGAGCTTATTACAGAATACGTTCCTTCCGGATTTCGCCTTGTCGGTGTGTCAGTTACAATGGGAGAGACCCTTGAGCATTTGAGGCGGTCGATTTTTGATCTTCTGGGTGTTATGCGGATTTACAGTAAAAAACCAGGACACGATCCCGACATGAGCCAACCGTTTGTGCTCAAGATGGGAAGCGCAGTCATTGATATGGCAGAAGCTGTCCACCGTGACTTCCCGTCCAGGCTGAAAAGTGCTCGTGTGTGGGGATCTGCGAGATTTCCCGGTCAGGCTGTGCCCAGGGATTACGTTTTGGAAGATAAGGATATTGTGGAGCTCCGTGTATAAGGAAGGGGTGACCCTGTCCATGAGTATTCATGACGCAATCCTTGAGCTTGCATCATCTGCAGGAGGGGTATTTGGTATTGCAGCAAAAAACCTCTCAACAGGCAGAAAAATTCTCTTAAATGCGGATCATGAATTTCAGGCTGCCAGCATTATCAAAATTCCGATAATGGTGGAAGGGTTCAAACAAGCGGAAGAAGGCCGGATTCGCCTTCAGGCTAAGGTGAAGTTAGCGGATACGGATAAAGTGGATGGCGCAGGCATTCTTAAGGTGATGTCTCAGGGGATCAAGATACCGATCATTGACCTAATCCGTCTTATGATAGTGATAAGTGACAATACAGCGTCAAACCTCCTCATTGATCTTTTGGGAATGGAGCAAGTAAACCGCACTATGCATGAACTTGGATTCAACGGGATTATACTTCGGCGCAAGTTCATGACCTTGCCTCAGAAAGCTAAGGCTGCTAATTCCGTGACCCCACAGGATATTACCGGTCTCCTTGAGAAAATCGCCAAGGGGGAGGTGGTCTCACGCCGGGCGTGTGAAGAGATGGTCAAAATCATGAAGGAGCAGCAATATAATGACCTTATTCCAGCCCTTATCCGGGAGTCGGACGACAAGGAAGAGAGCCTGGTAGGCCAGATGCAAAAGGTTGAAATCGCCCACAAAACAGGCTCTGTATCAGGAGTACGGCATGACGCCGCTATTGTCTATACTTGGTCGACAAATTATGTTGTCACGATTCTTACGTCAGATCTCCCTTTTATTCACCGCGGGGAAGATGTCATCCGCAAGATTTCTCTGGAGATTCACCGGTATTTTACAGAGAATTGAGGCTTATGCCGGGCCGGTTTCCGGCTGCTTCGTGACAAACAGACGATTCATTACCGGTCATACTGCTCAGGCTGGTGCGGCTGAGGCATTTCTCCTTGCTGCATAGCCTGCTGGTATACTTTGTACTGTGGTTCTTCCGATTCTACATAATTAACCCGCGATTTCAGCGGGTTTATTATTTGATTCTGTAATGTTTCCGAAAGCTGCGCATATAGTTTCTGAGCGGTCTGGTCCTGGGTATCCAGGCAGAAAGTCTTAAGATCCGCTGCTGCACCTTCAAGTTGTGCCAGACATTGGTGCAGTTTTTGGCCTACTGTCATTGCTTGCTCACCCCATATCATCTGTTATCCGTCATCTGTTGATGTCCATTTGCAGGCTGTAACAACGCGTGTTGTTGCAGAAAGATGACGCCTGCTTCAGCCTGCCTGTGTTATAGGATGACACAGGCAAATAGTTTTCATTCGGATGTTTCCCAAGAGATCGATAAGCAAGGCAAGGAATTCATAGCTTCACGTGGAATATTCTTGCTGTGAGGTGGTTTTTTATGAAAGATGCAATAAGACTGGTTGCGGATCTTATGTGTGTCGCTGCCAGGACTGCTCCTAAAGCCGTTGGGAAGGACTTTATAGTGACCGGTGTCGTTGAAGGCGATGACCTGCTTGAGCTTGCCAATGGTATGGTTGAATATGGAAAGGCTTCCGGCAAGATAAACTATGATCGTGATGGCCGAAATGTCGCTGCAAGTTCCGCTTGCGTGCTTATCGGCCTGAAGGATGCTGAGGTTTGTGGGCTTAACTGTGGCGCATGCGGGCATGATAAGTGTGTGGACTTGCCGAAATTGCAGGAAGGTCCCGAGGCCGAAGGCCCTGTGTGTGCTTGGAGAATAATTGATATGGGTATTGCTGTGGGCTCTGCAGTGAAGGTCGCGTCTATTCATAACATCGACAACAGGATTATGTATCGCGTAGGTGCAGTGGCCAAGAAGATGGGTCTTATTGACGCTGATGTCTTAATTGGTATTCCTTTGTCAGTCAGTGGAAAAAATGTCTATTTTGACAGGGGATAAACCCGAAAGAACAAACTGAAAAGAGGGGTTTCATGATATCTGAGTTAAGAAGAGATCCTACATCGGGATCATGGGTGGCAATTGCGTCTGCCAGAAGCAGGCGCCCTTCTGACTTCAGAATCATTCATGGTGAGCAAAAGAAGGGCACGTGTCCATTTTGCTATGGCAACGAACATATGACTCCTCCCGAGATCCTTGCTATAGGCCGGGAAACTGACGCGCCAAACGCAGAAGGCTGGCAGGTAAGGATCGTGCCTAACAAGTTTCCTGCTTTTTCCTTAGATTATGGGGATTCCGTAGACGTAGATCGCGATATTGAAGGACAAGACGGTCTGTATGTCAGTATCCCTGCTGTTGGCATCCATGAGGTTCTTGTGGAGACTCCGGAACATGATTCAACCTTCGGTGAGCACTCAGAGCGCAGAATTGAGGACATACTCACTGCTATGATCATTCGTTTCCGTGCCCTCAAGCAGGATAAGAGGATCAAGTATTTGCAGGCTTTCAAAAACTGGGGGCATGCAGGGGGAGCCTCTCTTTCACATACACATTGTCAACTGATTGCTGTGCCGATAGTGCCCAAGATTATCCAAACAGAATTAGATTATGCAAGGCAGCACACGGACAGGACCGGTAGATGCCTGTATTGTGGGATCGTCGAAAGCGAGATAGAGAAAGGGGAACGGGTCCTCAACGAATCCCAACACTTTTTAGCCTTTTGCCCGTACGCGTCCAAATTCCCCTATGAAACCTGGATTGTTCCAAAAAGACATAACTCAGCTTTTGAGGATATATCCAAGGATGAGACAGCTGATCTCGCAAGAATGCTACGTCTTGTGGTTCGCACGTTTGAACTGGCATTTGATGATGTGCCGTACAATATTGTGTGGCACACATGCCCATGGAACGGAGATTTTAGCACATACTATCATTGGCATCTCGAGCTGCTTCCGCGCCTTGCGACTATTGCAGGGTTTGAACTCGGCACGGGGTACTACATAAATCCGACAGCCCCGGAGGTAGCTGCAGCTGCCTTGCGTGAAAGTATGCCAAAAGATTAAAAGGACTAAGCAATGCCGGTGCAGTTGCACTTTGGGCCTGGGGAAACAAAAAGGGGTATATGAACAATGAACGTCCAGCAACTCGATGAAACCTACAGAATATTGATTGCTTCTCCCGAAGTTGCGCCATTTGCAAAGACAGGGGGGCTTGCGGATGTAGCAGGCTCACTTCCGAAAGCCCTTGCGACAATGGGGAATGATGTACGGGTTGTCATGCCTAAATACAGGGGGATCACAGACTATAAGACATTAGGCGATTTCCCGGTGCAAGTAGGCCGGAGAAAAGAGACGGCGATTCTGCGCGAAGGTGTGATAAGAGCAAGACTGGATGGGGCAGAGAGGCTTGTGCCTGTCTATTTCATTGATAACTACCATTACTTCGACAGGGATAACATGTACATGTATTTTGATGAGGCGGAAAGGTTTACGTTTTTTTCCAAAGCCATCCTGGAGATGCTCAAGCACTTAGCATGGGCGCCTCATGTGATACATTGCAATGACTGGCAGACAGGCCTTGTGCCTCTCCTTCTCCGTGAGAAATACTCTCACGATACATTTTACCAAGACATTGCCAGCTTGTTCACTATCCATAACCTGAAATACCAAGGGAACTACCCTCAAGAAGTGCTTCACCTAATCGGTTTAGGGGATGAGTATTTTACGCCTGAGCGTATTGAGTTTTACGGGAATGTGAGTTTTATGAAAGCAGGCATTCTGTATGCCGATGTCATAAACACTGTTAGCAAGACTTATGCCAAAGAAATTCAAACTCCTGTTTATGGCCAACTTATGGACGGAGTCTTAAGAGCTAGGGCACAGGATTTATATGGAATTCTAAATGGCATAAATTATCACGAATTTAACCCTGAAACTGATGCGCGCATTTATCGTAACTACGGCTTGGGCAATATTGAGTACAAAAAGGAGAACAAGTACGCTCTTTTGCGAGAAATGGATCTGCCTACAGGAGACATGCCTCTTGTCGGAGTAGTGTCCCGGCTTGTAGACCAGAAAGGCTTGGACCTGATTGCAGAGATCATTCCTGATATTATTGGGCAAGACATCCAATTTGTGTTACTAGGAACAGGGGACCCGTATTATGAAGAGCTGTTCCGTTCCTTTCACAAGGATTACCCAAACAAGATATCAGTTGAAATAGGCTTCAATGTTGCCTTGGCTCAACGTATTTATGCAGGGTGTGACATGTTTCTCATGCCAAGCCGCTTTGAACCCTGTGGATTAGGGCAGCTCATCAGTATGCGCTATGGTACAGTTCCCATTGTAAGGAGTACAGGCGGGCTTGCTGATACTGTAACCGACTATGAACCTGAAAGACAGACAGGAAACGGATTTACGTTCGCAGAGTATTCAGCTGATGCACTTTTCCATGCAGTGACACGCGCAATCAGCGTTTACCGAGACAGAACGAAATGGATGTCTTTGGTGGAAAACACTATGCGCCATGATTTCTCATGGAACCGTTCAGCAGCTGAGTACATGAGTGTTTATGGTGTGGCCAGAAACAAGCTGGAATCCTTGCCGTATCCGGCATAATTCAACTGCAATTTCTCAGACTTTGGGGCTTGCTTAAACATGGCCTGGTTGAGTAGTATAGGTATGTTATGATAAATGTAGGCATTGATAAGCAAGCCTTCCGAAACCCCGTGTAGAGAAATAATTGTCCCGGGAAAGCATATGAAGGCGATGTTTGACAAGGAGTGGCAATGTGAAATCCAGCCGCAATTTGCTTGCTTTATGTATAGGTTGCGCTCTTATCCAGGCAGGAGACATTATAGTTGCGTCTTTCCTGCCTATCCTTATGTCAGAGCTTGGAACAGCAGCTGATGCGTCATTTTGGTCAGGCGCAGCTTTCTCCGTCGCTGCGTTGACCTCAGCAATAATGGCGCCTGTATGGGGCTCGTTATCAGACAGATATGGTAAGCGAATAATGTTAATTCGCGCAGGTGTGGTTCTTACCATAACGTATGGGCTTATGGGGTTTGCCAAAAGCCACCTTGAAATTCTGTTGCTTAAGGCTATTACCGGGGCACTTTCAGGATATATCCCTGCTGCGACTATGCTGATCGCCACTACCACACCCAATGAGAAGCTTGGCTATGCCATGGGACTATTACAGACGACAATGGCAATTGGAACAATAGCAGGCCCGATTCTGGGTGCAGTATTTGTGTCAGTGTTTGGACTTAACGGCACTTATGTGGCGTGTGCAGCAATGCCGGCCATAGCTACTCTTATTGCTGTGTTCATCGTGAAGGAGAAAAGAGTCTCTGTAACAGAACAAACCGGCATCATCAAAGGTATGCGAGAGACTATTTCTATACCTGTCTTACAGATTCTATTTGGCATCTTGGTTTTTATGCAGGCAGGCACGGCTTGTATTCGGCCTACTTTGCCGCTTCTAATCAAAGAACTGTCAACTGCCAATGCAGCCTTTGCCACAAGCATCATTGCGACATTATTCGGAGTCGCAACTGCAATTTCCGCCCCACTGGTGGGAAGGTATTGGAGAGGCAATTACGTGGCCATGCTAAAGGACAGCTTGCTTCTTCTTGTAGTTTGTGTTATGTTGCAGGGCTTTTCTCAGTCTGTATACAGCCTGGGTGCTTTTAGATTTATCTCAGGCGCTCCAAGCGTAGCCATGTCTGTAGCAATCAATGTCCTTGTAGCGCAGGCAGTGGAGCCGGAAGTTCGCGGTACTGTCTTTGGCGTAATGAACGCCATGTCCTCAGTAGGGTCTGTTCTCGGACCGTTACTCGGGGGGTATCTGGGCAGCGCCTTCGGGGTGGCCAGTTCCTTTTGGGGAGCTGCCGTTCTCTACGGGCTTTCCGGTGTCATCGTGATTTCTTCATATAATTTCCTCATGGACACCTTGAAAGACACCTTGGAAATCAGTCCTCCTTCAACCGACCGGCGGAGATTTCTAAGGCGGAGGACTCCCCGTTCCATGTGACTTTCTTACATCCCTAAAATATTTTTTCTCACCAAGAAGGATAATTACCATATTCGTCGAATAGAAAAGCTTATATTACCTTATACGCACATATGTAGGCAATTTATTACGATATACGCAAATAATAGCAGGTATTGGGGCGGAGTTCATGAGAGGGTCTCCTGTATTGAATCAACTGGATATGGCTATTCTTTCTTACTTGAAGAATGACGGTAGAATCCCTTTTACATTCATCGCGCAAGAATTAGGGGTAGCTGAAGGCACTGTAAGAAAGCGAGTGGCGCGCCTTGTAGAGGACGGCATAGTCGAAATCAAAGCTGTTGTGGATCCTTTTAAGGTGGGCATGAACTTTGTCACCATAATCGGCCTTGATGTTGAGGGAGATTCACCTGACAAGGTCGTAGCTCAACTTGCGGAAGCGCCGCAAGTCAGATATGTGGCTGTCTCAGCCGGCGCTCACGATGTTATGGTGGAAGCAGTTTTTAGCTCCAATGATGAGCTCTATACATTTCTTACTCAAACACTGAGGAAGATGCCTGGGATACGAAGCTCTGAAACATCTCTTGTCTTAAAAGTATGCAAAGAGAGTTCCTCGTGGAACGGGTGGTTGAGTACTGATGGGGGGGATGGATGCCATGAGTGAATCAGACTATATCGGGGATTATTGCAGCAATCCATTATTTTATATTTATCGGAGGGATTTAAATGGCATCCAAAAAATCAAGAATAACCAAGGTGCTTACTATAGTAGGAGCGGTTGCGGTAATTGCAGTTGTGGCCTTCGCGTTGCCTCGGTTTACTAAGAAACCCACTGTCACCAAAATAGGTATTATGCAGATTGTGGAACACCCGGCTTTGGACGCGTCCAGAAACGGATTTATTCAGCGTTTGGCTGAGTTAGGCTACGAAGAGGGAGAGAACGTAGAGTTCATTATACAGAACGCTCAAGGGGATATGGCTATTGCCCAGTCTATTGCCGGAAACTTCGTGTCTCAGAACGTGGACATGATCCTTGCTATTGCTACGCCTACAGCTCAGGCAGCAGCTAAAGCCACTCAAAGCATTCCCATTTTGATAACTGCTGTAACTGACCCGGTCGCTGCAGGGTTAGTTGACTCTGTCAAAGAGCCCGGAAGCAATGTTACAGGTACATCTGATCTTACTCCCGTAGCGAAGCAGCTGGAGCTCTTGACCCGGATAGCTCCTGAGGCAGAGCGCGTAGGAGTAATATATAACGCAGGCGAGACAAACTCCCTTGTGCAAGTGGATCTTGCTCGTGAGGCTGCTGGAAGCCTCGGGCTTGAGCTTGTTGAAGTGACTGTGAGTTCCTCCAGTGAGGTTTATGAAGCTTCTCAGTCACTGGTGGGTAGGGTGGACGCAATTTACGTGCCCACAGATAATACAGTTGTTTCCGCGCTGGAGTCTGTTATTAAGGTAGGAGAGGATTTTCGGATTCCGGTAATCGTAGGTGAGGTTGACGGTGTCAGACGAGGTGCTCTTGCGACCGTAGGAATAGACTATTACGTTCTCGGAATGCAGACTGCTGACATAGCTCAGAAAATCCTCAAAGGGGAAAGAGAGCCTAAAGACATTCCCATAGAGTATCTCGAGGATATCCAAATAGCCGTGAATTTGGCAGCAGCGGACAAGATGGGAGTTACAGTCTCCAAGGACTTGATTGACGAGGCTTATGAGGTGATAAGGTGAGTTCAGCTCTGGGGGCAATGTTCAGGGTCTTGGAGCAAGGCCTTGTATATGCAGTAATGGCAGTAGGGGTATATTTTACTTCACGGGTCTTGGATTTCCCGGACTTGACAGTTGACGGGAGCTTCCCTATGGGCGCAGCTATCGCCGGAAGATTGCTAATTGGAGGAGTGAATCCTCTGATAGCGACGTTGTGCGCGCCGGTTGCAGGATTCTTTGCAGGCGCCGCAACCGGCGCCCTTAACACAAAACTTAGAATTTCCAACCTTCTGGCCGGAATTCTTACTATGACCGCGCTCTATTCGGTGAATCTCAGGATTATGGGCAGGTCAAACTTGCCTCTGTTAAGGACGGGCACGGTTCTTACGGTCATGGAGGATATGGGGATTTCTCCGAAGCTCTCAGCATTCCTCCTGTTCTGCATAGTAATTGTCATTCTCAAGTTAATGGTGGATACCTTCCTTCGAACAGAGTTTGGGCTTGCGCTTAGGGCGACAGGTGACAATGAGCTAATGATCAGGAGCCTTGGAGTAAACACAGATTCAATGAAAATCGTAGGCATCGGCATTGCTAACGCGCAAGTAGCGCTGTCAGGAGCGCTTGTAGCTCAATATCAAGGGTTTGCCGATATCGGTATGGGTGTCGGCACAGTTGTGGCCGGACTCGCGTCAGTGATTATCGGAGAGGCAATTATCCCTCCGAAATCCGTTGGTATGGGGACTTTAGGAGCAATCATCGGTTCCGTAGCCTACCGACTTTGTGTGTTTCTTGCTTTGCGCCTTGGTTTTGCGCCTACAGATCTTAAACTCGTCACTGCACTACTGGTAATAGCAGCTCTGTCAGGAAAATCCATCAAATCTGGTATCGGCGCTGAAGGGAGGAAGGCTTCAAGGCATGCTGGAACTGAGATCTCTGTATAAGAAATTCCAATCAAGCGCAGGCAACGGAAGGATGGCTCTTAAGGACGTTTCCTTGAGCCTTCAGCCTAACGACTTTGTAACAGTCATTGGAAGCAACGGGGCGGGAAAGTCTACGCTTCTTAATGCAATTGCAGGGGTTTTCCCTGTAGACAGCGGCCAAGTAGTAATCGACGGACAGGATGTCACGTATTTGCCTGAATATCGGCGTGCTTCGGTTATCGGCAGGGTGTTCCAAGATCCTATGCAGGGAACTGCAGGATCCATGTCTATTGAAGAAAACATGGCCATGGCTTTGAAAAGAGGATTGCGCCGTGGGTTATCCAAAGGAGTTTCAGCAAAGGACAGAGACTACTTTAGGCAGCAGTTGTCTTCTCTCGGCCTTGGCTTGGAAGACAGGCTTCTTGAGCCTGTGAAGCTCCTCTCCGGAGGCCAACGGCAGGCCTTAGCCCTACTTATGGCTACGCTTTCCAAACCGAAATTGCTGCTTCTCGATGAGCATACTGCAGCCCTCGATCCGAGGACTGCCCAGGAGATTCAGGAGCTTACCTGTGATATTGTCAGGCGAGGCAGCCTTTCTGTGCTGATGGTTACCCATAACCTTCGCTTGGCTCTTGCAGTGGGGACAAGGACGATAATGATGCACGAAGGCGAAATTGTCTTGGATGTAAGTGACCCTGAGAGGTCAGAAATGACTGTATCTGATCTTCTTGAACGCTTTCATGACGCTAAGGGCGAGAGACTGTCTGACGATAGAATTCTCTTGGAGGTATGCACGTACTGATTCGTTCTCGAGCATGCTTTTTCAAAATGAGCCCGGGGTGTACGTCGTAGACCGGCGTAAGCCTTGGCAGAGCCTAACACGGTAAAGGAAGCGGCTTGAGAAAAGGCAGCACAGACTGATGGTGCATCACTTAGTGTACAATATCAGCGCCGGCCTCTGTTGAGTTTGTGCCGGCGCTCTTCCTTGACAGTTCTATGAACTTTACAATGCCTCTACCCTGTCCCTATCCGTGCAGCGGCACTGTCTTCCGACGCTGTTCTGCGATTATCTCATGGGTTTGAACTTGGGCTGCCTTGCGTGCAGCTACATTTGCTCTTGTCGCTGCTACATCCAGGATTTGCCAGACAAGCTCCTCAAAGGAGAGTCCGCTTGCCATGGCTGTGATCGGGAAAAGGCTGACAGTAGAGAGACCTGGTAGAGGGTTAATCTCCAGAAAGTTCGGGACTCCCGAGCTGTCGAGTCTGACATCTACCCTAGCCAGGTCACGACACTCAAGGGCTCGATATGATCTTATGGCTACATCCCGGATAGCAACTGCCAGTTCATCTGTAACCGGCGCAGGACATAGGAATTGTTCCAAGTTATTGTGTTTGGTGTTATAGCAATATACAAACGATTCCGGTCCTGTCTCAACCACAGGGCGAACTTCCATTATAGGGAAGACTGTCATTTCTTGGTTCCCTACTATCCCTACGGTGAATTCACGTCCGGGCAGAAACTCCTCTATCAGCGCAGGCTGTTTGTAAACAGTTGTTATCCAGTTTACCGTGGCAATAAGGCCTTGGTAATCCGTGACTTTGGAGGAATTCCTTACGCCTTTGCTGGAACCTTCATATGCAGGTTTCACAAAAAGCGGATAGTTTAGGGAATCAGTTTCGTAATTGTTCAGTTCATTCACGCTGTCTACTTTTAGACACCATGGAGTCGGGATGCCGCTTGCAGAAACAATAGCTTTAGTTACAGCTTTGTCAAGACAGACTGCAAGTGTAAGAGGATCTGAGCCTGTATACGGAATCCCGAGGGATTCAAGGATGGCAGGCACAATTGCTTCACGACATCTGCCTTCCCAACCTTCCGCTATGTTGAACACAATATCTACATTGAGCTTTTGCAATCTGGAAAGAAGTCCGCGGCGATACGGTATCTTGACAACACGGTGCCCACCTGCCCGTAACGCCTTAGCTATACGGTCTACCGTTGATTGCTCTTCGAATTCGGCGTCAGCGTCTTCAACTTCCATGTCGGACCCGGGACAGTCTTTCTTTAAATTGTAGGCGAGACCTACAACAAATCCCATGGTCATCCCTCTCATTCCAATTATGGTTATGTCACTCTCAAGAGCACTTGATGATTACTCAGGCTTCTGTCACAGACGGAAAACATCCGCCTTTTCGGTAGACCAAGGTTTTCTGCCACCCTGCTCGGCTTTTACCGAAAAGCCTCACAGGCCCCATGATCACCTCCAAGCCGCCTTCCTATGGCGCCCGCTTTTGTCAGTAGTTGAGTTTACTCTCCTATGATAAAGTTGTCTATAGCGATATTGCATGATTTTAGAGCGCTTTGGCCCGGAAACGAATGATATGGCGACCGGTATGCTAAAAGCTTGCCAATGGTTAATAGTTTGAGCTTTTTATGCCTTATCCGACAACTCAGATTCCAAGATAGCTCGTACGAAGGACTTGTGGAGCAAAAGGAGAATATTACACAAGATATAAGGGACATGACATATGCATTGACTCGGCAAGGATGTGTGTCATTGGAATCAAGAGCAGGTTGCGGACGAGAGAAAACATTAAGAAGAATTGTGCGTGCAGGTGTAATTGCAGCAATATACGTCGGATTGACGTATGCCCTTGCTCCGATTAGTTTCGGGCAACTCCAGTTCAGGGTGGCGGAAGGATTGAGCGTGCTTCCGATACTCTATCCTGAAGCTGTGCCTGCGTTATTCGTCGGGTGCCTTTTGGCTAATATCATCGGGCCTTACGGGATCCTGGATATTGTGTTAGGCAGCCTCACGACATTATTGGCTGCTGTGCTTACCAGGGTGTCAAGGAAGAGCATTATCGCGTACTTCTGGCCCATAGCGCTTAATGCGCTTATTGTCAGCGCATATCTTAGCTTTTTGGCAGAGACGAAGGCGAGTTACTGGGTATTTGTGCTTAGCATAGGTATTTCTGAAGCAGCAGCAGTGATACTTATCGGAGTTCCCCTCATCAGATTTCTCAAATCGTCATATCCTGACTCGATTTCATGAGGAATTAGGGGTTATGTTGTAAGTGCAGTCAGCGCCGGACGATTTGACTATGCTGTTAAGTATGATTGTAAGGAGAGATACTTCCAATGTCCAAGACAAGAGCTAAACTGAAAAACTACCTTTATCCGATTCCTGCGGTTCCTGTTAGTTGCACCGGGAGTGACGGGCGTCCTAATATTATTACAGTGGCGTGGACAGGCGTGGCTTGCGGGACACCGCCTATGGTGTCCATAGCAATCAATCTCATGAGATACTCCCATGGCATAATCAAGGAAACCGGGGTGTTTTGCGTAAATATCCCTGACAACGAGACCCTTTATGCCACTGACTATTGTGGCAATGTATCAGGCAGGGATGTAGACAAATTCAAAGAGCTCGGTCTGACTCCTGTGAAAGGCGATGAGACAGGGTGTCATTACATCGACGAATGCCCCATTAACATGGAGTGTCGAGTCAGGCATAAGATAGTCCTTGGCAGCCACGAGCTCTTCATAGGAGAGGTAGTAGCTGCCTACGTTCGCGACGGCGTCCTTACTCCTGAAGGAAGGGTCAATATGAGCAACCTGGACCTGTTTACATATGTAGGTCCCGACTATTACAGTATCGGCAGAAAGCTGGGACAATACGGGTATTCCGTAAGCAAACGATCTTGACAGGCTATGCATGGATTGCTCATGCCGTAAAACCGGAAAAGCTGTAGTATCATAGGCAGGGACCTTAAACATGCGTTATTCCGATATCCGGCATCAAACCGTAATCCGTAGAAAAGACCGAAGACATAACGCCATCCCTGGACGGATAGCACTCTGTGTTGTACTGCCGGCTTTGGCTCTTGTGTTGGTCTTTCTTTTGCTTCAATGGGCGATGTTTCATGTTGAAGCAGGGAATGCGCACTGTGCGGGCTCCTTGGTGGACTGGAACAGTATTCTGGAAAACGCAAGCAAGAATCCTCAACAGGATCTCAACGCCCACTTGATGTCAGCTGTAGCTTACGCGAATCTCGGCATGATTCCTGAAGCCACCCGTGAGTTTCGGGTTATTGAAGCTTCCGGCTATGATGAGTTCGGGAAGAAAGTGATACATGAGAATAGCAAGCGACTTGAGAATTCGCCTAATGACATTGTAAGCTTTAACTTGTTGGCTTTCGCGTATTACGCTTTCGGCGATTATGAGAAATCCCTCCATTGTTTCGGGTCCCTCATGGAGCTTGATCCCATGAATGTGTGGGTTCATCATTACTATGCGTATAGTCTGTCGAAAGATGGCAGGATGGATGAGGCTATTGATGTTCTTAAAGCTGCGCTGGCAATAGATCCTTCCAATGAATATACTCATCTCCTGCTAGGCCTTGCGTATCGGGAAAAGGGCTGGTACTTGCTCTCAGTTTTGGAGTTGGCAAGGGCCGGAAAAGCTATCAGTGAGCTTTCTCAGCTTATTAATTAGGCCTTTGTATGTGGACAGGCTTCCACTTTGTCCCTGAGTCGACAGTTAAGATTAAGAAGAACGGAGGAATTGATATGTCACAGGCTGTAGGTGTGAAGAGAATAGATATCCTCATTGAAGGCGCGACTATAATATCTCCCGGCCTTGGAGGTTCTGATGAGAAAATGGCAGTCGTGGATGAAGGAGCTATTGCCATAGACGGTGAAAGGATTGCATATGCAGGTCCATCACCCGCTCCTTTGGAATTCCGTAATGCCAGGAAGCGTATAGACGCGTCTTGCCTGATAGCCCTTGCGGGTTTTGTCAACACCCATACCCATGCAGCTATGACTCTTCTCCGGGGATATGCCGATGACATGGTTCTCATGGACTGGTTAAATAAGAAGATCTGGCCTATCGAGGCCCACTTGGATTCAGAAGACGTGTACTGGGGCGCGATGCTTGCATGCGTTGAAATGATTAGGGCAGGCGTTACTACCTTCGCGGACCAATATTTCTTCATGGACGATACTGCGAAGGCGGTGAGGGATTCGGGTATCCGCGCTTGTCTGTCCAGGGGGCTTATCGCTACATCACCTGATTCCTCGCAAGCTCTCAGAGAGAACATAGAATTATGTCAAACCTGGGATGGAGCTGCGAACGGCCGCATAACAACCATGTTGGGCCCTCATGCCCCGTACACATGTCCCGTGGACTTCCTTGAGAAAGTAATGGAAGCCGCAGAGGAACTTGGGGTAGGCATGCACATACATTTGTCGGAGACATTGGGAGAAGTGGAAGAGTCCCGAGCCAAGCACGGCGGCATGTCTCCCATTGAGCTCATGGACAGCATCGGCCTTTTCGGGTTTCGGACCCTTGCTGCACATTGCGTTCATGTTTCGGCAAAGGATATTGAAATACTCAGTTCAAAGGGGGTCGGGGTCGCCCATAACCCCGGCAGCAACATGAAAATAGCGTCCGGAGTAGCCCCTGTTCCTGCCATGCTGAGAGCAGGCGTGAAAGTAGGACTGGGCACGGACGGAGCTTGCAGCAACAATAATTTGGATCTGCTTGAAGAAGCCAGATTGGCAGCGTTCCTCCATAAAGTCGCAAACAATGATCCGACTGTGATTCCTGCGGAGCAAGCCCTGACTATGGCTACCCTCGGGGGCGCAAAGGCGATGGGAATGGATTCTGATATAGGTTCCCTTGAACCCGGCAAGAAAGCTGACATAATCTTGCTTGATATGAATAAGCCGCATATGTATCCTAAGCATGATCTGACATCCCATATCGTCTATTCTGCAAGAGCAAGTGATGTCACAACTGTTATCATCAACGGTGAATTAGTCATGGAGGACGGCGTCCTAACCGGCATAGATGAACAGGAGGTCCTGCAGACTGCTGAAGAGAGGGCAAAGGCTCTCGTAAGAAAGGCTTGATACTCTCATCCCACGGCTCCGGTCCGTGGTAAAAAGTTCTTGAAAATTCCCGACCCATAAAGATTCATCTTTTTGCCATGAATACTCCATACTATAAAAGTAAGAGCGGGTGGCAGAGAAGTAGCGAAACCTGTATGGGAAGGGATCAGGATAACCTTGGCAAAACGGGTTGCTTGCATTATTGCAATTCTTACGGTATCACTTTTGCTGTGGACATGGACGGTTTGGGCAGGAGACGAAGATACGTCGCACTGGTACACTGTAATTGACGAGGACACAAAAGGAGTATTGCTGGAAACCTGCCATGTTGTGTCACCGGGCGATGAGTTTGTCGATGAAGAAAACCACAGGTATCGTGTGTATCTGGTAGAGGGGCATACAGCCTGGGCTCGATTCATCGGTACAGTGGACATGCAAGCCCATGCCATGGCCTTCCAAGCTGCCATGTGTCTGAAGCTGGGATTTGCGCGTACTGCGATACCGGCCGGGTCATCCCGTGTGCCTACAGGGCACCTTATTGCGATTTATCATACACACAGTGACGAATCGTACATTCCTACAAGCGGTTCATCATCAGTTACTCCACATGGCGATGTCTATGGTGTAGGCGCGGTTATCTCAGCCAGTCTGAAGAATTCCGTAGGTCTGAAAAGCATCCATTCATGGGAATCGCATTTGCCTCATGACGGTTCAGCTTATGCTCGGTCAAGGCGTACAGCTGTTTCTCTGCTCAAAAAGAACCCCGACGCTATCCTTGATCTTCATAGAGACGCTGCTCCTCTCAGTGCTTACGCCACCACTGTAATGGGCAAGCCAGGCGCTAAAGTCATGATTGTTCTCGGCAGACAGAACCCGAATCTCAAAGCCAACGAGCAGTTCGCGTTTGCCCTGAAAAGCTATGCGGACAAGGAGTTTCCAGGGTTCGTGAGAGGCATATTCTATGGAGACGCTACTTTCAATCAAGACCTTTCTCCCAGGGCTTTGCTTTTCGAAATGGGTTCCCATGAAAACAGCAAAGAGGCAGCGGAGCGGGTCATGGTAAATTTTATCAATTCAATTCCTGCTGTTCTCTACGGCGTGACCCCTGCCGGCCGTACCGCAGAGGGGGAAGCAGCACGTCATGCCAGGAGAGAAGGGAGTACTGCAACTTCCACCATCGTATGGATAATCCTCCTGGTGCTGATAGGCGTTGCTGCATATCTCTTGCTTAACGAGAAAAGCTTCAGCGGGGTTATGGCGAGGCTAAAAAGGTTTAAAGCAGTTGAGCTAAAAGAATTTATAGATATTAAGGAAAAGTCAGGGCAGCCTGAAGATGAAGGATAAACCTGATATAACCTGCTTTTCTCGCTATGAGCACCTGAGGTTGAAATTGCACTTATACTCTTTTCGCGGCTCAGAGAGACTATGTACATAGTTTATGAGAATTATCGTAGCAAAGGGGGTTCTCTGGGATTATGGCAGGAATAATTGACTGGGTCAGTAAAAAGATGAGAAGACCTGACGTTGAGATTGCAAAGGAGTTTGCCGAAGATCTCACTGAAAAGACCAACACGGCACAGGGCGCACCGGACTTTCCTTGGGTGGATGACGGGGTATATGTATCTCCGACTCCGATTGCCGCAGGGGATCACATAAGTATCAAGTACACCGGAATGTTGGCCAAAGCAGGCGCCGGCCGGTTGACCTTACGCATGGGTTACGGACATAATGAATGGAGCGGCATATGCGATATCCCCATGTCCAAAGTGGAAGACGGGGCTTTTGAGGCTCGTGTTGAGATTCCCGTTGAGCAGTGTTCCAGACTGCAATTCTGCTTTGCCGATGATGCAGGCAATTGGGACAATAATTCAGGGCGAAATTGGAGTTACGAGATACATTGCGGTGAAGAAGCTCAGTTTAGATAGGTATCTTCGTCGTTATTGCCCCCCGTCTATCCCTTGAACGCGCATTAATGCTGGTATATAATGCAAGGCAATGAGGCGTTTTAAGGGGAGTCTGATTATGAGTGGAATTAGAGTAAGGTTTGCTCCGTCCCCGACAGGTTATCTTCACGTCGGAGGCGCACGCACGGTGTTGTTTAATTGGCTTTTTGCGAGGCATACCGGTGGGTCATTGATTCTCAGGATTGAAGACACTGATGTGGAGAGATCTACCGAGGCTTCAACAGATGCAATTATCGACAGCTTGCAATGGTTGGGGCTTGACTGGGATGAAGGTCCCATAGTCGGAGGGGACTACGGCCCCTACTTCCAGTCTGAGAGGCTGGATATTTATAGAGAATATGCGGATAAGCTTATCAAGTCCGGCTATGCTTATCCTTGCTACTGCACGCCTGAGGAACTCAACGAAGCCCGCAAGGCCGCTATGAGGCAAGGGAAGCCTCCTGGATATTCTGGCAAGTGCAGGGATCTTTCACCTGAAGAAAGGCGGGCGAAAGAGGCTGAAGGAAGGCGGCCTGCGTTAAGGTTCAGAGTAGGAGAAGGGGAGACGGTTGTAAAGGATCTTATCAGAGGCGAAGTAATCTTTCGAAACGAGTTCATTGATGATTTCATCATCGTGAAGTCTGATGGGTACCCTACCTATAATTTCGCTGCGGTAGTTGACGACACACTCATGAAGATTACACATATAATCCGCGCTGACGAGCATTTGCCTAACACCCCGAAACAGATCATGATGTATAAAGCCTTAGGATTTGAGCTTCCGGAGTTTGCTCATGTATCAATGATACTTGGGAAAGACAAGACAAAGCTGAGTAAAAGGCATGGGGCCACTTCGATTACTCAATACCGGGACGCAGGGTATCTCCCTGACGCCCTTGTGAACTACCTGGTTCTCCTTGGATGGGCATACGATGCGGAACAGCAGATTTTTAGCCGTGAAGAGCTCATCGAGAAATTTACACTGGACAAGGTATCTAAGAATCCGGCTATCTTTGACCCTGACAAATTGCTGTGGATGAACGGCTATTACATCAGAGAAACAGACACTGATTCCCTTACCAAGCTAGCTATAGACCATTTGTCTAAGGCCGGTTTGGTTTCGTCTGAGCCAAGTGATGAAGAATTGACCAAGATTCAGGCGGTTGTCGCCATACTTAAAGAGAGGATACGAACAGTCAGAGATATCGTCAATCAGGGAGATTTCTTTTTTACCGAAGAAGTTACCTTTGATGAAGAAGCATTTCAGGAATTCTTAACCCGCAACTACGTGCCTGAAATGTTTCGGGAACTCAAGGTCAGGCTTGAGGCGATAAGCCCCTTTAACAGACAGACTACCGAACAAGTCATCAGAGGATATGCCAAAGAAATTGGGCGAAAGGCAGGAGAAGTCATCCATCCTCTTCGCGTAGCCTTGACAGGGCGGTCTGTGAGCCCGGGAATCTTCGAGGTTATCGAAATTCTGGGAAAGGATACTTGTTGCAAGAGGATTGACTCAGCTCTTCGGAAGCTGCGACAGTTATGAACTTGATCTCTACGTTTGTGTATGTTAAAATTTCTTTGCTGAGATGAGGCTTAAAGCCTTTGGCTTCGAGAGTAAATTCAATACTTTGCTGGGGAGTCGTCTAGGGGTAGGACAGCAGACTCTGGATCTGTATGCGGGGGTTCGAATCCTCCCTCCCCAGCCAATGTTCTTGCCTGACTCTCCTATGTCAGTGCCTCCGGCGCCTCGGCAATGAGGCGGAAGGGCTGTATAGGAGGTTTTTTGTGTCTGATTCTGAAGCTTCAGTTTTCGTAAGGCTTTTCTTTAAATAGGCTCACTAAGCTAAATATTCTCGGGTGTCTCAAGGAGTCCGGTTCCAAGTTGCAGATAACAGAGCTTTTTGAAGGAGGCCAACTGCTGCTTCACAGGGTAAGGCCGGAGACATCGGGAAATGCCTTCTTTGTCCGATTTCATCTGCCTAACCTATGCTATATAACTTGCAGACTGTCACTTGCTTCAGGTAATTACAACTGGTAAACTTGGGAGGAAATATTATCATATTTTGTTAAATCAATGCAACTATCGGGAGGCCTTCAAGTGGAACAAGAAATCGTAGGCTTTTGGACTGATTCAAGAAACGAAATAATAGGTAAATGTATTGAGTTATCAGCAAAGGATGCCATTCTTGAGCCGGATGAAAGCTACCGGCAGAATAGAGAGCAAGTCTTCGAACATCTCTGGAGCGCGTTGCTCCAAGATATGCAAAGTGATACCATGGCCAAGACAGGCGAGGTAGTGGGAAGCTTATCCAGAGAAGCTGTCAGGTATGGACGTAACGTCGAGCCAATACAGAGGATCATCGAAATTCTTATGAAAAGTGCAGAAGAAGCAGCAAGAACCAAGTACCGGGAAGACGCGAACAGGGCATCTCGGATTGCCGGACATATCAAAGAGTATCTGGATAAGACAATGATAATTCTTACTAAGTCAATCATCAGGGCGCAGGCAGAAGTAATCGAGAAGCAAAAGGAGTACCTCCTTGAGCTCTCAACTCCTGTCATACCTCTGTTAGACGGGATACTTGTGTTGCCTCTCATAGGAACTATAGACACAAGACGTGCAAAGCAGATAATGGATAATCTATTAAACGGAATTGTGGAAGCCCAGGCTGATACGGTTCTCATTGATATCAGCGGAGTTCCTATTGTAGATACCCAAGTAGCCCATCACCTAATAAAGACTGTTCAGGCAGCAAGTCTTCTGGGCGCGCGATGCATCATAGTCGGTATTAGGCCTGAATTTGCCCAGACTATTGTGAAACTCGGCATTGACTTCGGGAGCATAGTCACGAAGAACTCGCTCCAAGCCGGGCTTAAGCTTGCTCTCAAGTGGCACAACTATGAACTGAGACGAGTTGGCGGAGGTGGCCCTGATGCATCAACAGGTGCCGATTCTTAAGATAGATGACTTTTGGATTGCTTCAGTCCAGGGCTCTCTGCATGATCAGGACGTGATCGAGTTCAAGGAAGCCTTGCTTAATAAGATTATGCAGCCAAAATCCAGGGGACTTATCATAGACCTGACAGTATTGGATGTGGTGGATAGCTTTGTCACCAAGACGCTCATTGACATCCGTGGGCTTGCTGGATTAATGGGGGTTCCTGTAGTAATCGCAGGGATGAGTCCGGCTGTAGCTATTACCCTTGTGGAGATGGGGCTTAACTTAGAAGGTGTTGACACTGCTCTTAATCTTCAGAAAGGGTTGGACAAGTTGAGAAATGCCGGCAAGGAGCGATGATAGTTAATGCTTGAACGCACGTCAAGTATAGAGAACGAACTGGATATTATTGCTGCCCGCCGGTGTGCTAAAGAAATTGCCAAAGAATTAGGGTTTTCCACCGTTGATCAGGTGCGTATTGCTACCGCCATCTCTGAGCTTGCTCGCAATGTCGTGCTTTACGCGAAAAATGGGTCAATTGCAATTCGCGTTCTTTGCGAGGGAGGGCGGAAAGGCCTGGAGATCTTGGTGGCAGACAACGGGCCGGGCATTCCTAATGTTGAGCTTGCAATGACTGACGGATATAGCACATCAGGAGGTTTAGGTGCGGGTTTACCGGGGGCAAAGCGTCTCATGGACACCTTCCGCATTGATTCTAAGCTTGGACAAGGAACTACCATTGTCGCGAGGAAGTGGAAGGCTTGATATTCGGCACGTTTGCGCGCTCTGCAGAAGAGGAGCTTGTGTCAGGCGACGCTTACCTGATTAAGGAGATAGAGGATGGCTGGCTTATTGCATTGGTTGATGGGTTAGGACACGGCATTGCTGCTCGGGAAGCCTCTCTAAAGGCCTTATCCATTATTGACGCGTATGTCAGTGAATATGGTCCTCAGGTTGATTTAAGGGATGCGCTAAGGTTATGTCATAATGGCTTGGCAGGCACCAGAGGGGCAGCTATTGGCCTGTGTCATTTGGACCTTAAGGATTGCATTTGGTCAAGTCTGATCGTTGGTAATGTTACTCTTTTCGTATTTTCCGATGAGCGATTGAGTCCTATTCCTGCCGCAGGTATTGTAGGCTATCGCGTCCCGAAGATAGTCCATGTGGCAAAGTGGCCGTATTATGCAGGAGATACTCTTGTCTTACACTCAGACGGTGTGAAAGAAGATTACTCAATGGATTTTCCGGTCGGAGACGGAGGAGTATCTGTAAGACAAGCTGCAGAACTCATAGGCAAGAAATACGGCGTCAAGACGGACGACGCTACGATCATCATAGGAAGATAATAGTGATACCGGGAGGACATTTTGTGCTGGAGCATCTTCAAGAAGAATACAAGAATCTGATTCGGGAATTCTCCGATGACAGTAGCGAAAAGGTTCTTTATAAAGCTTCCAGGCTCGGCAAGAAGTTTGTGGAGCAAGGGTACAGCCCGGAGGATATCGTAGATATCCACATGCAGGCTGTGGAGCTTATCGCCGGAGAAAAGCCGCTTCTTAGGGGGCCTCAGATCATACTCAATTCCTTTAGCTTGCTTCTGGAAAGCATGATGGCTTACGGGCTTGCTTATCGTGAGTATATGGAGTCAAAAAGCGCCAGATTCTCAGACTTGGAAGCATACACCCGCGAGCTGGAGACACTGAATACTGCCTTAAAGCAGAGAGTTGACGAGCTTTCGATTCTCTATGATCTCACCCAGGTTGTAAACTCCAGCCTTGACCTGGAGACCACTCTCCGGGTAATCGCAAGGAAAATCATGGAAGTTACGGGATATGATACCTGCAATCTTTATCTTGCCGACACCGAAAAAAAGGAATTTCAAATTCAGTTGTCAATGGGCGTTAACGCTGAAGCGTATAAATCTCATGATTTCAATTCCGGACACGAGCTAATAGAATCTGCAATTGAGAACGGTACGCCTTTAGTCTTCCGGGACGTTAAGACAGAGCCCGGATGGAAGCCGGCAAAAGGGGTAAATGACCACGTTCAATCTTGGATGTCAATTCCTCTGGTCGCAGAAGGCAAGCCCATAGGGATAATTACTCTTAGCTGCAGTAAAGTAAAGGTTATCAGTGAAGACGTATTAAAGCTTATTTCAATTGCAGCAAGCCAAGCGGCGTCTGCTATCGAAAGGGCCCGTCTATATGAAGAGACTAAGAGGCTTTCCATTACCGATGAGAAGACCGGTCTTTACAATTTCGGATATTTTAAATTCCTGCTTAGCACTGAACTGAAGCGCGCAAAGCGTTATGGGCGTCCCCTGTCTCTTTTCATGATTGACGTGGATGATTTTAAGCTGTACAACGATTGCTGCGGACATCTGGACGGGGACCAAGTTCTTGGGGAACTTGGCAAAGTTATAAAGCAATCAGTGCGTGATATAGATTTCCCTGCCCGCTATGGGGGAGATGAATTTGCGGTTATTCTCCCTGAAACCGATGAAACTGAAGCCCGTACGGCAGCGGAACGTCTTCGGGCTTCCATTGAAGGGCGTAGTATTCCTAATCAGAGAGTGCTGCCGGGCGGCAAACTGACAGTGAGTATTGGTATAAGCTCATATCCGACATCCGCTGACACTGAAGAGGATTTGATAAGAAAGGCAGACGCAGCCCTTTACCAAGCCAAACGGAAAGGCAAGAACAAAATCGCAGTTTGTATCAAAGAGCAGGAGTGTTGACATTCAAGATGCTCCGGGGTAAAATACCATTACGATTTAAAGAATAAGGCATCCATTAATGTGGCCCCGTCGTCTAGCGGCCAAGGACATCGCCCTCTCAAGGCGAAGACACGGATTCGAATTCCGTCGGGGCCACCATATTTATTTTTTTATGAACATCAAATCTCAAATTGCAAGAAACGCTGCAATGACTCCTACCAGGAATATCCCGTCGTAAACTCCGGCACCGCCGATACTCACAACCTGAGCCCCGATATTCTTGATTTTCTCTAAGTTTAGAAGATCCGCCCCGATAAGTGTGCCAAGAGAGCCGGCTATGTAGGCTATGGGAGCTGCAAATTCACTTGCAAGGAGCAACGCTGATCCTGCAGCTACTAGCGGTGGAATAAAGGCAGGGAGAGATATGCCTACCCCGGGAACGACCCGAGCCATGGCGTGGGCTGCCAATGCAACGATGGCAGTGGATATAAGTGCAGGGATCAGCGGCACTTTGCCCAGGAGATAAATGGCGAATACTGTGGGGATGATTGCACCGCCCACATTCACGGCGATGACTTGTTGTCGTACTTTCGGCGGGTAGTAAAACAGAAATGAGAAAAACATTTCAGGTTTCTCTTCTACAATGATTTTTTGCTTTGATACAGGTATATTGATTACACTGCCTACTAAAGAGAAGATAAACAAGAGCATTGCGCCTTGGGGGGATAGGCCCAGTTTTGTAAAGGATATGGCTGCGATGTTAAAGTAGAAAAGAAAGAAAAACGCCGGCAGTAACAAGATGAATATCAGGATCATAGGGAGTAAGCCAAACATGGTATCGCCTCCGGTGAGCCACCTAAGGACTTGCACAGGTGCGTCTGCTTTATCCTATGCTAAGGTGCTCACCTGTATTATACCTTAAATTTGCCGGCTAAGGGGTTGCCCAAGTCGGCAACCCCAACAATTGTGCTTAATCACACAATTGCTACTCCCCAATTCAGGCCGCTGTTATTGTCCCAGTGATCCGCGCTGTCTTTGAAGCAGAAGTTGAAGGATTTCTTGTTCTCGTCGATTGAAACATCGGCAGTCCAGGTTAAATCGTCCACTTTTGACATTGGCGTGAGGCTCGCGTTTTCCCAGTGATCATCATATCCTGAATAGAGATATACCGAGTCAGCTCCTGACACTGACAATAATCCTTTATACATTATCGTGGCTTTCTTCTTGCCTGTTAGGGGAACAGGGTCCACTGCCACCCTCCTATCAATAAACAAATCTCTTGTGACTTTCTTTGCCATTTTGATTCATCTCCCCTCATGTTTAGGGCCTGTCTTTCTTTATTATTATCTTGTCTTTTGCCTTGTTTATGTGCAGTTGGCCATTGATTTCACGAAACTGCGAACCGATCGAAGATAGGCTGAATCTTGCGCATATGAAGGAAAAGGCTGCATGAGGGAGAAATTATCACCTATACCGGCAATGGAAGCGGTCTTTGTGATTTGCTTCCCAACTTGCGCCAAGGAGGACATGGAAATGGCATTACCCGAGAAAAATCTTGGACAAGCAGCTTATTCAGCTCTTGTTCAGTGCATGGCGGTTTCCCGTGGGGAGAGCGTGCTTGTTATAACTGATGAAGAAATGCGTGAAATTGGCTACGCTTTTTGGGAGGAGGCGAAGAAGCTGGGAGCGGAAGCCATTATTGTGGAGATGACCACAAGGTCTCAGGACGGTGAAGAACCGCCTCGGCCTGTTGCGGACATAATGAAGTCGGTAGATGTGATCCTCATGCCGACCTCAAAATCACTGTCTCACACGCTTGCCCGGCGTGAGGCAAACTCTGCCGGAGCAAGAATCGCGTCAATGCCCGGGATCACCAAAGACTCGATGATAAGGACTCTGACTGCCGACTATTTGAGAATTGCCAAGTTAAGCGCACAAGTGGCAGGGATTCTGTCAGCTGGGAAGTCAGCGAGGATAACGACTCCCTGCGGAACTGACATTACCATGTCGCTGGAGGGACGCATAAGCCGGCCGGATACCGGGATATATCATAAACCGGGCGATTTCGGCAATCTTCCTGCAGGAGAAGCTTTCATTGCGCCTGTGGAAGGAACTACAGAGGGCATGCTTGTCATGGACGGGGCCATGTCAGGGGTGGGCGCCTTACAAGACGTGATCCGTATGAAAGTGGAGTCCGGTTACGTCACAAAGATCACAGGCGGGCCCGGGGCGGAAATATTGGAAGAGAGCATCGCTCATCTTGGCAAGCCTGCAAGGAACATTGCGGAGCTTGGTGTAGGGACGAATGATCGTGCTATAATAACAGGCGAAGTCCTGGAGGATGAAAAGGTCCTCGGAACGGTCCACGTTGCGTTGGGAAATAACATAGGGTTCGGCGGGACTTGCGATGTGCCTGTTCATCTTGACGGTATCATGTTACGACCTACACTCGTCATTGACGACAAAGTGATAATTAGAGACGGTGTTCTCCAGGTAAATGAGGGGTGTTAGTTATGGATCCGGAAGAATATCGAAATCGCGCCGAGAGTTTTATATGTGAACTTACTGAGGAATTCTATATGAACCACGCTGGACTGAAGGATTCACTGAACGTGTCGGAAATATACATGAACTACCAAGATCTCTTTGAAAAAGAGGTAGTCTTACAGCTCCTGCAGCCTATTCGTTCATTAAGACATTCTATAATCATGGGCAAATCGGCTGGGCAAGACCATGGGACTGACAATCATATAGACAGTGATTCTTCGGATACTGCCAGACGCAGGTTATATCTTGCAGCTTTTGCGGCAGACGGATTTATGGACAGGGCTGTCGGGGAGTTGACTGACAAGATTGTGTCCAGCGAGGCGCAAGCGACTGTAGAGTTTGAAGGCCGAAAAATCCCGTTTCGCATGATTCCGGTTATTCTTGCCAATGAACCTAATGCCCGAGCCCGTGAAGGGCTGGAAGCAGGAAGACAAGAGGTGCTGAAGAAACTTAATCCTCTGCGTGAGGAGCGCATTCAGTGCCTCCACTCCATGGCAGGAGAGCTCGGGTACGGGAATTATCGATCATTGTATGCGGATACTAAAGGCCTGGACTTAGACGCCCTATCCGATAAGATGGAGGAATTCTTAGACGAGACTGACAGCGTTTACACGCGTAATCTGGAGAAGGCAGCATCCGCTTATCTGAACATGCCGCTTGCGGATGTCAGCCGCCATGATATCTCATACCTTTTCCGAGGGATTGAATTTGACTCGATGTTCCCTGCAGCCAAGCTTGTTACAAGCCTGGAAGCCACTGTCTGCGCCATGGGCTTGGGCCATGACAGTTATCCCAATATCCATATAGATACAGAGGTCAGAGAGGGGAAAACCCCAAGGGCATTTTGCGCTCCTCTCCACGTCCCTGACAACATCATGCTTGTCGTTATGCCTAGAGGGGGATATGACGATTATCATACAATTCTGCACGAAGCCGGCCATGCTTGGCATTACGGCAGTGTCTTGCCGGAGCAGGAGTTTGAATACAAATACTTAGGGGATAATTCCGTAACGGAGTCATATGCTTTTCTCTTCCAGTACCTTGCAATGAATGAGAATTGGGTTTCAGAATACACTCAAGGTTCACGTCTGGAAGAGTACATAAGATTCAGCACGCTGAAGAAACTGTATATGTTAAGGAGATACGCAGCTAAACTCTTATATGAACTACAACTCCACAGCGGTGGTGACTTATCTCGTATGCCTCGGGAATATGCAAGCATCCTTTCTTACGCTTTAAAAATTCGTCATCCTGAAGTCTACTACCTTGATGACTTGGATGACTGCTTCTATGCTGCCCAGTACCTCAAGGCTTGGATTTTTGAGGCTCAATTACGGAACTTCCTTATTCAGAGATTCGGGGAGAGAGCGTATGCTTACCCGGAGACAGGAGAAGTCCTAAAGGAGCTCTTTTCGAGAGGACAGGAGTATAGTGTGGAGGAATTGGCAGAGAGATTGGGCCTGGCAGCACTGGACCTCGATCCCTTGTATGAGGAAATTGATAATAACCTGAGGGCTTGATGCGCACACTGTTGTGTGAGGACGGTGATATAGGATGGCATCAGGCATCCGTAAAAAGAGGCCCCCAAAGAGGCAATTCAAGAGGCATCTTGACACAGAAGACAAGGATTTTCTTGATATGCTCTTGACTGAAGTCAATGAGGAAGAGGCAGCTGAAGTGTTAGGGGAAGTTCAAGAGTTCGGCGGGGAAGACCATGAAGAGAGTTCCTTACGGTAGCCGACATTTGCAGTCTCTCTAGGCTATGTTCGTAGAACCGTGCAACACAGGATAATGCGGGGGCGGGTGGTGTGCCTTAGGAGGCTTTAAGACGCGCTCCCGCTCATTTTCCGGGGCCAAGACATTTTGAGGGCTATAATATGCAGGCAAATATCAGAGGAACTTGTCCGGTGGTCGAAAACTGATATAATTTAGACACGGTTCTTGCAAGGTTATATATGACTTGTATGATTATACATAGTTAGTGGGTGAAAGGAGGGGGTAAGATGGGCGAGTTTGTCCATTTGCACCTGCACACCCAGTATTCGTTGCTTGATGGGGCATGTAAACTTCCAAATCTTATGACAAGAGCTAATGAGTTAGGCTTCGACGCATGCGCAATTACAGATCATGGTGTGCTGTACGGGGCGATAGATTTCTACAAGACTGCAAAGAAGTATGGAATTAAGCCTATTTTAGGTTGTGAATTATACGTTGCTCCCAGGACCCGTCATGATAAAGTTCCTCATATTGATGACGACCAGTATCATCTTACGCTGCTTGCCAAAGATGATGTAGGATATAGAAACTTGACGAGGCTCTCCAGTATAGGATTTACCGAAGGATACTACTACAAGCCTCGGGTCGATGTTGAGGCTTTGAAAATGTGGAATGAGGGGCTTATAGCGCTTTCAGGTTGCCTTGCCGGAGAGATTCCTTCATTGCTGATGAAGGGGGATTATAAAGGAGCAAAGCGCAAAGCTGCTCAGTTCAGGGATATCTATGGCCCGGGTAATTTCTTTCTCGAAGTCCAGAGCAACGACATTCCCGAGCAGCGTGAAGTGAACAAGGAGCTTGTAAGGCTTTCATCTGAGCTTGATATACCTATTGTAGCAACTAACGATGTCCACTACATTTTCAGAGAAGACGCCAAAACCCATGACGTGCTCCTCTGTATTCAGACAGGGAAAACCGTAACAGATAAGGACAGATTGAAATTCCCCACTGACGCGTTCTACTTTAAATCAGCTGACGAGATGAAGGCTGAGTTTAAAGATATTCCCGAAGCTATACGGAATACTCTTGTCATTGCCGAACAGTGTAATTTTGACTTTGAGTTCGGTAAGTCCGAAGTGCCACGTTTTCCAGTGCCTCAGGGTTTTACTGAGGAAACATACCTAGAGTATCTTTCTCGTGAAGGCCTTAAGAAAAGATACGGAGAAATCACGGAAGAACTTGAGAATCGTCTCAATTACGAGCTGGATATTATTGTTCGAATGGGGTACGCCGGTTATTTCCTTATTGTCTGGGATTTTATTAGATTCGCCAGGGAGCGTGGGATTTACGTCGGGCCGGGCCGAGGATCAGCTCCCGGGTGTCTCCTTTCCTATGCCTTGGGTATCACAAATATAGATCCAATAAGATACGGACTCATTTTCGAAAGGTTCCTTAACCCTGAACGTGTAACCATGCCTGACATTGATGTGGATTTTTGCTATGAGAGGCGCGGGGAAGTCATAGACTATGTAACAGAGAAATATGGCGCGGATCGGGTGGCCCAGATTATCACTTTTGGCACAATGGCAGCCAAGGCAGCTATAAGAGATGTGGGTCGGGCTCTGGATATCTCCTATAATGAAGTAGACAGAATAGCTAAGTTGGTCCCTCTTGAACTTGGGATGACTATCGAAAAGGCTCTTTTGGCATCACCTGAGCTGAAGGACCTTTACACAAAGGATGAAGGAATCAAGAACCTTATTGATACAGCGAAGGCAGTAGAGGGTATGCCGAGACATGCGTCTGTTCACGCAGCAGGGGTAGTGATTTCAAAGGATCCGCTTACAGAGCGGATTCCTCTCTATAAGAGCAATGATGATACTATTACAACTCAATACGCCATGGAGGATTTAGAGGCACTGGGCGTTTTGAAAATGGATTTTCTCGGCCTTCGCACTCTTACAGTAATTGGAAAGGCCCTTGAGAACATTCATCGCACCCGTGGTGTGACAATAGACATAAACAGTATTGACCTGGAGGATCCCAAGGTGTATGAGGCGCTCTGCTCCGGAGATTCCCTCGGAGTATTCCAATTGGAGAGCAGTCTCTTTCAAGGCCTTCTCAGGGATGTCAGACCTACATGTTTTGAAGACATCATTGCTATATTGGCCTTGGGACGTCCTGGCCCCTTAGGGCGTGTCCAGGATTTCGCTAAGCAAAAACACGGTGAAATGCCCATAGAATTCCCTCATCCTGACCTTGAGCCTGTCTTGAAGGAAACGTATGGGAACATGCTATATCAGGAACAGGTCATGAAGGTCGCAAACACGCTCGCAGGTTTTACCCTTGGAGAAGCCGATATTCTTCGTCGGGCAATGGGCAAGAAGAAACCTGAGGTTTTGGCTGCTCAGAGAGAGAAGTTTTTAGATGGCGCTGTAAAGCGCGGAGTGAGCTTGGATACAGCGGAGCAGGTTTTCGAGCTAATGGAATTCTTCTCCGGATACGGGTTCAACAAGAGTCACAGCGCTGCATATTCCCTGATATCGTACCAAACAGCGTGGCTTAAGGTCTACTATCCCATAGAGTATATGGCTGCTCTTCTCACAAGTGTATCCGCTGTTACAGAGAAGGTAGCGTTTTACGTGGACGCGTGTCGTCAGATGGGGATAGAAACTCTTCCGCCGGACGTAAATGAGAGTCTGGAAGACTTTACTGTAGTCGGCGACAGGATCAGATTTGGGCTAAGCGCTGTGAAAAATGTAGGCAGAAACGCGGTGTCTGCGATTATTGCAGCCAGAGAGCAAAAAGGCGAATTCAAGTCCTTCGCGGATTTTTGCGAGAAAGTAGATCTTCATGACGTAAACAAGAAGACTATTGAAAGCCTTATACGCTGTGGCGCTTTCGATTTTACAGGCGCGAAGCGGTCAGCGCTTCTTGCTGTGCTTGATAGGACTATAGAGATGAGTTCTCGCCGTCAAAAAGAAAAGGAAAGAGGACAAGCTTCGTTTTTTGACCTATTTGCTGAGGATGAGGAGTTCGCGCAAAGCGACATCGATTTGCCTGACATACCTGAGTTTAGTGACAAAGAACTGCTTCAGATGGAGAAGGAGCTCCTGGGGCTCTATGTTTCAGGCCATCCTCTTCAGGGAGTGGCGACTCAACTCAGACAGTATTGCAGTGTTCAGGTAGCCGGGTTATCATCAGAGTACAAGGATGGTGACGAAGTTGCAGTGGGCGGCATTATTACGTCCCTTCGCAAAGTCACTACGAAAAATACAGGCCAGCCCATGGCTTTCTTTACGCTTGAAGATCTTACCGGTTCAATAGATGTTGTGGCATTTCCCAGGGTATATGAGGAGTCATCATCCTTTATTTCTGAAGATTCTATTGTTCTTGTCCAGGGACGACTTGAACTGAGAGAAGATGACACAAAACTAATAGCCAACGCTATTCTTCCTTTTTCTCAGGACGCAGTGGTAATCCCCATAGATGCTGACAATATCACCAAAGGAGGATTACAGAAACTCAAAAAGAAGCTACAGGACAATCCCGGGGAAATCCCGGTGTTCATAAGAATTGCTACTCCTATCGGAGCAGCAATTTTATCTGTCGCTCCTGAGTTATGGGTGTCTCATGCCGGGAAAATTACTATAGAGAATTGACGCTGGATTATGTAACAAGGCCCCTCTGCCTAAAAAGGAGTTGACATCAAATGTGGACAGTGGTGTATATTGCACCTAACAAAGCAACTGCCGAGATGATCAAAGAATTGCTGGAGAACGAGGGATTATTGGTGAATTTGCGGACTCTTGGAGTGCCACATATGGGTGATTCCGGGAATGTAGGGGTTTTGGTGCCGGAGAGCGAAGCTGAGGAGGCTCATGAGCTTATTACCAGTTCTTTTGGAAGGTAAGTGGTTATATGCCTAATCTTAAAGGGATTTTTCAAGGCAAGCAAAAATTCGTGACTGTAAAGGCAGGTACAGTCCAAGAAGAGGCGCCTGAAGGCCTCTGGACGAAATGCGGAAAATGCGGAGGAATCCTATATAAGAAGGAGCTTGCTGAGAACCTGGGATTATGCAGTGATTGTGGTTTCCATTTCAGGTTATCTGCCCGCGAAAGAATAGCGATCACTCTTGATGCCGATAGTTTTGTCGAATATGATGAAGAACTCGTTACAGTGGATCCTTTGGGGTTTCCCGGATATGGTATTAAGGTTGAGGCTGTAAGGGGCAGTACAGGACTTGACGAAGCGATTATTACCGGTAGAGGAAGTATTGAAGGATATCCTGTATTAGCCGGATTTATGGACTTTTCATTCATAGGTGCAAGCATGGGATCTGTGGTCGGCGAAAAAGTCACCCGGCTTTTTGAGAGAGCGGCCAGACAAAGAGTGCCTGTGGTAATTTTCTGCGCCTCAGGCGGAGCCAGAATGCAAGAAGGCATGTTCTCTCTGATGCAAATGGCAAAGACCGCGGCTGCATGTGCCAGACTGTCCGCCACAAGGACGCTTTACATCTCTGTCATGACTAATCCTACAACAGCAGGGGTCTTCGCGAGCTTCGGGTCGCTTGGTGATATAATCATTGCGGAACCCGGTGCTCTTATCGGATTTACAGGGCAGAGAGTTATTGAGGAAACAATAAGACAAAAGCTGCCTCCGGGCTTTCAGACTGCTGAGTTTGCGTTGGAGCACGGGTTAATTGACATGATTGTAGACAGACGAAACATGAGAAAAACTCTTGAATCTCTACTTTCGCTCCATGGAGGGAGGCGTCAAGACGTAGGATGACGAACCTTACTCTGGAATTTGAAAAGCCGCTGATAGAGTTAGAGAAGAGGATCGAAGACCTTAGGGAGTTTGGCTTGAAAAAAGGGATTGATCTTTCTTGTGAGATAGCTATCTTGGAAAAAAAGGCGGATACGCTCCGTAAAGAGATATTCGAGAATCTCACTCCCTGGCAGCGCATAATGATTGCGCGCCACCCCAAACGTCCGACAACCCTCGAGTATATCCACCTCATCTTCGATGAGTTTATTGAGCTTCATGGCGATCGGACATTTCGGGACGATGGCGCGATTGTAGGCGGCATTGCCAGCCTGAGAGGCCGTCCTGTCACAGTCATTGGAACACAAAAAGGCAGAGACACTAAGGAGAATATAGCGCGTAACTTTGGGATGCCACACCCTGAAGGGTATCGTAAAGCACTCAGGCTAATGAAACAGGCAGAGAAGTTCAGACGGCCTGTAGTGTCATTTGTCGACGTGGTCGGCGCGTACCCGGGAGTGGAGGCTGAGGAACGAGGGCAAGGTCTTGCTATAGCCTGTAATATCGCGGAAATGGCGCAATTGTCCACGAGCATCATTGTGGTAATTACCGGTGAAGGCGGGAGTGGAGGCGCTCTTGCTATCGGAGTGGGAGACAAGTTGATTATGCTGGAGAACGCCTACTTTTCCGTAATTTCTCCGGAGGGGTGCGCTGCGATATTGTGGAAAGACGGTTCCCGTGCTCAGGAAGCCGCTGAAATACTGAAGCTTACTGCCCCGGATTTGAAGGCGCAAGGTCTCATAGACGAAGTGCTTCCTGAGCCCCAAGGTGCAGCTCACAAGGATAGCGTTGCCATGGCAGGACTTATCCGTGATGCAATTACCAGAGGCATAGACGAATTATCCGGCATTCCCCCGCGCAGGCTTATTGAGAGACGTTATGCCAGGCTACGCAGGATAGGTGAGTTTGCCGTGCAGGAGATGCCTACAAGTGATCTGCCTATGGCGGTATCAGATAATGAAGACATTTCAACTCTGCCTGATTTACCTGATTTTGAGGGAGGTACTGACGAGAGTTGAAGCGTATTGGGATTCTTACAAGCGGTGGAGACGCGCCCGGCATGAATGCCGCGATTCGTTCGGCAACAAGGGCTGCGCTTTATCATGGTTTGTCTGTAGTGGGGATATGCCGTGGGTACCAGGGCCTAATCGAAGGGGACATGTTCGAGATGACCTCCCGTAGTGTGGGAGATATAATACAGAGGGCAGGGACAATGCTGAGGTCAGCCAGATCCCCTGAGTTCACCACTTCTGAGGGGCAGAAGAAAGCAGTATGGCATCTGGAAGCCCGTGGTGTTGAAGGGCTTATCGTCATCGGCGGTGACGGTACGCTGAAGGGGGCTAAAGCCCTTTCAGACTTAGGAATTCCGACAGTGGGTATTCCGGCGACAGTGGATAATGATATTGCGTACACTGACTATGCCCTTGGATTTGATACAGCTGCTAATACCGCTGTTGACGCAATAACGAAGATTAGGGATACTGCAAGCTCCCACGGTAGAAACAATGTAATAGAAGTTATGGGCCGCGATGCAGGACACTTGGCTCTTGCTGCAGGCCTTGCAGGGGGAGCTGAGTACATTCTGATCCCGGAGAAGCCTTTTGATATCCAAAAAATTTGTGACGGTATCCAGAAGGGCTATGCCCGAGGGAAGACTCATAGCATAATCGTGGTGGCGGAAGGGGTCGGAGGGTACTCCGGGCCTGATGAATCTCGTTATGACAGCGTTGGATTCATAATAGGCCAAGAGGTGCGGGAGCGTACAGGTCTTGAGACTCGAGTCACAGTCCTTGGGTACATTCAAAGGGGTGGGACTCCCACCCGTCAGGATAGGTTGCTTGGGACCATGTTCGGGAGCAAAGCTGTGGAGGCCCTGATTCAAGGAGATACCGGCAAGATTGTGGGGATTTCAGGAGAGGAGTTCCGCATGTTCGATATTTGTGAAGTCGTCGCAACGCGAAAGCCTATTAATGAAGAACTGTACCGTGTTGCGACTTTGCTTTCAGAGATGTAACCCTGGATTGTTCTATATATAATCTGAATTCACCGGGGTTTTCGAGGTAAAAGGCTAAGGGATGGAGGAGGCCGGGGTGTGCGGAGGACTAAGATAGTGTGTACTCTCGGACCGTCGACAGACGCTCCGGGGGTATTGGAGGGTATGGTAAAGGCCGGCATGGACGTGGCGCGCATTAACGCGTCCCACGGCACGCATGAAGAACATGCTGCGAGAATTAAGAGAGTTAGAGAGGTAGCGGAGGCTTCAGGCAAGCATGTAGGAGTGATGCTGGACCTTGCAGGCCCGAAGATCCGAACCGGCCCGATAAAAGGCGATGAAATAGAACTTGCTGAAGGGGCTATATTGGCGTTGGTTCCCGGCAATGAAGACGGAGATGAAGAGCGGGTCTATATTAATCACCCTGAATTTCTTGAATATATCACCAAAGGGAGTAGGGTCTTTCTAAATGATGGCTTGATTGAGCTGGTAGTCGAGGAGGTAGGCGAAGAGGAAGCCAAGTGTCGCGTCGTCACAAGAGGAATCTTGGCCTCGCGAAAGGGAGTCAGCGTGCCCGGGGCTAGGATCAGTTCCGTTGGAGAAACCCGCAAAGACCTGGAAGATATTAAGTTCGCCTCTGAAATGGAAGTGGACTTCATTGCTGCTTCCTTTGTGCAGCATGCCGACGACGTAGTGCGTATTCGAGCTCTTCTTGACGCAGAATGGTCTGACGCTCTTATTATCGCGAAAATTGAATCCAGCGAAGGCGTGGAAAACATAGAGTCGATTTTAAGGGTTGCAGATGGGATCATGGTCGCCAGAGGCGACTTAGGCATTGAAATGCCGGCTGAGCAGGTTCCGTTACTGCAAAAGAAGATTATCGCAAGTTGTAATGTCACGGGGAAGCTTGTCATTACTGCCACGGAAATGCTGGAGTCCATGGTGTCAAATCCGAGGCCTACCAGGGCGGAAGTAACGGATGTAGCGTGCGCGATCTTCGACGGGACTGACGCGGTCATGCTGTCTGCAGAGACTACAATAGGAAAGTACCCGGTAAGCGCAGTTGCTACAATGGCGAGGATCGCCAAATGCACTGAGGAAGGACTGGATTGGGACAATATTATCCTCAAGAAAACTATCGGTCCTGCAAGGACTGTAGCTGATGCCATTAGTCACGCAACATCCCAGACAGCGCACGATCTCGGAGTCAAGGCGATTCTGACTTCAACTGAGTCGGGATCCACAGCAAGAATGGTATCTAAGTACCGTCCCGCTGCACCGATAGTGGCTGCCACCCCTAACCCGAGAGTCGCTGCAAAGCTTGCGCTGGCGTGGGGTGTGATTCCTGTGGTTGTCCGTAAGGCTAAAGATACTGATGATGTCCTGGACATCTCTACTGAAGCTGCACTTGCCCTCGGAGTGGTGGAGAAAGGGGATATGGTAATAGTCACTGCCGGTGTCCGCACGGGTATCCCAGGGACCACGAATATGTTAAAAGTCCACAAAGTATAAGCATAAAGGCGGTTTTCCCGTTTTCTGCAGGAATCTGAAGTTTCATGTAGAATAGATGAACTTGCCGAGTAAATGATATATGGTAATAGCGTGGGATTTGAACGCGTGGTGGGGAGATTGCCAACGCGTTTTTCCTGGCGTAATAGTGACCCGGCGGGGCACAAACCGTCCCACGATCGGAACGATTTCTTTGGTAGAGAAGGATGGAAAACGATAAGTATATAAAGGAGGAACTGAATCATGCCATTGGTCACAAGTCGAGAAGTTCTTAAGAAAGCGCAGGCGGAGGGGTATGCAGTAGGTGCATTCAACGCTAATAACCTAGAGTATATTCAGGCGATTATTGAAGCTGCCGAGGAGGAGAAAGCCCCTGTGATACTTCAGGCAAGCCAAGGGGCTATCAATTATGCCGGCCTGGATATGATTGTCTCCATGGTGAAGACAAAAGCTGAAGCAGCTACAGTCCCTGTTGTGCTACACCTTGATCACGGCACGAGTTTTGAGCAAAACGTCAGATGTCTCAGGGCAGGTTTCACTTCTCTTATGTTTGACGGCTCAAAGCTTCCGTACAGTGAGAATGCAGCTATTACCCGACGGATTGTGGAGATGGCCCATGCAGTCGGCGTGCCTGTAGAAGCTGAACTGGGACAGGTGCCTACTGCCGGAAACGTGACTATGGAAGAAGTCGAGGCGCTTATGACTGATCCGGACGAGGCTAAGAAGTTTGTGGAGGAGACCGGAGTTGATTTCTTGGCTGTGGCAGTCGGAAGCGTCCACAAGATGACATCGCAGGCTGCTAAGATTGATGCCGAGAGAACGAAAAAAATCGCGGAACTCACAGGTGTGCCTTTGGTTCTTCACGGGGCGTCCGGGGTTACGGATGAAGGGTATAAAGCCGGGATCAAAGCAGGGATATGCAAGATTAACATAGCGACGGAGCTAAATAAGGCGTTTACCAGGGGTATACATGACGCTTTGGCAAAGAAACCTGATGAGATAGATCCTAGAAAAATTGCCGGAGTAGGCAGAGAATACATGAAGGAAGCCATTAAAGCCAAAATGAGACTGTTTGAATGTTCCGGTAAGGCCTAAGATTCAGGGATTCTTCGCTATAACGGCAACCTTATTGATAAAATGATGATCACACGCCTGCAACTTTAGTTGTGGAGTCGTTCTGATGAGGCTCATATGTTATAAGGAGAAGGGATGATACTGTAACATGGCTGAGATTAAGAGAATAGGTGTTTTGACCGGCGGCGGAGACTCATCCGGTCTGAATGCCGCCATTCGCGGTGTCGTTATGAGGGCTGCGGACTACGGGTATGAAGTCCTTGGGATCCAGGAAGGATGGAAAGGATTAGTAAATGGAGATGTTGAGCCTATTGGCGTTGA
>JAKPFY010000046.1 GCA_029551185.1 Bacillota bacterium
CCATGGCAAGGCCTATTCCGCTTCCCATAACGTGTGTTGTATCTAAAATCTCATAAGGCGATGAGATCCTATATCTCTCGGAATCAGAGTCGTCTCCCTTAACCTCGCGGGAGAATATACCGTACCCGCCTTGCTCGTAGCATCCGATATCTCCGTTGACGATATGGACGCCTTTGTCCTTTCTCAGGGCTTCACGAAGAGCAAAGAAGCTGCCGAGGTGAGGACATCCGGCGCATAGCGTAGATGACCTCGGAGCAACAAGCTCTCTTAGGCTTTCTCTTGCCTCGTCTACTCCGGCCTCTCCTTCATCTTGGGTCTCATCTATTATGGCGAGAGTCCTTCGTATTGCTCCTAGAACCTTGTCTGAGCTTATCTCACCATATGGAGGAAGCACTCCGGGCTCCACAGACTCAATAAGCCCATAGGATACGCCAGCCTTGTCACATTTGATATCTTCGGCACCTGCGCTCTTTCCGAAAATCTTCACACTGATGCCAGTTGTTCCTACCAAGGACCTGACCTGCTCTTCAACTACCGGGTCTCCCTCTTCCACTATTAGGACGTTTTCTGCAGATTTCAGGAGTTCGCATACTCTACCTGTGGGAATGGGGAACGGGGTTCCAATCTTCAGGAAAGGCACTTCAAATCCGAGGTCTAGCCTTGCGATTGCCTCCAGCGCGTACGAGACGCCAAGGCCTGAAGCTATTACAGCCAGTTTTGCCTTAGGCTTGCCTGAAGCCCACTCGCTCATGGAACCATCCCTTGCTACGTAAAACAGCTTATTGAACCTTGACTTCTCCACTTCGGCTTTGACAAGAGGAAGCTGTTCATGAAGCCAAACGTGTCTTTGAGCTACACTAGGCGGTCCGTATACAGCCCACCTATAAGGAAGCTTCCAGTGTTTGTTGAATCCAAGCTTAGACTTCTCCTTTGTAATGTCGCCAAAGGTTACGTCTCCGCTGGCGTGGGAGATTCTCGTTACGGATCTTAAAAAAACAGGCAAGCTCAGCCTCTCTGAAAGCAGGAAAGCTTCCTTAGTCATGTCTTTTGCTTCCTGTTGATCCATAGGCTCAAAACAGGGTATCTCAGCATATTTCGCAGCTACTCTTGTATCCTGCTCAGTAGATGAATAGTGCGCATTGGGGTCGTCTGCCACTACAACGACCATGGGGCCTTTTACTCCCGTATAGGGCAGGGTCATGAATGTATCCATAGCAACGTTTAGTCCGGCATTTTTCATTGCCACCATTGAACGGGCGCCTACTAAAGAAGCACCTGCAGCAACTTCAAATGCGACTTTCTCATTTGTGCTCCACTCAACGTAAAACCCTAACTCTTCAGCGACGTCAGCAAGGGCCTCAGCGATCTCCGAGGATGGAGTCCCGGGATATGCTGCCATAACATCTATTCCTGCTTCGATCGCCCCTCTGGCAATCGCCTCATTGCCCATGAGCAAGACTCTTTTACCTACTGTACCCTCTGCAATAACATTTGCCATAGCTCTAGTTCGCCACCCCTTCCTGGGTCTTGGGATCCGGCTGGAAGTACACAGGGTTTTCCATTTCAGATACACCCTGGATTCCGGCCTTCGCCTGAGACCCCTTTCTGTTCAAACGACAATGCGCCCTTGATGTGATAGCACCTTCTGGAGCTTCCCGCTAGAACTTTCCGGCAAGAGCTCCGATAGCTCTCATAGCCCGTTCAGGCGTGCGAAATGCCGGTATCCCCTGCTGTTGCATGCGTAAGACCTCTTCCTGACCCAGTGTGCCTCCACCTATGTAGCAGACGACTATCTCAGCATCGCTTCCTCTGGATTCAAGATCCTTTTTGAGCCTGCTTACTACCTCACTTGCCCTCGGGATAGGATCCCCGAATATCAGTAGGTACGCATCGGCTTGATTGGAAGATGAAAGCTCATGGACTGCTGTTTCATAACGTTCGGCTGAGGTATCGCCGGTAAGATCCAGAGGATTCCGGGTGATGCAGTGCGGAGGCAAGACCTCCTTTAGCCTTCCAGCAGCTTCCTCGCTAAGGCCAGGAATCTCAATACCGATCTCCTCAGCGCAGTCAACAGCTATGATTCCGCTTCCGCCTGAACTCGTCAAAATCGCAACTTTGTAGGGCTCTTTCCGATCTGTAACTAACCTTGGCGTCTTCGCGTACATCAAGATTTTAGAAAAATCGTAGAGGTCTTCCACTGTCCTCGCTGAAGTCACACCCACCTGCCTGCAAGCACCCTGGAATATCACATAGCTTCCTGCGATAGACTTTGTGTGAGACTCGGCAGCCTTTCTTCCTTTGCTACTTCTCCCGGGCCTCAAGACTACAACGGGCTTACGCTGAACTGCGTTCCGGCATACCTCCATAAACCTTCTGCCGTCGCCTGTACCTTCAAGATAGAGGCTTATGACGCCGGTGTTAGGGTCTTTGCTGAAGTACTCTATTAGGTCAACCTCACTCACGTCGGCTTTGTTACCGAGGCTGACACAAGCTGATATGCCGATACCCTCAGCCTCCGCCCACTCCCCAAGAGCTGCAGCAACAGTTCCGCTCTGTGATATCACGGACATCCTGCCTTTTGCAGTGATAAGAGGCCATGAAGCACAGAGGTTAGATGCTGTGTAATTCACGCCCTGGCAGTTAGGCCCGATTACTCGAATCCCAAATGATTTCGCAATGTCAATTACTTCTCGCTCTAAGGCGTCATTCCCGATTTCCCTGAATCCGCCGCTGATGATTATTGCTCCGCCTGCTCTCTTCTTTCCGGCTTGTCTCATAACATCTGGTACTGCCTTAGCAGGCACAACAATAACAACAAGATCCACGTCTCCCGGTACATCCAAAAGAGATTTGTACGCTTTCAATCCAAGAATCTCACTGGCTCCTGGATTGATTGGATAGACTGGACCTTCAAACCCACCATCAACAATGTTTTTCAGGATGATATGACCTGTCTTTTCAGGATTTGTCGACGCCCCTACAACCGCAACTGATGACGGCTCAAAAATGCTGTTAAGACTGTTAGTGCTCGGCAATGCGGCTCCACTCCTATTACAACAATCTTAATGGTGAGGATTCTAATCACCGTCTTTATGGTGACGGTTTCAATCTGTATGGTGATGGTCTTAATGGCATATGGTACAGAGTACAGGGATATCGCGCGCATCTCTCGTACATTAGTTCCTGTCAGGGACCAGGGTGTATGGTTATTAGGGTGACTCTTGATGAGATTCATCGTGATATTGTGAACTCATCATGAAATCGTCGACACAGCTATTAGAACGACCATTCACGCAACTACTCTTACGGCTTATGGTGCTCTATTGGGTAATTATCTACTGGACGACTCATTCGGCAAACGATGCGAACGACTGATATCGGGAGTGTACATGCAATAATCGCTACTACTGCTTCTGCAACTGTTCGTGCCACTGTCTATACAACTCTTCCTGTGACTGTCTCTGCGATTGTTCATGCAACTGCTTGTGCTACTACTCCTAGGACTTGTGACACAACTGTTCACACACCGGTTAAACCGGACAAAGCCTTAACACTAACTTTTTACAATCTGCGATTCTGGGTCATGTGGTCTGACTGCATGACCTCCACGACCTCCTGGCCCCCTGTAAGTCAGGTATTCTACTCATCACCCAGAATTCCTTCTTTTGCACTGAAAAAAACTTCCCTATAATATAAAATCTTCTTCCCCATAATAAAGGAACATCTCGATAATAATTGAATTGTCTAACAAATAAGTTGCGGCAGATGGATTATAACGGTAGCGGTCCCTTCTCCGGACCTGTTAGCCGCCAGGAGATATGACAAGTTATCAGAAAGCGTCTTCAAGCTAGATCTAAGCTAAAAGAATGCTTCGATTTGGACGCCAGGAGATATTACAAGTCATCAGGAAGTGTCCTCAGGCTATCTTCAGGCTAACGGAATATTCCGATCTAGCCTCCAGGAGATACGAGAAATCATCAGAAAGTGTCTTTAAGCTGTCTTCAAGCCAAAGGCTTGCTTCAATAGAGAACCCCGGTTGAAGGAA
>JAKPFY010000064.1 GCA_029551185.1 Bacillota bacterium
CACTCCACGTTACCTCCCCTATTGGTCACATCCAAATCTAGGGAGGTATTCTTGTGGCGTGGTGGTTATGCCTTCTTAATCTTCAATTTCTCCTGTGACATTTTCGCTGCCGTTCTCTGTATTTCTATTATGCCGAAAACAAGACTGTCTTGATTTGTGCGTAGATAACTAAGTTAGTGAAGGTGAAGCAGCAGTGAAGAAGAATTCGAGCGTCATGATATCAGCAGGCGTGTTGATATATGTGCTATTGTCTCTAACTGATAGGTTTGTGGTAAGCATCCCAGACCACGTTTATATTCCGGTTGCAGTCATAGGCGCTATCTTTGTGCTGGCCGGTATTGCTGTAAGCCGGCGTACAAGATGAGCAGCTGGCGCAAACGGGATTGCCCGGAAACGTCTGCAGAATCTATGCGGGAGATGCGGAGGCGAAAAACACGAACAATGTGATCCCAACTGAGGGAATGTAGCATGGAGGCGTTTGTGTTGAAGTGGGAAACCCTTAGGTCGACTGGATATGTTGGGGAGCCCCGTTAACATATTCCGAGAGGCAGCTTCATTCTGTGCTTTTTCCTGCTGTTGTTCGTGCGTCCGATGCAGGAATGCGTCTGAAAGATTTCAGAGCCCAGGTGCAGCAGCCCGAGTGTTTGGCGTGGGGGTACGCGTTGACTGCATTGCCTGGCTATAAGTTGCATGCCAGCAGAACAGAAGTGCCTATTTCGGTAAACCCGTTTTTCATATAGAACTTATGCGAAGGGAAGCCCCTAACGGTATTGAGCAATATGCAATCTACCGGGGAATCTGACAAGTATGACTTCAGCAGGTCTAGGAATTTGCTGCCATAGCCCATGGATTGCATCTTCGGGTGTATGCAGAAATCCTCTATTCTGGCATAGTCACCGTCTGCAGAAGGTAATATCATTCCCAGCAAGACCCCGATCACGTTGTTGTCCTCGCAGAGAGCAAGTCCGAAACAGATGTTTCCACTCATGAAATCTCGGAAGTACTTCTCCACACTTTCCGGCTCATATTTCTCATTCCATGGCTCCTGTAGAAAAGCTTCCAGATAGACTGACACGCAATCATCAATCAGGCTTTCATCTATTCTCTTAATGCAGATTGCGTCGTTTTCCATAATCACACTTCCCAAGACCGATATAGATTCTGTCTGCTTTGCGCGAGGATCGGCCGGCCACTTGGCGTGGCCGGCTGATCCTTGTAGATGTCGGTTTGCTCAAAGAATCATTTCCCCGATATGGTCACTCCTGAGACCGCAACCCAGGGGCAGATCGAGAATCCATAGTCTACCCGCTCGCGGGATACGGCAGCCACATTCATCAACATATCCGCTACGTTGCCGGAGATCATCGATTCGCTAATAGGATACCTTATTTCTCCGTCCTCAATCAGGTAGCTGTTTTTGGCTACGCCGGAGATGTCGCCGTTGTCACTTGGCGATCCGCCTGAGAATCTGGCCAGGAGTACGCCTTTCTTCACCGACTTGACCATCTCCTCAAGCGGGGTATGACCCGGGTCTACAACGAATGCTCCGCCGCTCGTGACTGCCCTATCAAGGCCCGTCTTTCTGGAACCGTAAAGGCTGAGAAGGAAGGTCTTGAGTACGCCATCCTGTAGGATCGTGCTGTTTTGGGCAGCGTATCCATCTGGTGTCACGAAGTAGCCGTTACATATCTCATCTGACACGGGACGGGAGTGCATGGTCAGCAGGGGGCTCGCGATTTGCTCATCAAGCTTGTCCTTGTAGATGCTGGTTCCAGATATCATGGGCCCGTCGCCGATGGAATATGAGAGAAAGTGCAGCATGTCGCCGAGGCAGTCTGGCGTGATGATTATGTCGCCCACGAACTTGCCCTCTAGGGGCCGGGTATTGATTTGCTCCGTGGATTGCTGCATGAGCATGTCCAGAGACCCGCAGCTCAGCAGATCCCTCTCAAGATCTTTGAGCGAAAAAGCTGTGTAGTTGAAAGAAGAGACTTTCTCCCCGTCTCTGGATGAGAACATAGCCACCAATGTGTATACGCCCTTATTGGTCACAAAATCCACGCCATTTGAGTTGAGGAAGTAATTCCGCGTGCGAGTGAAATCGAGGTATGCCTCCCTCAGCACAAGTTTCGGGTACCTCACCTTGATCGATTCAAGCATCTCCTTCATGCGGGAGTGCATTCTGTCCACATCGGGCGAGTCGCTTCCGGATGAGAATGCGGCCGGGGGCTGGGCTTCAGCGATATCGTAAGCGTCGTCAGGGCTTGATGCGGCGGCTATGCCAAGTACGTCGGCGACTGCTCTGTCCAAAGAATCGTTATTGGACTTGTTTATGCTGGTTGAACCCTTCTTGTTATCTCGTATGGCAGTGAGGTCAACTTGGGTGTCAAACGTCGTCCTCATCAGAGCGAATTCCCCGAGCTCCACATTGAGCTCGTGTTTATCGGTGAGAGTGAGACTACATTCAGCCTTATCAGCCCCTGCCTCAAGCAGGGCATCTAGGCCGTATCGTGCGACTTGTTTGGGATCTTGCATATCTACCTGCCTCCTATGGTAACTTTGCATTTGATGGCCGGTCCGCCCATGCCTACAGGTATTGGCTGTTTCTTGCCGCACATTCCGCTGCTCAGCCATTTCATATCAGGCGATACCATAGTGACCGTCTTGAGCATGTCAAAGGCCACCCCTGAGATAGTCGTATCTCTTATGGCCCTGCCAAT
>JAKPFY010000098.1 GCA_029551185.1 Bacillota bacterium
GGCACAGAATGGATACGGCCCCGGTGCAGGGGTATACTTACACTAATGCGTGATATCGACAAAGTCATACAGGCAATGTTTGTCATAGCCAACAAGCAGGCTGTGACTGTTGACTTCCACCTGAACAAGGTGCAAAGGAGATATTCTGCAGAGTGTACGTCGCGTGATATCATCCTTAAGGCCAGGCGCGAGGGGTTCAGCAGTTATATTCGGGCCGAATGGCTTGTTGCCTGCTTGGTCGATCGAAATACACGCGCAGTAATATTGTCCCACGACGCCGAGGCGACGTCTAAGCACTTGGAAGTTGTAAAATTCCATATCAGACATATGAAGGGGGCAAAGCCGGAGATAGGGTATAATTCGAAGATTGAAATTACTTTTCCGAAGACAGATAGTACGTATTACATCGGCACTGCCGGGAGCAAGTCCTTCGGACGAGGCGATACCATTACACACTTGCACATGTCCGAAGCGGCTTTCTATCCTGATTTGAAGGCCCTGCAGGCTTCGGTCATGCAGGCGGCGGCGCATGCGAAGAGGGTAGTATTGGAATCCACGGCAAACGGCTTCAACTACTTCTACGATTTGTGCGAAAAGGCCCGTAGGGGTGAAGGAGAGTTCAAGCTTCACTTTTATCCATGGTTCGAAGACGAAGAAAACCGGAGGCCATTGCAGCCAGGTGAGAAGCTAGCATTATGGGACGATGATATCAAGCTCCAACGTCAATTCAACCTGACCAATGAACAGATGAAATGGTATATCACCAAACGTCGGGAGTTTATGGTATCTGACAGTGATATCGAGGGTCTTGGGCTGTTCAAGCAGGAATATCCTTCGACAATCGAAGAGGCCTTCATATCCACTGGGGCCACGTTTTTCCAGACTATACCGTATGAAAGCCTGCGTCCTGAGCAGGAGGGTAAGCTGCTCATATACAAGCCTCCAATGGAAGGGCATAGGTATGTCGTTGGCGTTGATTACTGTGGCGGCGTCGGGCAAGATTACGCAGTAATCCAGGTCATTGACGCCTCGGAGTTTGAGCAAGTCGCCGTCTACCGTGACAACTGGGCTGACCCTGAAATGACCAGTGTAAAAGCCGCTAACATCGCCAAGCGATATAACCTGGCACATATTGTTCCGGAAGTGAACAACCATGGCATTTTGGGAGTCGATATCCTAAAGCGCCTTTATCCAACCGGGCGGATATACAAAAGGGAATCACCGGACAGCAGGAAGCAATCGAATAAGGCAAGCAAAAAACCTGCACTCGGCTTTATCACAACCGAGCGCACGAAGCCGTATTCCTGCAGTACATTGAAGACCTATTTGAAGCGTGGGCTGAAGATCCATGATAGTGAGACATACCACGAACTGCAGATGTTCACCGAGATCGATGGCGCGCTTACGGCACCTGAAAGGGAGCATGATGACCTGGTGATGGCGCTTGCCTTGGCAGCCGTCGGTATCAAGGAGCTGGTGAAAAATGAGCCACAGGAGCAAAAGGAAGCTCCCAGCATCGACTGGTCGAAACCAGTTATGCCATTTTCCAACGTTGACGAGCTAATGGAGATTGCTAAAAATACACCGCGTGGAAGGGACTTGATTTCGGCGTTTTATTCTAAATCAGAAGCTAGTAGAATATTAAGCGAAATGAGAAGGTAGAAATATGGCGAAGCGTAAAAAGGACGATGTTGCCGCTTGGAAGACCAGGTTGACCTCTTGCATGGAGGAGAGGATACCCATCGAGCAGCAATGGAAAGTCAGCCGTGAACAATACGAAGATACGCTGCTCAATTCTTCCGATTTCGACAAAAATAAGAAAATTCGTGTTAATCTGGCCTTTCCAACGGTGAAAGTCCTCATTCGGGCATCGTGTTCGTCGGATCCGTATATATATGTCACCGGCATCCGTCCGCAAGACGAGGCCTCGGCCGAATTACTGCAATACCTCGAAAACAGGTTGTGGCGCATCCAGCGCCGGAAGAAGGTGATACGCCAGATAGTGCTCGACGCTATACTGCTCAAGGTTGGTTATGGGCTCAGCCATATCAAGAGGGACCCAATGACAGGGTTGCCGGAGATAACTCTCACCCGTGTCAGCCCGTACCAAATCTGGCTAGAAAAAGGTGCTACAAGCGTATCGGATGCCTATTATATCTTTCGCGAGGTATTGATGCCACGCGAGGAGGCAGAGGCGAAGTGGCCCGGCGTCAAGTTCCCCCTTTACGAAAAGCTACGCCAGAAGAGGGGCCTTACCTTCGGCAAGCCTCCCGAGAGCACCATGTGGGGCGACGGCGACGCCACTGACCGCGTGGCCATCTACGAGGTGCACGATCAGCTTCACCGCGAGGTGAGCTATATCAGCCTATACCACAACAAGTTCCTTATTGAGCCGAGACCGAATCCGTATCCGTTCGACACCAATTTCACCCAGTTGGTTTTCAATGAGATCATCGATGAACATTACGGCCTCGGCGACTTGGAGCCGGTCGCTATCCAGCAGGAAGAACTGGACCGCGTCCGAACAGCAATGCTGAAGCATACGAAGCGGTTCAATCGTAAATATGCTATTCAGGAAGAAGAATACAAGGAGGACCGCCTCAAGGACCTTGAAAGCGGCGAAGACGGTGCTATCGTTAAAATGATGGACATCGACAACATCAGGCCGATTGAAGATGCCCGGATGTCGTCGGATTTGTATGACTACGCCGAGATAATCCGTGGTGACCACCGTGAGGTGACCGGTGTCAACGAATACCTCAATGCAGGTAGGATATCCGGGACAAAGACGGCATACGAGACTGAGCAGATCATGTCCGGCGCGCGGGTCCGCCTTGGCGAGAAGCCGGACCTAACCGGCGACTTCTGCGAAGACGTAGCCTATAAAGACATCGAGATGATGAAAAAGCTGTACCCTGTGCCGCAGATAGTTAAATACGTCGGCCCGGAGAATCAGGAAGTATGGCGGTACGTCCAGCAATGGGAACTGCAAGGCCAGCACTATGTATCCGTTCATGCCGGCAGTACGCAGCCGAAGGACGAGGTGGCCAACTTCCAGAGAGGCCTCTTGTTATACCAGACGTTCGCCAACGACCCGGCAGTGGACCACCAGGCCTTGCTTCACGAAGTCATGAGCCTGATGAGCCTCAAGAACAAGGCACGGTTGCTTGGGATACCTACGGCAGCGTCCACCGCATTCCAGCCAGGTGGCCAGTCCATGCAGGCGATGCCGTATGGCTACAACCCAGAATCACGTGAAATCCCTGATTACAACGAGCTACGTTCAGCCCTTCCGGGCGGAGGATTGTTCAATAGATGAAATCTGGTACGTATAAATACATCAACGGCAAAGTTATCCGTGTATCCGACAGGATACCAAACCTGAACGGGCTTTTCAGCTTCAACGTTCCAGAGCCATATTACAGCCACTCATTAGGTCGCGTCATTCGGTCTAAGGCTGAAAAGCGCTATTGGATGGAACGGGAAAACTTGATAGAATGGGGGCCAAGTGATAGGATTACACGTAAAAAGCCAACGCCGGAACAAAGAAAGAGGGAAATAGAGGAAACATTGAACCGTCACCTCACGGATCTCGGCGTTGAGCGAATACAGCTGAGGGATCTGCACAAGCAGAGAAAGGAGAAGCCATGGGAACAGAGGACATCGGAGGAACTCCGGGAAACATCGGGGCTGGCGATACCGGGGCCAGCACAAACGGTAACCCTGACGTAACAGGGGCAGGCGGTCAGGGAGCCGCAGGCAAGGTCAGGTTTACGCCCGA
>JAKPFY010000125.1 GCA_029551185.1 Bacillota bacterium
AGGCTTTTACTATCACCTCTATATGAGCCAGTTCCGGCGCAATTTAGCGCTCGGTACGGGTAAAGACGGGCGTGGACAAACTACGCCTCAACCTCTTCCGGCGTCTAGAGAGGCATAAAAGTCAATTCGTGAGAAAAGACCTCTACGTCCGTTGATGCGTAGAGGTCCTTTAGTATTAAACCCAGCCTTGGTTGCGGACGAAGTTGGTAATCACGGGAATCTCGAAGACTTCGCCTCGATTCGCCTTGATGCCGTAATAAATGACCAGGATAATAGTTGCAATGGGACCAATGCACCAGCCCACAACCGGGATAAAGCCTACCAAGATGTTAAAAACGATCAGGACAACACCGAGGATAAGGGCTTGCATGGTGTGGGCTTTGAGGAAGGGGCGGTTCTTCTTGTCCTCAAGTAGAAGGATAATGATGGGGACAAGAGGGGTCAACAGATAGGCCAACAGACCCCACAAACGGTCATCGCTGGTGACCTCTTCGGGGGGAATTGAGGTTTGGGTGCTCATTGCAGCCTCCAGATAAGGGATTGAGAGAAAAACTCTCTTTGACTTATTTTACAACCGATGTCGGAATTAGCAAGTTCGAAAATAAAAAGAGCAGGTGGCTAAATGAAAGCCACCTGCTCCATTGACCCCTTCGAAGAAACTACTTGCTGATTAAGGGGAGGAAGTTAAGCCATTTGCTCTCCAACGTGATAACCTGAGCGGTTTGGGTTGCATTGTGATGATGCAGGAGCAGGATACCCTTCAGGCCAGTTGTTTCGGCGTGGGCGAGATCATAACTGAAGGTCAGAGTTTGAGGTACATCTTTATAGAAGGGCAATCCCTCAAACTCATTCCCTGCGGTCGTGTTGATCGTGAGGAGGGCCGGATGGCGCCAATCATAGGTGTAAACCTCGCTCACGTCCACCGGATTCTCATCTTCCCGGTCACGACTGTAGGTCTCGATGTAGAAATCGAACTTGCCATCCGTGTCATTTAGGCGGTATGCGGCAATGGGTAAGATGACCAAGTTGCTGTTGAAGGGCGCTGTGTCTGCCTCGTTGGCAAACAAGCCGTTCAGCAGATATGAATACCCTGTGCCGGTGTTCAGGTTTAATAATCGAGAGAGAAATACATCGGAAGGGTTGGAGTTATACGCAACACTGGTATTGTAAACTGCGAAATCCGCCGTTCCATCTTGGTCTACATCAATGTAAATATCGAACTCCACTTCGTTGGGAGTGCTCCAATCCGCCTGAGTCGCAATGGCAAAGTAGAGTGAGGTTGCGGTGTCAATTCCCGATAACGGATAGTCGCTCATTGCGCCAATGTACTTTAAGTCGGCGTGTTTAAGGGATGTGGGCACAGGGGTCTCATCCGTATCCATGCCGAGGAGTTCAAAAGCGGAGACGAGAGAAGGATAGTCCGCCAGCCCACTGCCTTGTAATGTAACCTCGACTGTACTGGCTGGATTGGCCTTATTAATGGTGATTTGAGATGGGGTTGCACTCATTGCTGAAGCCGGGCGTGCTACCGCATGGACGGGCAGGCGAAGCGCAGGTTGAGTACCACCTCCGCTTGGGGTTAGGGTGATCAGCGCGGCGGCTTCGCTTATCCAGTGGCGAGGAAGTCCAGCCTGAGTGGCATTTACTGTTACATCCCGGGTATGGGTCATTTGAGAGGCATCTGCGGTCAGTCTGACTTTGAAGGTCTTTTGCTGGCCCGGGCCAAGGCTAAGAGTTGTCAGCGGTGTGTTATCCGGATTGAGGAGTGCGAAGGTAACACCGGGAATGCTCACACGCTGATCCAGGGCTACATTGTAATTAAACGTCTGGCTGGCATGCTTATTGACAACCTTGACCACTTTCTCTGCCGTATAGGTGCCTACGACCTCGATATTGCCAAAGGAGACACTGACCGCTCCCTCATCATTGGCGTTGTAGAGCACCACAAAAGACCGCGCTGCTTGTTCCACATCCACGCGCCCGGCGCCAACCCGCGCAGGACCGTATTTGTTGCCCGTTTGTCCTGCTGCGGTAAACAAATCATGATTAGCAGTGTTCATGACCAGGGCTTTGAGTTCTTCAACACTCCATCCAGGACGCAACTGGCGCAGAAGGGCCATCACCCCGCTAATATGAGGTGCTGCCATGGAGGTGCCGTTGAAGGAGACTCCTTGATTCCCGGTTAACGCGGCTGTGGAGAATATTGTTTGCCCAGGAGCAGTGATATCTGGCTTAAGGAGGGAATCAGTTCGGCGCGGTCCACGTGAAGAAAAGCGCGAGACCAAGTCATTGAGTG
>JAKPFY010000154.1 GCA_029551185.1 Bacillota bacterium
CCTTTTGAGTTTATTCATCACACTAACTCTTCGAGGGTGAAGGCTCTCCGTCCTTCTTTTCCCAAGTGCTTCTTTGGGTCACTCCCACGGCTCCCCCGTACAGTACTCGGTACTGTACCCACATTAACTTTACTCAGTCTTCAAGAACCTTCAAGAACCGCTCAAGAACTTACGCCTCATGTCATATTTAAGAATACTTGGGCATCGCCGGGGAATACCTAAACTGAGCAATTCTTGAGTTGCTCATGTGCAGTAAGAGCGGAGGCCCTTATGTGGGATTAATTGGCATGTCATTTCAAAAGATCATCTCGCTCTTCTTATATGTCCCTCCGGAAGGGGAAACCGGGCCTTGTGAGGACACCGGAGGAGAATCTGTTGCCGGTCAACAGGAGATACAAGAGTCTCAGCCGGACACAAGATCTCCGCGTCAGCGCACTAAGAACAGGCAAAAAGCCCGATCCCGCCTGAATAGAGTGCGACCGAAACAGCTTGCCGGTCTTACTTGCAAGACGCCATCTCCGATTTCCCCTGGTGTTCTCGGGGCTGAGACATCATCTGAAATCTCTCCTGTAATCGGCAAGATTGACAGTGACGAAATGAAACCCCTTATGAAAAACCTTGATGAAAATCTCAACGCTCTGAAAAAAATCCTTCATTACGGCACTAACGCAGATGTAGTGGTGAGGGAGTTTGATATACCAACTATCCCTGTAACAAAGGCGTCAATCATATTCATAGACGGACTGGCTGGAAGGGATACAATTGACTTCGCTATACTCGAGCCCCTTATGCTCATATCTAATTTGGCTGACAGAGAAACAGAAGACCACCTGGAATTAGTCAAACGAAGATTGCTTCCGGGCAATCAGGTAACAGAAAGGAATAATCTCCGGGCAATAGTCGAAGATGTTCTTTCAGGCGCCACATGCCTGCTTATTGAGGAAAGCGACATCGCCCTTACCATAGAGACCAGGTCTTGGGAACACAGAAGCATAGACAAACCTTCCGCTGAAATGGTAGTGCGCGGGCCTCAAGAAGCGTTCAATGAGACTCTCAAAAACAACCTGGCGCTGATTAGAAGGAGAATGCGCACGCCTGACTTTGTCATTGAGATGCTGAAAATAGGCACACTGTCAAGAGTGGACTGTGCTGTCTTATACATCGAAGGCTTGACCAATCCGGAGTTGGTGGACGAAGTCAAAAGACGAATATCTGAGACTAGGTCAGATCATATACAGGATACAGGAATCCTTGAGCAATTTATAGAGGAAAATCCTTATGTCTTGGCGCCGCAAACCATCTCCACAGAACGGCCGGATAGAATGGCAGCATTTCTGGCGGAAGGATACGTTGGAATCATGCTGGACGGAAGCCCTTTCGCGCTCGTGTTGCCTGCTACCTTCTGGTCGCTCCTTCAGTCAGCTGAGGACTATTTTCTCAGGTGGCCTTTTGGAGCGTTTCTGAGAGCAGTCAGAACCCTAGCCCTTATACTGGCCATATTTCTACCTGCTATATATCTTGCGCTGACTAATTTTCATCCGGAGATGATCCCTACAGATCTGCTCTTGGCTATAGCTGCCACCCGCGAAAAAGTGCCTTTCCCAACTCTTGTTGAAGTGTTGATAATGGAAATCTCAATTGAGCTGATACGCGAAGCGGGCGTTAGAATGCCCGGTATAATCGGGCCTACCCTTGGAATAGTGGGTGCACTAATCTTGGGACAAGCAGCTGTCGCAGCTTCAATAGTCAGCCCCATACTGGTAGTGATAGTAGCTATTACAGCTTTAGGAGCATTTGCGGTTCCCAATTTTAACATGGCTTTTGCGATTCGTCTCTATCGATTCGTGTACATAGTGCTTGCAGCAGTTCTCGGCTTCTACGGCGTGGCTATCGGCGTGTTCATACAGCTTGTAACATATGTGAACCTCAAATCCTTTGGCGTGCCATACATGTCTCCTGTCGTGCCATCTATGCGTTCCAGCGGAGATGCGCTTTTTCGATATCCTCTGTGGAAATCGGAGATTCGCCCTTCTTTCCTCAAGCCCCAACAAGAAGTAAGGCAACCGCATGTATCCCGTGGATGGGTTAAAGAGCAGGTTAAAACCAATATGAACGGCACTTCTCAAGGGAATGGCCTGGATGAGAGCAACAAGGCGGAACCCGAAAAAGCGAAAGGTGAGAGACATGGCAAGTGAAGGGAAGATAGGAACAAGAGAAGCCATAGCTGCAACCGTCTATTTTCTATCTACAAAACTCCTGATATCCTTTCCACAGCACATGGCTGAAATGGGGCAAACCGCAGCCTGGATTGTTCCCATTGTAAGCTTCGCCGTAGCAACCCTGGGGTTTCTCATTATAGTGGCGCTAATTGAACGTTACCCGGGAAAAGGCATTGTGGAAGCAAGTGAGGAAGCGGGCGGCCCCGTATTAGGCCTCATTGCCTCACTGGGATATTTCGCTTTCTTCTTCGCAACTACAGTCCTCCTAATCCGGGAGTTTTCCGAGACCGTAAGCACAGCTTTACTCCCGCGCACCCCGCTTTCGGTGATCATGGCAGTCTTCATCATTGCAACCCTTGTTGCCGTATACAACGGGCTTGAAGCAGTAACCAGGGCTGCATCGCTCGGGATGCCGCTTATTATTGGCACACTCATTCTGCTTAACCTCATGTTACTGCCTCAAAGCAATTTTGACGTCATATTTCCGTTATTTGGGCCGGGTATCTGGAAGCTGATCTACAACGGGACAGTCCATTCGGGAATTGCAGGCGAGGTCATGTTTCTCAGTGTCATAGCAGGACAACTTGACGAAAGACACAAAGTAAAGACTATGGGGCTAATAAGTCTTTCTGTCGCGGCTTCTTTCATGATTGTGTCAACACTGGTCTATTCCGCAGTATTTCCGTACCCTTTGAGTTTACATATCACCTATCCTGGGTACGAGGCGTCAACATTGATATATTCAGGACGATTCCTTCAACACATCGAAGTAGCCTTCGTTTTTCTTTGGGTCATCAGCGCATGTATCCATCTGGCGCTAAGTGGGTACACAGCAACAGTCATTATCCGAGATATGCTGAAGCTCCCGTCTCATAAACCCCTCTTGCCTGCTTTCGCAATCCTTGGCTTCACTTTCGCCTTGGTACCGTCTGACGTCCCTCAGGCTACACATGTTGATTTTATGACAGTGAAAACCTATGGCGGGTTGGCGATATTCGTTATGCCTTTGATCTTGCTTCTAATCGCCAGGCTCAAAACAGGCCCGGGACCTGACAGGAGGTAAACAATCTCTTGCGCTATGCGAAAATCATAGGAATTACCATATTTGTCACGGCATGCGCAGTCATAATCGGGGGATGTTGGGGCAGAGTCGAAGTGGATGATCTGGCATTAGTGATGGCAATCGGCCTGGATAAAGGCGAAAATAACACTGTATATGTCACCTTGCAAATCGCAGTCCCCAGAGCTGTAGCCGGCGGAGGTGCGGAGGGAGGAGGGCCGGGCGCAGGCGGAAGCGCAGCTGAGACAAGCCTCATTACGACCATGAGAGGCAGATCTATCCTAGGGCTTATCGATATGGCAAATGCCTATATAGACAGACGCTTGTCTTTTGTCCACAGCAAACTGCTGGTCATTGGTGAAGACCTTGCCAAGGAAGGTGTGGCGCCTTACATCTCAGAACTCGTACGATTTCACGAGATCAGGAGGACTATGTTTCTCGTTATAGCGAAAGGCACTGCCTGCGAATTCATTACAGAGAATAAGCCTGTTCTCGAGCGGAACCCCGCAAAAAACCTGGAATTGCTTGCACTTGCCGGGAGGAAGGCAGGCCTCATCCCTGCGTCCCAGATTCAGAGGTTTCTAGTGGAAATGCAGTCACTCGGTGAAGAACCCCTTGTAATCCTGGCCGGAATCAATAAAAGACAACCACCTGAGGAAAAAGGCGAGGAGAAAAGCAAGAGCGAGGAAAAGAGTGAAAGCGACAGCCCATCCGAACTTTTTATTCCGATCGATGAATCAGACATCCGCTATGTCGCCGGAAAATCCCCGTCAATAGGCGGTAATCCTGTTGAACTGCTGGGTGCAGCAGTCTTTAAAGGAGACAAGATGGTAGGAGAGATCACAGGAGAAGAGGTAAGGTACGTTCTTTATCTCCGCGGAACATTTAAGCAGGGCATTACCGTCGTACAGGATCCTTTCACACAAGATAGATTTGTTGCTGCAGACTTACGACTTGCTCGGCCTACACAAATTCGCGTAAAAAAAGATGAAGGCAAGTTTCACGTCACAGTCAACATTGCGCTCGAAGGAAGCCTTATAGGAAGTCAAGGCAATGAGAATTATGCGGATCCGAAGGTGCTTAAGACTATTGAAAAACAGCTGGTCAATGAGATAGAAAAAGGTTGTGAGGACATTATCAGGAAAGCCCAAAATGCATTTTTGTCTGATATTTTCGCGTTCGGAAACAAAGCCAGACACCTGACTATGACATGGCAGGAATGGCAGGATTTAGGCTGGCATGAAGAGTTTCCCCATGCAGATGTTACCGTGACTGTAAAAGTAGAGTTACGCAGGACCGGCCTGCTCTTCAGACCTCCACAGCCTTTGGTAAACTAGACTCAGCCGGCAGCTTGTAAGGAGGACGGAAGTGAGATTCAGCGCAGTAATCTTAGTAATGACGGCGCCGACGATAGTTGCCATTTACACAATCAGCTTCGGCCTCTGGCTCAGGAAAAGCGGGAACACTCGAGGGGCCATAGGTGTATTCATTATTGCAGCAATTTGCTTCCTGGCCCCTCTGGCTCTCCTGATATTCAGAGGATAATCCCAGCGTCTCATCGCGCCCGCAAACGGTCCAGTTCATCAAAGAGTTTATCGTTAAGCACACGAATATAGGTACCTTTCATGCCTAAAGAACGGGACTCTATTACGCCCGCACTCTCAAATTTGCGAAGCGCGTTCACAATGACAGACCTGGTGATACCGACTTTATCCGCAATCTTGCTAGCTACGAGCAAGCCTTCTTCACCGTTGAGTTCTTTGAAAATATGTTCAACAGCTTCCTGTTCAGAGAAAGACAGGGTATCTAAAGCCATCTGAACTGCAGCCTGTTTCCTTGCCTCCTCTTCGACCTTGTCCGCTTTTGAACGCAGAACTTCCATTCCAATGATTGTAGCAGCAAATTCTGCAAGAATCAGTTCGTCGTCTTCAAATTCCGGCTCGAACCTAGCCATCACAAGTGTAGCTAGCCTATCTCCGCCTGCATAAATCGGAATTACTGATATCAGAGCGTCTCCAAACGGGCACCGGCTGTCTGTATCGAGGAAACATTTCCCTTCATCCTGCCGGAGATTGTCTGATGTTTCAATTATCCTTAAAAGCCAATCCATGCACTCCTTGGGAAAAGCCTCCCCGTTACCCACGAGATGGGCAACTACATCACATTCGAAGCTCTCCATCGTCGCATATCCCAGCAATTTACCTCTACGGCTTACTAAATAGATATTCGCCCCGATTTCATCAGACAGTATTCCCGCGAATTCCTTGAAGTTCAGCAGGTGATCTGTAGACTCCTGCACAAATCGACTGAGCCTTCGTGATTTTTCCAATAGTTCTCTCATGAATACTACCTCCTTTAGCTGCCTCCAGGGCTTTGCCCTCTCTTTGATGCTTCAGACCTTAATTCTCCGTCCCAGGCTTGTCCGGCCCAAAGGTTAGAGTCATCCGAACCCAAGTGTAGCGTCGAAATTCGTGCAACTCGCCAAACCATTCCGAGGCAAGGATGCCTACTCCTGGCAAGCGCTTACAAGATAAACCTGCTCAAATCCCTGTTACCGACAATATCCCGAAGCTTCTCTCTGACATATTCCCTGTTAATTGTAACCTTTTTCTCAGTTAAGTCGGGGGCGTCAAAAGACACATCCTCAAGAAGCCTCTCCATCACTGTGTGTAGTCGCCGCGCACCGATATTCTCAGTCTCTTCATTAACCTCGCTGGCAATGGCTGCAATTTCGTCTATGGCATCCGGCGTAAATACAAGCTCAATACCTTCGGTAGCCAGAAGCGCAGTGTATTGTTTAATCAGGGCATTCTCAGGCTCACAAAGGATACGCTTGAAGTCCTCTTTCGTAAGACTTGCCAGCTCCACCCGAATGGGGAATCTTCCCTGGAGTTCCGGAATAAGGTCTGAAGGCTTTGACACGTGAAAAGCGCCTGCAGCAATAAATAATATATGGTCAGTCTTTACAGGACCATACTTCGTTGCAACTGTGCAACCTTCGACGATAGGCAGGATATCCCGCTGCACTCCTTCCCTGGAGACATCCGGGCCTGCGCCTCTTTCCTTGCCTGCTATCTTATCCAGTTCATCTATGAAAACGATCCCTGTTTGCTCAACACGGGCGATTGCTTCTTGTTCAACTTCTGCCATATCAATAAGTTTTTGTGCTTCTTCCTGGGCTATGATTTTTCTGGCTTCTCTTACCGGAACCCGCCTGCGCCTGGTCCTCCCTGGAAAAGCGCCACCAAAGAGGTCTTGCATGTTTATGCCCATCTGCTCTACCCCTGCGCCACTAAAAACTTCAAGCATCGGGGGGGACTTATCTTCTACAGATACCTCAATAATAGTGTCCTCCAGTTCTCCCGCAATAAGCTTGGCTCTCACCTGCTCCCGCTTGGCTTCAGTTTCTTCCAATCCCTTTCGAAAGGCGTCATCATCTCGTTGAACACCGAATCCCCCCATAAGCATAGCAAAAGGGTTTTTGTCAGATTCCCGGGCGGGCATGGGAACCATAATATCCAAAAGCCTGTCATTGACAACAGCTTCAGCCTTATGATAGACCTTTGCCATCTTCTCAGACTTTACCATTCGAATGGCATTCTCCACGAGCTCTCTGATAATCGAGTCTACGTCCCTTCCTACATACCCAACTTCAGTGAATTTCGTGGCCTCAACCTTAGTAAAAGGGGCATTCACCAGCCTTGCCAGCCTACGGGCAATTTCAGTCTTGCCTACCCCTGTAGGTCCTATCATCAGGATGTTTTTGGGAATCACTTCATCTCGGAGAGACCCTTTAAGATTCAGCCTGCGATACCTGTTACGAAGCGCAATTGCCACTGACCTCTTCGCCTGATCCTGCCCAACGATAAATTTATCGAGTTCCGCCACAATTGCACGGGGTGTCAGTTCAGAAAGCCCCTCCACATGTAAGCCCCCTTTCCCGTCTTCTCTCATATCTCCTCACACAAGATCTCCTCATTTGTATATATGCATATGGAAGAGGCGATTCGGAGCGCCTCTTTTGCAATTTCACCGCAGGGAAGGTCAGTATGACGAATGAGGGCTTTCGCTGCCGCCAGGGCCATAGGACCACCTGAACCTACAGCAGCGATACCGTCATCAGGTTCGATAAGATCTCCATTCCCTGAAATGACAAGTAGATTAGACTTATCAGCCACAACCAAAAGAGCTTCAAGCCTTCTTAGGGCACGATCGAGGCGCCACTCCTTTACCAACTCCACCGCTGCTCTCGGCAGGTTTCCATGGTACTCCTCAAGCTTGCCTTCAAACCTTTCAAACAGTGCAAAAGCGTCAGCCGCAGTCCCTGCAAAGCCGGCTACGACCTTGCCTTCATGAAGCCTTCGCACCTTTCTTGCCTTGTGCTTCATTACCGTGTTGCCTAGGGTAACCTGCCCGTCTCCGGCAACAGCTACATGTTCACCACGCTTTACCGCAACTATCGTTGTAGCATAAAACCCCTGTTTCACCGGGCCTGCCTCCTAATCACGCTGTGCTATGCCCTTGGATGAGCCTTATCGTAGACTGCGCGAAGCCTTTTCCTGGTCATATGGGTATAAATCTGAGTCGTAGAAACGCTGGCGTGCCCTAATAGTTCCTGAACAGCCCGAAGATCCGCTCCGTGATCCAGGAGATGAGTAGCAAAAGAGTGTCTTAAAGCATGGGGGCTGATCTTCTTGTCGATAGAAGCCTTTTCTATGTACTTGTTCACCATGATTTGAACTGCACGCCGAGAAAGCCTTGTTCCATTGCAGTTCAGGAAGAGGGCCCGAGACTGTCCTCCGGACGCAAGGCTGGGCCTTCCACGCTCTAAGTAGTTAATCAAGGCCTCTTGCGCCTTCAAGCCTATTGGAACTATCCTCTCTTTGGATCCCTTTCCGTAAGCCCTGACAAAACCAGTAGTGAGATCAATGCTGTCAAGGTTGAGACTGACCAGCTCCCCGACGCGGAGACCTGCAGCATAAAGGGTTTCCAGGATCGCCTTGTCACGGAGCAAAAGAGGCGTATCCCCCGATGGGCACTCAAGTAAGGACATAACCTCATCCTCGCGAAGAAACGACGGTATTCTACGTCCTTCTTTCGGGGTTCTTGTGCCTTTTACAGGATTTTGGGTGATAAGCCCTTTCTTGCAGAGATAAGAAAAAAAGGCTCGGACAGCCGCAAGCCTTCTGGCAATAGTTCGCTTGGAGTAACCCCTTCTTTGAAGATCAGCCAGATAGGCCCTGATCTCGAGATGGGTTATGTCAGACGGGCTTAAGTTCTCCTTGTCTTCATGGATATTCTCGATAAAATCTATAAATGTCCGGATATCATGGGCATACGCGCAAATTGTGTTAGATGAATGCCCCTTCTCAACAGAAAGATACCCAAGAAAGCCATCAACCTCATCAGTCAACACAAATACCGCTCCCTTACGGAGAACACAACATTACGTCCGCCAGACGAACTCCTTTATTGTAAGAATTGTATCACAATCATAATTTTTAATCAAGTCAACATCGGATGCTTTTCTCGAAATCACGCGTAGTTTTCAGAGAAAATGCCGCAATAGCTAGTCTATCAGCTTTTGTCTGTCGTTTTGTGTCGAGCTTCGGCAGAATCCCGAAGTTGGCGTTCATAGGTTGAAAGGCATCTGCCCGCTGGGTGGAAACATAGTCACAAAGCGCACCTATAATTGTCTCTTTTGGAAACCGGAAGGGAGGCAACCCCAGTACAAGCCTTGCTGCATTTACTCCGGCAACAAGTCCTGACGCTGCAGACTCCAGATATCCCTCAACTCCGGAAATCTGCCCTGCGAAGAAGAGGCCATCATCATGTTGGCACTGTAGTGTAGGGAGGAGGATCTTGGGCGAGTTGATAAATGTGTTTCTGTGCATCACCCCGTATCTTACGAATTCAGCATTTCCTAAGCCGGGGATCATACGGAAAACCCGACGTTGCTCATCCCATGTAAGACGCGTCTGAAAACCCACAAGATTCAAGAGAGAACGCGATACATTCTCAGGTCTTAATTGCACTACCGCATAGGGGCGCTTTCCCGTACGCGGATCTCTGAGTCCGACCGGCCTCAAGGGCCCGTAGGCAAGGGACTCCCTTCCTCGCTTAGCCAAAGTCTCCACAGGCATACACGCTTCAAAAACCTTCATGTCTTCGAATTCGTGTAACGGCGCGGTCCTTGCAGAAACCAGTGCGTCATAGAAGCGGTCATATTCTTCTTTTGTCATAGGGCAGTTGAGATAATCATCACCGCCTCTACCGTATCTGGAGCCCCAAAACACCCGGGACATATCCAAAGACTCTAAGGTCACGATGGGAGCTACCGCATCATAGAAGTATAGACTGTCCTCACCTGTCAACTCGGCAATCGACCGGGCAAGTCTTTCTGAAGTCAGTGGCCCGCTGGCGATTATGCATGGCCTGTGAAGAGGAATCGAAGCGACCTCTTCCCTTAATACACAGATATTCGGAGACCTCCTGATGTACGAGCTGACAAGCCGTGAGAATCTATGCCTTTCCACTGCCAAGGCAGACCCTGCAGGAATTCTGGCCCCCTCCGCGCATCTCATGATTAAGGACCCAAAGATTCGTAGTTCCTCTTTAAGAACACCCGACGCATTTCGAAAACTGTCAGACCCCAGTGAATTGGAGCATACAAGCTCTGCCAAGTCAGATGTGGTATGAGCAGGCGTCATCATGCACGGCCTCATTTCCACAAGACTGACCCGTATATTCCTCCGAGCTATCTGCCATGCAGCTTCACTGCCTGCGAGCCCGCCGCCGACAATCACAACACCTATGTCATCTGCCAATTCGCCAACACCTGCCATCATAAAACGCCGGAAGCCGGAGATCGCTTGGGTTCATCAACAGTGGGTTCATCTTCTCGAAAGTCACACTCCTCCCTGACACATGCGAGATAACCGTTCTTGCCGCCTCGCCTCACAAGAAATGCCCCGCATTTAGGGCAAGACTTCTTAACCGGCTTATACCACGTGGTAAACTTGCACTCAGGATACCCGCTGCATCCATAGAATTTTCTGCCCTTTTTCGTCTTTCGCTCAACTATCTCGCGATTGCACCGAGGACAAGTAACACCCGTTGAGCGGAGGATTTTCTTAGTGAACGTGCATTCAGGATAGCCTTGGCACCCAAGGAACGCGCCGAATCTGCCGTGCTTAACTACAAGGTTACGGCCACATTCGGGACAGAGCTCATCTGTAACTTCCTCAGGAATCTTCACTCTCCCGACATGTTTCTCTGCCTCATCCACTGTTTTCTTGAAAGGCTTGTAGAATTCGTCTATGACGTTTACCCACTCGAGTTCACCTTCGGCAATTTGATCCAACCTGGCTTCCATCTCAGCTGTAAATGCCACATCAACAACATTCGGATAGACCTGATTCAGAACATCCACCACAATAAACCCGAGTTGTGTTGGGTGAAATCTCTTATCTTCAAGGACTACATAATCTCGCTTAAGGATAGTGTCGATAATAGGCGCATATGT
>JAKPFY010000142.1 GCA_029551185.1 Bacillota bacterium
CTTGTTCTATCTCTCGGAAGGAAATCTCTTTAAAATCACGAATACTGTCCATGACGGAAAGTCAGCACCCCTTTCGAGTTTGCTTCACACTAACTCTTCGAGGGTGAAGGCTCTCCGTCCTTCTTTTCCCAAGTACTCCGCTGGGTCACTCCCACGGCTTCCCCGTACGGTACTCGGTACTGTACCCACATTAACTTTACTCAGTCTTGTTTTTCACGCACCGTACCCTGAACTCATAGTCGAGAAGACGGGTGCATCCAGCTGCTCTGGCATCGTTGCTCTCTGCGTGCAGTGCCATGATGACTATCGTTAATACAGCTGCAAGCGTCATATAAGCTCTGCCTGTTGGTCTGTGCCTATATTTCAGCATTTTCGCACGCCTCGAGGAAACCGTCTAATCGCGGAAGCGTTTGTGTGAACTGAGATACGCCGGATGGGACGGACTATTCCGATTGGTGTTTGCTCACACGACTGCCCAAGAGGGTTATCAGCAAGAACCTCAGCTATGAACTTGCGTTCAGGACATCCTGATGAGACTCCCAGCACGGAAACACCAAGGTCATTTGCATCGACAATTGCAACCGGGACACCTGTTGCTTTACTCAGAGACTGCGCTACTTCGTTAGGCTTCAACGGGCCAAGGATCGCATAACGGTTGTAGGGAGGGAGAGTATAGTCGCACGGCCCGTCGATTGCTGTAACGCCTGGACCGCATATTCGGTAAAAGACTCCGTTGATGCCGAGTAGCTTCGCAACCCCGGCCGTGATAGACGCTGCTATGATTCGCAACACACCTGCCTCTCTAATAGCTAGTTCCATTGTCCACGGACTTCCGAGGCCGATTCCATAAGGGGACTTGTACACAAACCCGGCGAGGAAGCGGGCGAGCCATGAAGGCTTGATTTGGCTGATCGGATACGCCCTCCCTTGAGTTATGGCTACTGTCTTTTCGCTCACTACCATTATGTCGCCTTCACATAATACAGGCCCGGCGTACTTCAGAACTGTCTCCTCGATGTCGTCATCTTTTGAAATGACATGAGTCCTGACTGGAATACGTGCGTAGGTACGTTTGCCGACCTCCACGGCCGGTCTTTTCCCGTGATTCGCCTGTAATTTTGTCACCTTTAATGTCCTCCATGCTGCTCCATGTAAGCTCAGCTTGAGAATCTGCATTTTGTGAAAGGATCCCTGTGGATTCTGCTGACCGAGCATCAATTGCCTACTTGTGTAGTCAATGCTAACATAGACTAATGCTGTAGTCAATATGTCTTAGGCGTAAGTTTCTTGCGGTGTAGTTCCTTTTTATGTGGAATATTGCCTGTGCCGGCAAGTAGCTTTCGTTTTAGCACCTATGCAGGGCCGGTTTCACTCATACTCTGTGTATGACCTTCGCAGTTATCTCAGCATGTTATCACGGATGCGTGTCTGAATCCGGTATCGAATTGTTTGTGGCTGGAATTGATCATAGTGGAGCTTTGCGAAAGAGGAAGAACAGGCGGGATCAGTGCTCCAATACAAGTCCCTTGTCATGTAGGTAGGTTAGGATTGCAGTGCTGAGAGAGCCTTTCTTTTGCCTCACGTGCGATTTCCATCGAACGTTTTAGATTATCCTCGCTTCTCATGCCAGCCTCCCGACTGATGTCAAGTCTGTTTTATCAATATTATACAATGATATCATGAGCTGTTTGCCGTACGCTGATTTCAACTAGATGCGCCTGCCCACATAAAGAAGGTGTTCTGCCGCCCCATGAATGGTCGGGTCTTGGGCGCAGCGGTAGTTCAAGTCAACCCATGCCTCCCAGGCCTCTCCCTGCAACAGATTGACCTTCTCGTCAATCAAGCTCACGAGTCCTTCTTGTGCCAAGAGAGTCTGAGTTTCAAAACCAGCTTCCTCCATAATATCTGCCGCTTTGCTGGGGTGTACAGACCAGAAATCAGTGAACGGAGGATTCTCCCGTCCTTCGAAAGTATAGATTCCGCCTTCTAAAATGCGTTTTGCATCATCTGAGTAATCAACCAGCCACTCGGGATTGTACTTGGCTGCATCCCGCAGAGAGGCGTAACAGATGAGAAACGTGGCAAAGACCAGGCCTCCTCTGCGTAGAATACGCCTGGTCTCCCTAAGGCAGCGAGACCTGTCGGAAGCATCCAAGAGGTGATAAAGAGGCCCCATCAGAAGCACTGCATCGAAACTTTCGTCTTCGAACATGCTCATATCCGTGGCAGAAGCGCAGACACACTCCTTGAACCGGACGCCTTGCTCCTGTGCTTTCGCCTGGGCAAACTTGAGGTTCTCTTGAGAGATATCAAGCAGGGTAACCTTGTGCCCAAGGGCAGCAAGCAATAGCGAGTACCGGCCGGGACCGCTTCCTGAGTCCAAGACGCAAGACGCAGGTTGCATGAATTTCTCAAGAGCCCGCGCAGTAAGCGCAAATTCAGTCCTATGTCTTTCCAGTCGTGCCCATTCCTTCTCAACATTAGATTCGTAAAATTTCCTTACGCGGTGCGCACAGCCATTGTCGCTCTTCACATCCACGTGATCTCCTCCCCCAGCCTTGTATCAGTAGTTAGAGCCTGCCCCCGTTGACTGAAACTACGGCCCGGCATCACCGTCACCTGCAGGTTTTAACGCCCAAAGAACCCATGACACAGGAGTGAACTTCTTGCCATGAAGGACCATGTTGAATTGGTTAAACGCTGATTGGAGACTATCGATATGAGGATAGTATTCATCCTCATCAAGCCATGGGTAGGTACGTTTGGCTTCCAGTTCAGCAGCAGCATCCCTAAAGGCCACTTCTCCCATGGCCCATACCCCGCCAGGGCGAAGTACGCGCACCATCTCGCGAATGCCCTCGGGTTGCCGGTAGTGAGGAATGTGGTGGAACGCGTACGTGCTAACTACTGCATCAAAGGAAGAATCGGGGGTACGGTATTTCGAGGAATGGATTTTCTGACATGTGTCGAGACCAGACTCGACTACATGATCATACTCATCGACCCAAGGCATGGAATCGAAATCAAAGGACTTATCCTCTGCTTCGCGTAGGATTTCTTTTGAACGTTTCGAATCGTCATGGCGTCTCATGTCAGCCTCCTAGGTGATGAGAAAGATACTTTACAGACATCATATCATGAAGGGTATGACCTTTCATATTAGTCCGACACGACGGAAACCTTGCCTTTGTCTACGGGAAGGGTTTTCGCTGCGTGCAGCGTATTGAAAGGGGAGGATGGCTGCTGACTGACGGAATGATTGGAGGCCGGTTGCATTTCTACATCGCAAGAAGGATCCGGCTTGTTGGATGTGTAAGTTGGTTTAAGAGATTGAACTAGCAGTGTTGTGAGGCGAGGCAAATAGTCTGATAGGAGGAAACGTAGTGTTCTACAATGAGCCACTGGAAATAAGCGCCGAAACATGGGCTAACCTACTTCGAGATAAAGAGGTTACTACAGAATTTGACTTGAATATTTTGAAGCTCATGTATGGGGGTAAGAACCATGAGATGAGAGCATCTGAAATAGCGTCGAAGCTAAACATACCTCATCACGGTGTGATTAACCTGCAAGTAAGTAGATTTGGGAAACGTGTAGTTGCCAAGACAGGAGTTCAGCCATCCTTGAGAAGAGACGGAAAACCTCGATGGTGGCATGTTCCTTTCTTGGGATATGAAAAAGGGGGAAAATTTCCTTGGATAATGAGGCCTGAGCTGGTAACGGCTTTTGAGAAGGTTTTTGGTAAAGATGATTATGAACTGACCTATTCCGGTGAGGCCACTATTGAAGATGTTCCCACTTTGGCTGAAGGCACGGTCAGTCAAGTATTTGTGAACCGTTATGAAAGGAACAGGCGTGCGCGAAGCATGAGTATCGCATACCATGGTAGTCAGTGTGCAGTATGTGGTTTTGATTTTGAAAAAGTGTACGGGTCGATAGGTAAGGACAAAATTCACGTGCACCATCTTATCCCGGTTCTTATATATCTTTTCATCCAGATCCTCAAGGAAGACCCTTATCGCCTTAATCTGAGTCTTGCATGCAATCTTAAATGCAGCTTGTTCTATCTCTCGGAAGGAAATCTCTTTAAAATCACGAATACTGTCCATGACGGAAGTCATCACCCCTTTTGAGTT
>JAKPFY010000162.1 GCA_029551185.1 Bacillota bacterium
TGGAAAGGCACCATTGCCATAATCATGACGAAAGTGAACTGAATCAGCATATACGGAATTACGTACGTCATGAAGGACTTGTTGTTTAAGGTGTGCTTAAGGGCAGGGAGCACATCAAGGGGTTCCTCGTATTCAACAGGATCCGCTTCTTTGCTTCCGAGGAGAGAGATTCCCAGTGAGACCCCGGTGATTATCCCAAATATGATTGCCATGGATTTCCATCCCAGTTTGCCATAGATCATAGGCGCTAACGCAATGCCAATAATTAAACCGACATTCCCAAAGAATTGCCTCCACATTGATACGATAGATCGATCTTCAAGGCTGGTATACATCTCAGGGAATAAAGCTGTCCAGTTGAGAACGACCAAGGTGAAGAGGCCGTCAAACAGAAACATCATTACCGTAAAATATATGAAAAGGGGGATGTAGTTGCCGTCTGTTATTCCAAACGGCGGAATCCACAAGAATATAAAAACAATGACCAGTGGTATGAGACCACCTGCTATGTATGGAATTCGCCGTCCCCATTTTGTGCGTGTGCGATCAGATATATATCCAAAGAGAGGATCGTTAATCGCATTCCAAATTCCATAAAGAATCATCGTGTAACCTACAAGCTCAATAGGGAGCTTCATCACGTCAGCATAAAAAAAGATTATGTACGTTTGGACTGCCTGGTAAGGCACTGCAGCGCCAAGGGAACCGAAGCTGTATGCGAGTTTTCTCCAAGTTTTCATAACAAGCGCGCAAAAGCGCGCGCACCTCCCCTCGTTTGCTGTCACAAACAGAATTCGTCAAAGGGTCTTCAATTCCTCTAAAACCTTCTGACATATTATGTCATATACTGCTCTTGCTTGTGATAGGTTTGCCAAAATGTATCCACATTCATATTATGGAGGGAGAAAAGCTAATAATGGCAGGAAGTATGTCCAATAATGCGAAGTATAACGAAGCCGGGCTTACGTAACCCGTGCAAGTGCAGGCGGTGATCTTAAGTGCATCCGACAGGAAATTACAAGGATGATATGTCTTGCTCAAAGCAGGTAAACAGTGAGTTTTGTCTGATTTGCGGAGAATCCCCCACCTCTCCCATGGTTACTGTCCTTGGCAGAGTAATATGTCCTAGGTGTATGAACATGATTTCCGAAATTGACATATCAAAAGAAGACTATTCAGTGATTATGGAGAAGCTGAAAGAGCTTTGGGCGCCTGTGCTGGCTGAGGTCTTGTGCAGGAAGAACGAAGACAAAGGGGAAGGATATGATCATAGAGAAGACCCTTGAGAATCCGGAGAATAAGGGGAAGTTTTCGTCAAGAGAAGGAGACGCTTTCACTGATGAATAGGTGTAGCAGGGACAGGGAGCAATATGTCACCCCCCTTGTCAATGCGCTGAGAGAATATATAGACAAAGAGACGAAGAGATTTCATTTCCCAGGACATAAAGGTGGCAGGAACCCTATTATCGCTGACTTGGGCCTTACCGATGTATGGGAGACCCATTGTCTCTTAGGAGATGTGACTGAACTCCCCGGCTTAGATGACCTCCATGCTCCACAAGGCGCTATCTATGAAGCGCAGCGCTTGGCAGCTTTGGCCTTTGGCGCTGATACCACTTTCTTTGTGGTGAACGGTTCCACATGCAGTATTCACAGTGCAATACTGGCTGTCTCAAAGCCCGGTGACAAGATTGCTGTATCTCGCGATGTTCATAAAGCAGTTATCGGAGGTTTGATACTTGCCGGGGTATACCCTGTTTATATTGACGTAGAGGTGGATAAGGAGTTTCAGATCCCGCTAGGCCCAACCCCGGACTCTCTCAGACATACCCTTGATGAACATCCTGATGTGCGAGGCGTCATTTTCACAAATCCTAACTACTACGGCGTTTCTCCACCTGTTGACCTTTTAGTGGATATAGTTCATGACTATGATAAAATAGCATTGATAGACGAAGCGCACGGGGCACACTTGCCTTTTCATGAAGAATTGCCTCTTTCAGGGCTTGAAGTCCAAGCGGATGTTGTGGTGTCCGGGGCGCACAAAACACTGCCTGCTATGACCCAGACGTCCTTTCTCCATCTTAAAGGCAGTAGGGTGTCGGATAAGGATATCTCCCGGGCTCTTGCGGTTATAGAGACCACAAGCCCGTCGTATGTGCTTATGGCGTCATTGGACATAGCCAGGAAGCTGGCTGCGACGCGAGGAAGTGAACTTCTTGGCCGAGTTATTGAAGCAGCTCGCAAAGCTCAACTAAAGCTTAACGAAATGCCTGGTATAAAATGTCTTACAGGGGATCATGTAGCCTCAAAGGGGTTTAGGCATGATCCCACGAAACTCGTGGTGTCCTTTAACGGGCTTCACATGACAGGGTTTGAAGCAGGGGACATGCTTAGGCAGAAACACAATATTGAAGTGGAATTTCAGGACATGGTAAATGTTATCGCTGTCCTTACAATGATGGATATGGAAGAGGATGTCCTAGGCTTTGCCGAAGCCGTTTCTAAAATTGCTCAGGATGGATTTCCAAGGGGACAAGAGACCCTTCTGCCGCGGAGTGACACACAAACTGTCTTAGCCGACTTAAGCCGGGTGTTTAAAGAATTGCCTAAACAGAGGATGACGCCGCGGGAAGCTGTGTTCTCCGAAGGGAAGCTGATTAAAACTGAAGAAGCTGCAGGCAGGATATCCGCTGATACCATTGTGCCTTATCCGCCTGGGGTTATCCTTGTTTGTCCCGGCCAAGAGATTACCTCGGCTGTGACGGATTTTATCGTCCATGCCACATCGTGCGGGGTCGGGTTCCATGGAGTTAAAGATAATCACGTTCTTGTTGTTGCGTGAGTCTTGAGGGCAAGCTAATATCTTAAGCGGCCGAAATCGAAAAAACCCTTGCTATATAAGAAAGGGGGGAAAGGCCGCCTGTGAGTCAAAGTATTACATGCGGCCGACTTGTGACGCGACGGGAGATAACTGATAATCTGGATGAACTGCTGGAAGCGCTGCCTCCAAGGCTCAGGGATAAACTTGAAGGCTTGGGCGATTTGGAGGATCTCCTGGAAATTGTTCTTGACCTCGGGAGACAACCTGAAGCTAGGTTCCCCGGAGGCAGATTCGTATACCTGGACGGAAACCCTGTTAAACGTGAAGATATTGAGTTCCTTACGAAACGCGTAGGGGCTTTCGGGCACGATAATAGAGCAGGCATCGAGCGGACCCTCCACAGGATTTCAGCGATACGGAACCGCTATGGCGACATTATTGGGCTTACGTGCAGAATTGGCAGAGCGGTTTATGGCACAATTGATATTGTCCGGGATGTAGTGGAACAAGGCAAGAGCATATTACTTTTGGGCAAGCCCGGCGTAGGTAAGACCACGCTCCTCCGGGAAGTTGCGCGCGTGCTCAGCGATGAATTCAATAAGCGTGTGGTTGTTGTGGATACTTCAAATGAGATAGCGGGTGACGGAGATATCCCCCACCCTGCTATCGGACGCGCCCGCAGAATGCAGGTTCCCACGCCTCAAAAACAAGCTGATGTAATGATTGAGGCAGTGGAAAACCATATGCCTGAAGTGGTCGTAATTGATGAAATAGGGACAGAAGC
>JAKPFY010000209.1 GCA_029551185.1 Bacillota bacterium
ATCTACGCAAGAAGTCGGTATGTTGCGTGATCTTTATATACAAGTATTCAGCAAAAGTCGATTTAGACCACAGGTTCGAAAATCTCATGAATTGATGGCCGGTCCAAAGCATTGAGATTCTGCTTTTTTTCGGAAGAAACAATTCTTCCTTGATTTGTTTGTGGAAGGAAATTTCGCGATGCCATAGAAGTAGACATCATATTCATCAAGACACGGTTTCATGTGAGCTTATAATGCTCATATACAGCAGAAGTCCGTGTAAGGAAGGGGGCTCCTATGGATAAACAGTCTCAATCTAACGAAGCTTTATCCTACTGTATTCCGCTAATTCGTGGTCGCTACCCGTCCCTGGCTCGTTCGGAGCAAAAAGTGGCCCAGTACATCCTTTCCCATCCGAAAGAAGTTGTTAGTATGTCGTCAATTCAGCTGGGGAGTGAGGTTGGGGTCAGCGAATCAACTGTGGTTAAGTGCTGTCAGCGCCTGGGATTTGAGGGATTCTCCCATCTCAAGATGGCCCTTGTGAGGGACCTTGCTACTACACCTGCCAGCGCGTTTGGAGAGGTTGAACCTGATGACAGTATTGGAATCATTAAGGAAAAAGTCTTCCAAACAAACGCGCAAGCTCTGGCAGACACGCTCAAGGTGCTTAGCGATACGGAGCTGGAGAAAGCAGTTGAGATGATAGAAAATGCCGGAAAACTGGGTTTCTTCGGAGTGGGCGCTTCAGGGCTGGTTGCCCATGACGCACAGTCGAAGTTTATGAGGATAGGGATAGAGGCTGAGTATCATCAAGACACTCATACCCAGATGATACAGGCTGCTCTTATGAAGCCCGGGGATGCAGCGATAGTCATCACTCACTCAGGAGAGACGCTTGATGCAGCTGAAGTGCTAAGGCTTGCATATCAAGCCGGAGCTCATACGATTTGTGTGACAAACCATCCTGATTCGACTGCAGGCCGCCTTGCAGAGGTCGTCCTTTTGACTTCAGCTCATGAGACCGACCTTCGTTCCGGGGCGATGGCATCTCGCATAGCGCAGCTTGCAATCATAGATGTCTTGTTCATGTCTGTTGCGATCCATAGACACAAGGACTCTATGTCTTATCTCGTAAAGACGCGACAAGCTGTATCCAGCAGAAAGGGAAAGACCCATAAGTAGGTGTATCAGGGCGTCATCAAATGCCAGATAGACTTCCAATATATGGTTACCCTGCAGGAAATTCGTGCTTTGTATTGAATTGTTTAAGTTAAGATCAATTCCGGAGGGCGGTAATTCATGATTGAGTCTAAACTTTTCCGTCCACGTGAAGCGGAGGGACAAAGGTGAGTGAACTTGCTTTAGAAGATCTTACGGACTTTGTGGTGCAGGCTAAGGCAGTGGCTTATGCAGGTGGAGGGCCTAAGAGCCTTTCCTACCGTCCTGCATCTTGTGATTTCCAATATCATTCCGGTCCCTTTTCTTATCTTGACAGTTATTTCGGAGGGTCGGATTTCATCGGCCAAGAAGTGGTCTACTACGAAGGCAAGCCTGTTTGGGCAATGAATTACTACGGACGTATTCTGGAGCCGGAGCAAATTGATGCAGCTCAGGTAGGAGAGATTCTAGGGAAGGCTCTTTCCGCATTATACGAAGAGGGACGCTTCTTAGGAGGGCATCAATACTCAGCAGGTGACACAACTTATATAGATCTCAATGACGGTGATGTTTCAGGG
>JAKPFY010000217.1 GCA_029551185.1 Bacillota bacterium
CAAGGTCTTTACCTGTTGAAATGCCATCTATTGCCTTAGAAATTGTTGTTGCCGCATCGCCTAGCACCAGGGTTGTGTTGTCCATGGAATATAAAGGATTATCAACGCCTGCATAACCCGGCTTCGTATCCAGATTAAAGATAACGACATGCTTTGCTTCATAGGCCCTGAGTATCGGCATGCCGTATATAGGCGTCCCTTCAGCGGTATTTGCGGCAGGATTTATTACATCGTTAGCCCCTACTACTATAACTAAGTCTGTCTCTTTGAATTCATCATTGATATCATTCATTTCAAAAAGCTTGTCATACGGGACGTCCGCTTCGGCAAGAAGCACGTTCATATGCCCGGGCATCCTACCTGCTACAGGGTGGATGGCGAACTTGACTTCCTTATTCATGCCTTCAAGGATGTCGGCAAATTTCTTGACTTCATGTTGAGCTTGGGCCAGAGCCATTCCATACCCGGGAATGACAATTATGGATTCAGCGTTTCTGATATGGGACAGGAAGTCATCCTGATTTTCCGTGTCCGCCTCAGGTTTTCTTTGGGAGAAGCGCCTTTCTTCACTTAAACTGACTCCGGGGTCGGGCTTCTTACTTATAAGAACTGTTTTCCCTGTCAGCACCTGTGAGAGACTTCTATTCATTGCCTTGCACATCAGACGGGTCAAGATAAGCCCGGACGCTCCTACAATCGCTCCTATGGCCACCAAGAGAGGGTTTCGGACAGCAAGCCCTGAAATTGAAGCTGCAATACCTGAGAATGAGTTAAGGAGGGAAATTGTGATAGGCATATCCGCCCCGCCTACCCTAATTGTAAACAGAATCCCGTACGCCAAGGATAGCACAAGAATCCAAAGAGCAGCTTGACTGATTCTGCCGGACGGGATCACAAGAAGCGATATGAATAGAATCCCTGTGGCCAAGAGAGCCAGATTGTTCCATGTAGACTGTCCCTTAAAGATAATGGGTCTCTGGTTCATTTTACCATGAAGCTTCGCTGCAGCAATGAGGCTGCCGCTCAAAGTGATACTTCCGATTACCAGACCCAAACCGGAGGTGAGTCGATCCGCTGTGCTGATATCTCCAAGTAATCCTAAGAGTGCAAGGAGGGATACAATAGCCGAACTTCCCCCTCCGAAACCGTTCAATAAGGCTACCATCTGAGGCATTTGGATCATCGCGACTTTGACTGCCAAGTAGTAACCGAACAGTGCCCCAATAGCCATAGCTGCCCAGAGGAGTGGAAGGCTAATGATGCCTTCTGCCAAGAGTGTCAGAATAATGGCGCCTGCCATGGAAACAGAACCCAGTAAATTTCCTCGGACAGCAGTCATAGGGGAATTCATGAGCTTGATGCCCCATATTGTCCCTAACACAAATATAAGTCCGAGCAAATTAACCCATGACATTTTCGCGCCTCCCGTCATCAGTGCCTTTCTTGAACATCTTCAGCATCCTGTGGGTCACCAGAAATCCTCCGACAACATTGATCATAGCAAGGATAATGGCAACCGCTCCGAGGAGTTTGTGACCTGTTGCCTTAGCCAGCGCCGCGACTGTCAGAGCGCCTAAGACGGTCACTCCTGACAGGGCATTTGTTCCGGACATCAAAGGGGTATGGAGAAGACTTGGGACATCACTTATCACTTTGTACCCAATGACACTTGAGACAACAAACAACGCAAGCAATATCGGAAGGCTCATTGTGAAAGCAACTCCTTGCCTTTGCGTTTTGTAATCCGCTTTGCGCGTAATGTTTTTTGCAGGACTCTTGAGATCTCCCGGGAATTACCGGAGCATGAAAATTGACAGGGGTTTGTTCCGGCTTATTCCAGCTTGCTCAAAGTCTATGCAAGCCCCATTGCCTCGAGAGCGCCTGCGTGAACCAATTCCCCGTCGCGAGTCACAAGGGACGATGCTACAATCTCATCAGCCGTATCCAGTTGTATGGTGCCGTCTTCAACGAGATTCGCCAGGTAATGATAGATGTTGTTTGCAAACATCCAGGTAGAACTGGTCGGAATAGTTCCTGGAATGTTCAGGATACCGATTATGTTTACTCCGTGTTTCTCCACGATATTGCCGGGTTCTGTGATTTCGCAGTTTCCGCCTTGGTCGATGGCTATATCCACTATAGTGGATCCGGGTTGCATAGATTTTACGGTATCTTCGGTAATGATGACAGGTGCCCGCTTACCGGGTATCAACGCTGACAAGAACAAGACGTCCATCCGGGGGGCTACGCCTCTGAGGACCTCTCTCTCTTTGAAGAGCCATTCATCAGGGAGTTTTTTCGCGTATCCGCCTTCGCCTACAGCAATCTCCGGCGGGATACCTAGGTCAACAAGTTTGGCGCCAAGGCTTTTTCCTTGTTCACATGCATCAGGCCTGATGTCTGCCGCATGGACTGCTGCGCCTAATCGCTTTGCAGTAGCGACAGCCTGAAGGCCTGCGATTCCTGTGCCGACAACCAACACTTGGGCAGGTTTAATCATGCCTACTGCCGTCCCAATCATCGGAAGGAACTTAGGCAGTGTGTTAGCTGCCATGATCATTCCTTTATAACCTGCTACAGTGCTCATTGATGTGAGAGCATCCATTGATTGGGCCCTGGATATTCTGGGGATACCGTCCAGAGTAAGGGAGTTGATGCCAAATCGCGCCAGATCTTTAATCATCCCGTGGTTTGAGGGTGCAGCAGGATGCAGGAAAGAGATAAGGTGCTGGCCTCTCTTCATCATCTCGACTTCGTGTTTCCCTTTATCTTCATTAAAGAGAGGTTCTTTCACTTTGAGGATTATGTCAGATTCCCCGAATAACTCCTCCACATCACCGACGAGTTTGGCGCCTGCTCCTTCATAGTCTTCATCTGAAAAATACGAACCCTTTCCGGCGCCTTTTTCCACGAGGACAGTCGCTCCTTCAGCCACCAGTTTCCTTACAGTGTCTGGAATCGCAGCTACCCGTCTTTCGCCTTTCATGATCTCCTTTGGGATACCAATGGTAAGACCTTTAAACTTCATTTTAAAGCCCTCCCAATTGACAGACATTGATCTTTGTCACCGGACCTTTCTTTATTCTTGGGAACAGTACGAATTTCCTGCCGATGCTGCGGCAGGGAGCTTGGTTCCTAATGAAAATCGTAGACTGAGTAAAGTTAATGTGGGTACAGTACCGAGTACCGTACGGGGGAGCCGTGGGAGTGACCCAAAGAAGTTTCTATAGAACCCTGGGATTAAGGTACGTGCGGCGGAGTACTTGGAAAAAGAAGGACGGAGAGCCTTCACCCTCGAAGAGTTAGTGTGAAGCAAACTCGAAAGGGGTGCTGACTTTCCGTCATGGACAGTATTCGTGA
>JAKPFY010000243.1 GCA_029551185.1 Bacillota bacterium
CCCTCTTACTCGCAAAGAGTCACCTCGCGAACTGCAATCCACTTTTCGGAGGTCTTTGACCCGATCTTCGCCTCGTCCCTGGAGTCTGGAGGCCGTGTTGCTGCGTATTCCGGGGCAAGGTGATCGCCCGTTCCCATCGAACTCATCCACGAATCTCCGGGAAGTTGTTCGATGGTTCCGACGTGAGGGTGTTCACCTTTGGGGTGGCCGGCGGAAACGCCAAACACAAGATCCCGAACGGTGGACAACTCCGGCGGAATAGGCGGTCCGTTCCTTTGATCCTTTGCTGTTCTTTAAGCCTGGACGGGCCTTGCGCAAACTCGCTTGAGTAAAAAGACGCGCTTCCGGCTCTCAATAATTTCCCTACCGCCCGGAGAGGTATGAAAACAGTGTCCCTTGTAGCCCCTCCCCTTCGGCGCAGGAGCATCTCTCCGCTCCGTTTGATCGTCACTGGCGACCCGCCAGGCGTGTCGCTCCCCCAACAACTACTACACCCAGGATGCTCCGCCAGTCCACGCAGCTGGCACGCCCTTGCGACAACACCCCTCCTCGAGCTTCACACCCAGTGAGAAGCCAGTAAACCGCCCAGAACTAACTCAACTCGCATAAGTGTACTCCCAACCCAGTAACTTCCTCCCACCGCGGCCGCACGAGGTGCAGAAATCCCCACCCCCCTACTAAGTCCCACAGCAAGCACACAGAAGTACCATAGCTCAAACACATTCACACAGGAGCTCATTAGGCTCAGCCACCAGGGACCTCCAATAAAACTCCAAACGTCCGGGCACACCTTATCTCCCACCCATTGAACCCACTCACCATACCCATCGAAAACACCAACCAGGTACACGTAGCATGCTAGCCATTCTATACAAAGAATCAATTCCGCATGTGCTGTAGTCAAGAAAATTATATAACTCACAATCCCTGTCTAGTAAGGCCAGCAAGCAGAAGAGAAAACTGGTCGCAACCACCCACTTTACAATCAACAACACAGGAACTGCGAGTTCCCCAAAGACTTCCACTGAGTCGAACGCGGCAAAAACGCCATGGCGACCAGCCACCGCCGACCCATAGCCAGCGACCCTCCCCGAATCTCTAGAAAGGCTATACATACTGCGAACGAGTACTATATTTCCTAAGGATACCACAAAAAAGCATACCATCCAACGCACCTCCCTGGTAATCCTCCCAAACGATGCATGCGGACATAGCAAAACTCCAGCAAGCAATCCAATATCAGCAATGACAGACTTCAGTCGCATTCTATCTTTATCAGGTTAGGTGAATCTAGTCGTTACTCACCAGCAGCATTCTTCCAGTCCAGTTATCCATGAATTCCGCCATTGTTGTCTTCACGAGGCCAGCATTCGGATCAAAATATATAACGTCATTACCTCCATCAGTGTTAAGCAACACAACAAAATGACAGCCTTTTAATACGGCAATCCCTGGCACACGTACAAAACCTAGATCAGCATCGGTGACATTCTAACCTTCCAAAAACAGTCCATGTTCCCTGCCAACTCTCTGCAAGTCAAACAGAGAACTACCTCTCAAGTTTGTCTTCACTTTCCTCACTATCACATCTAGATCTACTTTGATTCCATGAAGCTCCAACAACATTTTCAGAGAAGCTGGTCCACAGTCGTAGAGCGTCTTCTGCCGGGCAGAATAAAGAAGTTCTTCTTTCTGGACTACACATCTATTTAGGCTTCTCATGCTCAGGGAAGTTATGTTGGGCTGTCTATTGCAATGCAGCGGAAAACTATGAGAACTGAGGGGGAAGATTGTCCAACCCAGCCAAGAGGCGAATACAATTATTCCTAAGATAGTTGTGCATAAAAATGTTCTTTGCTGAGCTCTAGTCGGAGACATAACTAACTCTGTTATCTGCTTTGACAACCACTACTGTCGGTACGCGTCGTACGCCCAACTGGGCGAGGTCACTTGGCCTAATTACGGAAAACACGGGAAAGGATAAAGTTGTCTGTTTAGTCCATCTCTCCACCTCTGAAAGTGAGTTGTTTGCTATCACTATAAGGCTTAGCTTAACCTTCCCCGTTTCGCCTACCTCTTCGAAGAGGCATATCATTCTTTGGCAATGGCTACAGTGAATGTTCACAAAAATGATTACCAGATCTCGGTTGTTTGCAAGTGCTTGTAGAGAGGTTCTTGAACCGGTGGCAGAAATGAGAGCGATATCTCTCAGAGTGTCGCCAATCCTGATGCTATTCCGTGCTTTCATTGAGCGATAGAATTGCCAGGCGCCCCATCCGGGGAGTGCTGCAAGGCCGCACAGGAAGATAGTGGCGAGTAGCTTTTTCCTCACAGGTCAGTCTTCAGCTCTTAATCTCCAAGTAACTGATTTAGAGCTCCAAGAGGGAAACAATGCGCCGCTCCAAGTTCTCAGAAGCTCCTCCCGCCAACGTGGCGGGATCTCCGTCTTGGATGACCCGACCATCCTTCAACAGGGTGAAGTGGTCACATAGGGTCGCGGCAAAATCGATCATATGTGTCGCCAACAGGACACTACGCCCCCGCTCTCGAATCAACCGTAACTCCTCCTTTAGAGCCAAAACCGCCCTCGTATCGAGGTGATTTGTCGGCTCATCGAGAACCAGCAGGTCAGGCTCCTGAACAAGCGCGGCAACAATCGAGAGCTTACGCCGAACACCTGCCGACACATCCTTGATGAGTTGTTTCTCTACCGTGATCAGCTCAAAACGTCGCATCCAGTACTCAAGGCTTTCCTCGTCGAACCTACCATCGGATCGCATATGCAGAGCCAGGGATAGAAATTCCCGAACCTTCAGGTAATCATAAAGAGCCGGATCTTCGGGCTGGAAAGCGAGCCGAGGTGCCCTCGAAGAATCTTCTGTGCCGGAGCCCAGGAGCACCGTTCCGGAATCGGGTGAGGAAAGACCGAGCATAAGACGAAGAAGCGTCGTTTTCCCGGCTCCGTTGGGACCCAGCAAACCGTGAATCGATCTTCGTGCTACCTGGAGCGTTACACCGTCAAGAGCTCGGATCCTGCCGAAGTGCTTCGTGACATTCCGCACCTCGGCGGCGGATTCAAGGTCGGCTACCATCCAACGAGACATCAGGCACCCCTCCTCGGTCCATCTGACGGCGCCACCCCGTTTGCACGGGCTTCGACCAACCCCACGGCGCCCGTCCACCCACCCAAACCGCAATTCCCGCACTTGCCAGACTCTGCACCAGAAGGAAAGCGGGCCACGCCAGAAACAGGAGGATCTTCAAGCTGACGAAGCCGAGAGCAAAGCAGGCCGTCATGTAGAAGATCATTGTCCGAGCCCACGAATCCCGTCTCACACAAGGCATAAAAAGATGCGAAACGGCGGCCAACCAGCTCGATACTTCCACGACAGAGCCACCCAGCGCGACGAGTTCAGCCAAGTTCGATACTTGCAAGTGGAACCCGACCACTCCCGCATAGCAAACCAACCCGATGACGGAAAGCGATGCGGCGTAGCCGGCCGACAAGCTCCGCCAAACCTTCAGAGGTACTTCTCGGCTGTGAAGCCACAGAAATTCCTGTTGAAGACCCACCGACACCCTACCCCTGCGCGCAACATCGATCAGGATAACCATCAGAAGAGAGGCGGCAAAGAGCGTGGCCGTGGGTCGTCCCTCGGTCTCTATGTATACCGTA
>JAKPFY010000166.1 GCA_029551185.1 Bacillota bacterium
GTTATCGACCGGGAGGAGATCGAAAGAAGCGGAGCCAGGGAGCTGAACGAAATCCTTGCCAAGATCCCGGGAATCTACACACCTTCACGGAACGCGAAATCCCAGCAGGTGGACATCAAGATCCGGGGTCTTGCCACGGAACTCCTGGTGCTGGTCGATGGTGCACCATACCATACCGGAACATACATTTCCCCTGGAGCAGCAACGGATCTTCGCTCGATTCCCCTGGAGGAAATCGAGCGGATCGAGATCGTCAAGGGGGCTGGTTCGGCATTGTACGGCTCCATGGCGGCTGCCGGCGTCATCAATATTATTACGAGAAAAATGGAAGGTTCAGGAATATCGATCCTGGGCGAAACCGGGACCAACGACTGGAAAAAGGGCTCCATCAGCGGCTGGACGACGGAAGGGGACTTCGGCGTCAGGATCTGGTATTCGAAATCTGAAGAAGGGGAAACCCCTTTGTCGGTCTATAACCCTTCAGGGCGGCCTGCATCAGCAAACGACGGTGTCGTCGACAAGAGCCTCGAGTACGATGAAGAATCTGCCGGACTGAAGCTTCAAAAAGGACCTTTGACTTTCAATGCCTCCTGGGGAGAATACGCGTCCAGGTGGACATACTGGCAGGCTCCCAACAGACAGGAAAACGAATTCTCCAGGTTCAACCTGAAATGGGAAGAGGGCCCGAACAGGTTCATGGTTTACCACCACAAACACGAGAGGGACCAGTGGAGCACTTTTGGCAAATCCATCTATGACAACAAGGCTTGGGGCGCGGAATTCTCACAGAGGACGACCTGGGGGGACTCTCTGGCTTCCTGGGGAACGGCGTTCCGGAAGGAAGATATCTCTTACGATGAGGGTATCCCGGTCAGCCGTGAACGGACGAACTATGCCCCCTTCCTCGAAGTCTCCAGGCCTGTAGGCGATCTTCTCCTGAATCTGGGACTCCGTTACGAGATCTGGGACCAAAACGACGAGAACTACGAGGACTACGAGGAGATCATTCCCAAGCTGTCGTTGCTGTACCAGACACTCGAAGGTTCCATCTGGTACCTGTCGGCGGGACGATTCTTCGCCATGCCCAGTGTGTACCAGCTTTTCGGCAGTCCAGTCTATGGTATAAAGCCGAATTACGACCTCAAGCCGGAAAAGGGCTACAGCTATGAATTCGGGGTCAAGGACACCGACGAATCAGGCCCCTGGAACGTGGGACTCTTCTATATGACCATGGACGACAAGATTCGTTGGAAAGCTTCATCGTTCTTTGAAAGCCGTTATGAAAACGTCGATGACTATCGGGCCTGGGGAATCGAGGCGTCAAAGACGTGGACTCTCAACGAGCTTTGGGACCTTTCCCTCGGTGCCACGTGGATGCGCGCCGAAGAAAAGACCGAAACAAGCAGCACTTGGACCAGGTCGACAGTTCCGGAATGGGATGTCAATGCCACCCTTGCCTACGGCAGGGGACCATGGGCTGGAGAGTTGACGGTCAACTATTTCGGAAACCGCAATGAGGGCAATGTGGAATCCGATGTGACCACTGTCGACGCGCTGCTGGAATACCGTTTCGATGCCTCCACTCTCCGCCTTTCCGTGTACAACCTCTTCGACGAGGAGTACTGGCAGACGGAGGCAAGCGACGTGTATTACTACGGTCCCGAGCGCCGGGTTTACCTTACCCTGGAACGCATCTTTTAACTCGTTTTTCTACGTGCAAGAAGGCGCTATCTAAATGGCGAGCTTAGGACGTGTAATTAGCATTAAGATTTCTCTGCCGGAATGCCGGTGCCTGTGTTAAGATGACTGTAAGATCAATCGAGGATATGGCAGAATTTGGCGCTAAAATGTAATATTCTTAAAGATGTGCACGTAATTACAACAGCATGAGAATGTCTGTGGGTTGTATCATGTTCCCCGGGAGGAGGAAACTCAGATGAAGGAAAACAAGTTGAGGGAGCTTTTGAGGGCGGGGGAGCCTTCCTTAGGCACCCGCGTGCTGAGCCAGTGGCCTATGGTCGTCGAATACGTAGGCACCAGCGGGAATTTCGACTATATCGAATACGTCGCCGAATACTCCCCTTTCGATCAGTACGATTTGGAAAACATCGCTCGCGCCTGTGAGCTGCACAACATGGGATCTATGATCAAAGTCGATTTCCAGAACCGCGAGTATGTTGCCCAGAAGGCGATCGCCTCCGGCTTCCAGGCGATCCTCTTCACGGATCACAAGACTCCGGAAGAGGTCCGTGCGTCTATAAAAGCCGTAAAAGCGGACGAGCCGACCACCGGGGGACGCTTCGGCTTCCCGAACCGTCGTTATATCGGCTGCCAGCCTTACATCTCCCAGTTGGAGCATATCAAACGCGTAAACGATATCGTGCTTTGCTTCATGATAGAGAAGAAAGAAGCCATGGACAACATCGAAGAAATCTGCTCTATCCCCGGTGTCGACATGGTCCAGTTCGGGCCGTCCGATTATTCCATGAGCATGGGCAAAAATAAGGCCGACGCGGCCGAAGAGTGCAAAGCCGCAGAGCGCAGGATGATAGAAGTTGCCCTAAAGTGCGGCGTGCAGCCCAGATGCGAAATATACGGAAGTCCGGACGACGTTAAATACTATTTAGATCTCGGCGTCAGGCACGTATGTTTCGGCGACGAGATGAACATATACTCTAAGTTCCTGCGCAAGGAAGGCGGCTACATGCGCGGAATCGTCGACGGCATCAAGTAGTGTTAAGCTCTCTGAGCTATGGCAGTTCTGTAAGTCCTTAGTAAGAGGGGGAGTATGTCAATGGCAAAGGCCGATACGTTGGTGGTGGTGTGGAGTTCGAGGGACAGGGACGTGGCCTTAAATACGGTCTTCATGTACACGAAGAACTCCAAGCTCAAGGGATGGTGGAACGACGTCAAACTGGTGGTCTGGGGTCCTTCGGCGAAGCTTATCTCCGTGGATCAGGAGCTACAGGCGGAGTTGGCTGAGGTGAAGAAGGCTGGCGTCGAATTGTTGGCGTGCAAGGCCTGCGCGGACAGATATGGGGTATCCAAGCGATTGGAGGAGTTGGGTATCAACGTGATTTACATGGGGGAACCGCTGACTGGATATCTTAAAAGTGACTATGCAGTCCTGACATTTTAGCTCGCAAGCTTCAAGGTGGTACCTTCATAATAAAACGCGTGGAGCAGAACACAAACGGAGCTTTAGGTAAAAATGCATTGTGCATCTATAGATAAACCGAGAAACCCCGGCTTTGGCTTGCAGAGCCTTAGCGCGGCTGCCTCTTGGAGTTGCCTTGATGTCTCATGTAAAAATGTAGACGAACTGGACAGGTGTCTTAAGTAAGATTCTAAGCGAAGAAAAGTTGCTTGTTTTATCTGCAGTGAGGTTATATAATGCTGCTTGTTAGATCGCCAAGAGTTATGGGAGGGGAGATGGAGGTATGAAATACGTATGCACGGTTTGCGGCTATGTTTACGATCCTGCCAATGGTGACCCCGATTCGGGCATTGCCCCCGGGACGCCCTTTGAAGAGCTCCCTGATGATTGGGTTTGCCCCGTCTGTGGCGTAGGAAAGGACATGTTCGAGCCGGAGGAGTAAAGCCAGCCCTTTTGACGTACGGAAATTAGAGTTCGATTTGGATCGCCGGCGAACGAC
>JAKPFY010000257.1 GCA_029551185.1 Bacillota bacterium
CTCTATGGAATGAAGAAAGACCTTCAGATAGAGGGTACACCGTGGACAAAGGCCATTGTGACTGCTGGAGTCGGCGCACAGGTAACACCGAAGCTGAAGGTCGACGTAGACGGCCAGTACCAGAGACTGGATAGGTTCTATCTAGAGGAAGGCGCATATGAGCAGTACAAGTATGCTCCTGTCACCAACATGATAGGCGGAATCAACTGGAACTACGACATCACAACAGCCACTGTACTGAAACTCGGCGCTAAAGTAATCAAATCCGACGTAGATAATCGCGCAGACCTGAGCTACATAGCCCGCGTGGTTACCGGCTCACTGAAGGTCACATTCTAGTCTAAGCTAGGACTACACCCCGGGGGGTCACCCCCGGGGTTTCCTACTTTTTCAGCCTCTATACTCTCCAACGCATATCGTAGATCTCGCATGTTCCCCGATTGCATCAGCAGGTAGTTCCTAAACAGACTGAGGCGGGGTTTCGCCGGTGCTTTGTACATGCCATAGGTTGTGTCTAGGGTGGCCGGTGTTGCGTTCAGGGACTGCCTGCTCGTGGCAGGCCTCGTTGGAATTCGGTGCAGTCGTTATGTCCAGGTAAAGACGAGTTGATGTCGTGCAAAAATGGATTGCCTCATGTTAACCTGCCCTATGGTATAATATTACTAATAACGATCGTGTTCCCATCATTCCCTCCCGCTCCCGGGATCGCTCACAAGAGGGCTCTTTGGAAGAGCATAGGAAGTGAAATGCATGAATTCTGGGCAATCTTCAAAGGAAATCATAGTAGCCGTAGACCCGGGAAGGGAAAAGTGCGGAGTGGCGGTGGTCACCGGCGATCTGGAACTGATTTCAAAGGAGATCGTTTCTAGGGAAGAGGCAGTACATAGGGTTCTTGAACTTGCCAAAAAGCACGGGGCGGGTAAGGTGGTTCTCGGAGACAGGACAGGTTCGAGAGAGTTCGCAGGTGAGATCGCGCAGGAACATCCGTCCCCTGAGATCATTTTTATAGATGAGCATATGAGCAGTATGGAGGGGCGTCGCCGGTATCTTTTGGACCATCCGCTTCCCGGTCTTGGAAAGCTGATTCCGGTGTCCCTAAGGGCGCCGGGTGAGCCGTTTGATGATTACGTTGCAGTGGTTCTTGCCGAAAGATTCTTCCAATGTCTGAAAAGGTAGTATCTTTGGGAGGGATTATCGATACGGATATAGAATAATATTTGGTACAGATGTAATTTCAAAAACGACTTGAGCTGGTGGAGAGTGGTAAAGCATTTGAGACTGCATAGTGGTGAGGCAATACTGGGTATACCGGTTTCCCGGGGACTTCGACAGTCACTGCTTAAGTGGGTGTCTATGGTGTCTCTTATAGTCTTTTGCGCTGTTTTTGCCTCACAGGGAATTGCCGGAGCTGCCAGCCCTTTTGGCGATGTGGAGAAAAGCCATTGGTCGTATGAGACTCTTGCTGAGTTTGCAGAGGCAGGACTCATAGACGGATACTCAAAAGAGGCATTCACCGGTGATCGGCTGATCACCAGGTACGAAATGGCATGGGCGATTTCCCGGGTTGTGCCTGTCTCGCTTTCCCTACGTCAACTGGAACTTCTGGTGCGCTTGCAGGAAGAGTTTGCATTAGAACTCTCGCTCCTGGCAGGGGCGGATCGTTACATATCCCCTGCCGGCTCCGATCCGAAGGAACTTGCCACAGGCAGCTTCGGACTTAGCAGCACATCTACTATTTCTCCCATATCTACCGGCCCTAATCCTGAGACTATCAGCGGGGGAAAGAGGCTTTCAGAGATACTGGGAACGGAACGTGACAATTCACAGGGGATCTCTGCCGGGAACCCTTCAAAAACCATTAGCATCCCCCTGGACGCAGGGGCAAAGGCAGAGCTTTCACTGGGGGGAACAGGATCAGGGCTTGGGCAAGTCACAGGTGAAGGCGATGATGTCATAGCAAGGCTAGATCTAAAGTACGCCTTGAGTCAACTTGCGATATTCAGGGCCAGTTGCGAACTGGCTAAAGAGGACGAAGAACCTAAAGACGGGGAGGCCAGCGCTGCAAGGGCTACCGCTCTATTGGGAATTGATTACAATTTCATTGTGTCTGATTCAGCGTTTGTAAAAGCAGGATACAGCTACTCCAGGACTGCAGACGTCCCTGTCCCGAAAGGCGTGAAACTCGGCGCGTCTGGAAACCTTGAGCAGATAGGTGACGGCACAACCAAGTCCGCAGGCTTTTTCGGTGATTATTCCGTCCCGGGTTTGTCCCTTGATGCTCGGAAGCATACTGCCAGCTTGGGTGTGGGCTATACATTTGGCGGGACTGCATCTGTGGTATTAGGATACAAGCTTATCGACTTTCATGAACTGGATCCTGAGTCGCAGCTTCCGGAGGTTCACCGAACCAATGTCGCAACTGCGGAGTTAACTATAAGATTCTAGGATACTGCAGTTATTGAGATGAGGTTTGCCCTGTTACATGACACAGAGAGATTTGGATTTGCGGTAGCTTATGTCTGCGGGCTATTAGTCCCGCATTTTGTGTATTTTGATGCGAAGTTAGGAGGAGGGCGTTATGAGAAAATTCACTGCGATTATCACTACGGTTATGCTTGTTCTACTGACAGTCTTAAGCCCTGCTTTTGCCCAAAGTGAGGCCTCAACTCTCCTGGAGAGCCTTGAGAGCATTGAGATGAATCTTTACGGGGAGCAACTGCCAGGGGCAATCGTAGACCGGTTGGAACAGATTGAACAAGATGTTTTCGGGCAAGTTGATACAGGCTCGATAGTGGACCGTATAAACAGGATTCGCTCAGCCGCAGGAGGTGCTATTGGCGCGAAGGTTTCTGTTGCGTATAAGCTTGCCTCAGTCGAGTGGTTCCTGAAGAGACGCGTTGCCACTGAGCCTGTTATGACGAAGCTGGAGAAGCTTGAGACTCTTGTGCTGGGGCAGCCCGGAACAGGCTCTATGTCATCCCGGGTGGACTATCTCCTTGCAGTCTGCTTACCGGATGGGACTCTCAAGACAGAGGACGTAACTGTCAAAGGTGGCCAACCTGTACTGATAAAACTCCTTAAGAAGCTTGATTCCAGTTCTACTCAGAAAGGGCAGCGAGTAGAAATTGAGGTAGCCAGGGATGTGCTTATCCAAAGACAACTTGTCATCCCCAAAGGGGCTAAGACTTTCGGGGTCGTGACAGATGTATCACCTGCAGGGAGATTAGGACGGGACGGAAAAATTACCCTCGAATTGCAGGGTATCAAAGCACTGGACGGAACCGTGGTGCCTTTGGTTTTTGATGAGAAGACAAAAGAACTC
>JAKPFY010000260.1 GCA_029551185.1 Bacillota bacterium
CACAATGTAGGCGGGCTTCCTGATGCCATTCAATTTGAGCTTGTGGAGCCTCTCCGCTACCTGTTTAAGGACGAGGTCCGGGAAGTCGGGAGGGAACTGGGTATTCCCGCTCATGTCTTAGAGAGACATCCTTTCCCAGGCCCTGGTCTTGGCGTAAGAATAGTCGGCGAAGTGACTGAAGAAAGCCTTGAGATGGCAAGGGAAGCTAACGCTATTGTCGAGGAAGAGATTCACAGAGCCGGCCTCTATAGTAAAGTATGGCAGGTTTTTGCGGTACTGTTGGATGTGAGAAGTGTAGGAGTCTCTCATGGTATGCGCACTTATGAGCGGCCTATAGTGATCCGAGCTATTAACAGTCTTGACGGAATGACATGTGACTGGGCTAAGTTGCCCTACCCTGTGCTGGAAAGGATATCGTCTCGGATTACCCATGAGGTTCAGGGCGTGAATCGTGTAGTCTACGATATAACCCCGAAACCCCCGGGGACTGTCGAGTGGGAATAATCCTTTCAGCAGGGTCAAAGCAAAGAAAATTGCCGCAGCAGGTTATCTTGCTGCGGCAATTTTAATTTCCTCGTTTTTGCTAAGTTACTGTGTTCGAACTTTATGCAATGAATCTAATGATAAACAAGACCGCCAATACCCACATGGTAGCACTGATTTCTTTGGCGCGTCCTGCGAAGAGCTTGATGAATACGTATCCGAGAATACCCCAGACAAGCCCTTCAGCTATGCTGTATGCAAAAGGCATCATAGCGATAGTTAAGAATGCAGGAATCGCTTCAGTAAAGTCTGTGAAGTTAATCTTTATGACCGGCTCCATCATGTAGATTCCTACGATAACAAGGGCAGGCGCTGTAGCAGCAGCCGGAATTAGGCGTACAAGCGGTGCAAAGAAGAGAGACAACAGGAATAGCACTGCGACAGTTACCGCAGTCAGTCCTGTTCGACCTCCATCTGCTACACCTGAAGCGCTTTCAACATACGTCGTCACTGTGCTCGTTCCGAATATGGCGCCTGCAATTGTGGCGATGGCATCCGCGAGTAAGGCTTGATCCGCCTTTGGCAGTTCTCCCTTTTCATCCAGGAAGCCTGCTTTCGTTGACACGCCGACAAGTGTTCCAACTGTATCGAACATATCTACGAATGTAAATGTAAATATGACAGCTATTAGTCCTATATCAAATACTCCGCGGAAGTCCATTTGCATGAAAGTAGGAGCCAAACTCGGGGGACTGCCGACAATATCTGCGATCCCCATGGGACGTGGACTTAAACCGAATAGCATGCTGACTACTGTTGTGATGAGAATGCCAAGGAGCAGAGAACCTTTTATGTTATATGCGATTAAGATTCCCATTACCACGAGTCCGAACACAAAGAGCAAGACGTTAGGCGATGTTATGCTGCCAAGACCTACGAGGGTAGCAGGATTCTCTACGATAACGCCTGCTGACTGCAGTCCGATGAACGCGATAAACAGACCGATACCGACACTGACTGCAAGTTTGAGGGTCATCGGTATGTCGTTGACTATTCTCTTTCTAACAGGGAGTATCGAGAGTATAAGGAATATCACACCGTCAATAAACACTGCTGCAAGGGCAACCTGCCAACTGATTCCCATTCCTAAAACTACCGTGTACGCGAAAAATGCATTAAGGCCCATACCCGGAGCAAGGGCAAAGGGATAGTTAGCAAGAAGCGCCATAAGAAGCGTGCCTACGACACTGCCCAAAATAGTCGCTACCATCACAGCGCCGGCATCCATTCCTGTAACGCCAAGTATAGACGGGTTGACAATGATGATGTAGGCCATTGTCATGAATGTAGTAACACCTGCAAGCAGCTCAGTCTTTACATCCGTGCCATGGGCCTTAAGCTGAAACGCACGTTCGAAAAAACCGTCATTCGCTGTTTGAGCCTTCGGACTAGCCATTCTATGACCTCCTTAACCGGAAGCTAACTGGTATGTGCTTGCGCCGTGTAAAGTCGCATTCCCGTAATCTTTCATTCCCCCTCCCATGCGACCAATACTATACAAGGCGCGGCTCTCTCAATTTCATAAGTTCGACGTTTGGTTAGAAAAACCTTCCTATTAAGGTCTGCTAAAAACGGAGCAACGAACATTACACAGACTTATTCAGTGATGCTGAAAACGCCTTAACCACATGCTCCAAATCTTCTTCGACCAGGCCGGGATGTACCGGCAGCGAAAGCACTTGCCGGGCGGCTTTCTCTGTCACAGGACATGAAAGGCGGAATGATTCGAAGCGTCCTTCAAAACACGGTTGAGCATAGATTGGAGCGGGATAATGCATTCCGGTCTCCACGCCGAAAGCCTTAAGGGAATCTGCCAAAGCATCCCTGGTGAAACCTGCCTTGTTTGCATCTATTGTTATGGTGTACTGGTGAAACACGTGCTTTGAGTAAGACGGAACATAAGGCAGTGTGATGCCTTCTCCGCCAAGCTCGCTCAACTTTTCGGTAATGTAGGCTGCATTAGCCTGCCTTATACTCGAGAATTCGTCGATCAACTTTACCTGTGGTATTCCTACTGAGGCTGCCACTTCTGTCATGCGGTAATTGTAACCGATTAGGGTATGATTGTACTTACTTTCCTGGCCAATATTCCTGAGACGTCTTAAGCGCGTAGCAATTTCGTCATCTGAGGTTGCAAGGAACCCGCCCTCCATAGTGTGGAGGTTTTTTGTCGTATACGTGCTAAAACATGTGATATCTCCGATGGTTCCGATCTTGCGATTTCTATACTCAGCTCCTATGGCTTGTGCAGCGTCTTCCACAATAAAGAGATTGTGTTTCTTAGCAATGGCTTCTATTGCGTCCATTTCAGCAGGCTGTCCGTAAAGATGGACAGGTTCAATCCCGACTGTCCTCGGGGTTATACTTTCTTCGATGAGTACAGGATCAAGATTGAATGTCCTGGGATCAATATCGACAAATACCGGCGTTGCGCCGCAGTAAAGAATGGCGTTAGCAGACGACACAAAGCTAAAGGGTGTGGTAATTACCTCATCTCCCGGCCCGACTCCGAGAGCGAGAAATGCCAGGTGCAAAGCTGCAGTTCCTGAGCTGACCGCTATTACATGTTTACATCCGAGGTAGCTTGCTAGAGCATCCTCAAACTCCGCTACCTTCTGGCCTTGTATTAATCTGCCTGACCTCAACACAGAAATAACAGCGTCTTCAATTTCAGGGCTGTAGTATGGGCTGGCCATCGGAACCCTGCGAAACGAAGGACGGGTCGAATTCTTCTCGTGTCCCATGATATCTTCCTTTCCATATCTTCCTATGCCTAGTATTATACAGTTTGTGCCCTGTTTCTAAAAGAGTGACAGCAGCACAGAGACACTAATTCTCGAAAAGACGATCAATTCCCTGCACCGGTTACTTTTGGTTTAGTATGAATGACGCTGATTACCAAGGGGACTGAAGTTGTCTATATGGTTAGGTTCGGTTAAAATGGAGTGCGGAGGGTTAATATGAACGATATTTTAAGCGGGCTGAATCCTATGCAGCGGCAAGCAGTTTGCCATACCGACGGGCCGCTGCTTATACTTGCAGGCGCAGGGAGCGGGAAAACCAGGGTCTTGACTCATAGAATCGCCTATCTCATAGGAGAAAAAGGCGTATTCCCCGGCAGTATCCTTGCAGTCACCTTTACGAACAAAGCCGCCCGCGAGATGCGTGAGCGTGTAGAAGGCCTTGTAGGACCATGGAGCAAGACGATTTGGGTATCTACATTCCACGCGTTTTGCGCGAAGGTGCTTAGGCGTGACATTGACAAGCTCGGGATCTCAAGGGGCTTTACCATCTTTGATTCATCTGATCAGAAAGCCGCTATGAAGAAGGCTCTTGACAGATTAAATCTTGACGGAGAGAGTTTTCAGCCGGTTGCGGTGCTAAACGAGATAAGCAGCGCAAAGAATGAGCTTATCAGTCCGGAGGACTATACAGACGAAGCTGACGGGTTCTGGAAGAAGACAGTGGCAAGGCTCTATCCGGTCTATCAGAAGATCCTCCGGGAAAACAACGCCCTTGATTTCGATGATCTTCTGGCGGAGACGGTAAGACTGTTTCGAGAGTTTCCTTCAGTTCTCGATTATTACAGGAAGCAATTCAAGTACATTCTTGTCGATGAATACCAGGATACCAATAGGGCCCAGTATGAGCTTGTAAATCTTCTGGCCGAAGAGAGCCGAAACCTGTGTGTGTGTGGGGATCCGGATCAATCCATTTATCAGTGGAGAGGCGCTGATATAAGAAATATCCTTGATTTTGAGCATGATTATCCTGACGCAAAAGTCATTAAACTGGAGCAGAATTACCGTTCAACTCAAACCATCTTGAATATTGCCAATAACGTAATATCCCGGAATCAGTCCAGAAAAGAAAAGGATTTATGGACAGAGAACGGAGAAGGATGCCAAGCTATATGCTATGAAGCATATAATGAGCGGGATGAAGCTTCCTTTGTGGCGGAAGAAATTGAAAAGGCCATAATAGGAGGGCTCAGTCGGGTCAAGTACGGCGATTTTGCAATTCTTTACCGCACAAACGCCCAGTCGCGTGTCTTTGAAGAGATTCTCATGAGCCGTGGCATTCCCTATAAGGTCGTAGGAGGCCTTAAGTTCTATGAGAGAAAAGAGATCAAAGATATTCTGTCATATCTCAGGCTCCTTCTTAATCCCGATGACATGGTAAGCCTGAGCCGTATTGTGAATGTGCCGAAGCGCGGGGTAGGAGAAGCCACTTTAGCTAAGTATATTGACTATGCCGGAGAGCGCAATATTCATTTGCTTACCGCATTTCAGGATGTTAACGCTGTTTCCGGGATCGCCGGCAAAACCAAGCAGGCGCTCATGGAGTTCGGCGAGTTCATTGAGGCGTTAGGCGCTAAGGTCAATGACAGGTCTGTTGCTGAGATTCTCAGCGGTCTCCTGGATGCTTCAGGATACGTAAAAGCTTTGGAAGAAGAAAAAACAGTTGAGGCTGCGTCCAGGGCGGAAAACGTCAAAGAGCTTCTTTCTGTGGCAAAGGAGTATGACGCAAGAGATGTCGAAGGCCGCGGAGTTGCCGGATTTTTGGAGGAAGCTGCTTTGATAGCGGATGTTGATTTGTTTGATGAGGATCAAGAAGGAGTTACTTTGATGACTCTCCACTCTGCCAAGGGCTTGGAGTTCCCTAGGGTGTTCCTGGTAGGCATGGAAGAAGGCCTCTTGCCTCACTCCCGGACGTTAATTGACGAGACTGGGTTGGAGGAGGAGAGGCGCCTGTGTTATGTAGGGATCACCAGAGCCCGGGAAATGTTATACTTCACTTTCGCAGCCCAGCGCATGCTGTATGGAGAAGTCATGATGTGCGTGCCGTCACGGTTCCTTGAAGATGTGCCGGAAAACCTCCTTACTGCAGGGAAGAGATGCGCGGGATATGGTGGAACGAGGACTTACCGAACAAGAACCGGATCGGTGGCGGGAGTTGTTACATCTTCAGAGCGAAAGTTGGAATCCGATGTCAATAGGACATCTTTTGTTGCCGGTTCAAGGGATGACCGTAAAACCGAACCGTACCGGGTAGGTGACAAGATAAGGTCGCCTTACTGGGGCATCGGGACGGTAATAAGCTCAGAAGGCGAAGGAGATAAGCTCATCATAAGAGTGGCCTTCCCCGATCAGGGGATAAAGCGGTTGCTTGCTTCAATTGCTCCCATAGAGCGAATTACCTGACAGAGCGCAGCGCAGTTAGTTATCAGGGAGGGTCGGCCATGGGCGATTTAAGGCAAGTTGAGAAGAGGCTGGCAGAGCTCAGAGAGGAAATCGAGTATCACAATT
>JAKPFY010000268.1 GCA_029551185.1 Bacillota bacterium
TTTAACAGCGTCCTGGGTGTTGCCCTCGAGGAAGGCATGTCCACTTTTTGGCCTGCTGCTTTGCTGCCGCCGCGGTGGCCCCCTCCGTCACCAGAGTGGGTACTTCCCCTGCCAGCCGGCAGCGGGCTGAGGTGGCGGAGCTGCTGCAGAAAGTCAACCGAGGATAGGTATAGGATCCCAGAAGCCTAGAGGTCGGGTGAGGTTCGGTATCAACTTTGATGTCCTTGACATTGAAGGCCTTCTTTGCTAATATTGTATTTGTTGATAGTTAATCATGCCTGTAAACGATTACAGCAGTGATTAACTCTACTTCTGAAGTCGAGATGTTTAATGCTGCACGGAGGGGTGATGCTCGGAGGGGAGTTAAGAGGGTGAGTCGGTGTTGTGAAGGGAAGAGATTATTCTATCAAGAGAGGGATGAATATGAAAACAACCAACCGCATGGTCGTATTGCTGGTAATTGCTATTCTGTCCCTGGCATCCATGACAAGCCATGCTGCGGAGATAGTCCTCAATGTAGCTATGGAAGCCGGCCGCATGGCGGATGCAGCCCAGTCTGTTGTACCGGATTTTGAGGCCAAGTATCCTCACATTAAGGTGCAAATTGTCCCGATTCCTTACACCCAGTACATGCAACGTGTAACAACAGAACTTGCCTCTGGCAGCGGCGCCTTCGATGTGCTTGAAAGCCACTTCTTGATGAACGCCCAGTACATTCCTTCTGGGTTCCTGTATCCTCTAGACGATTTCATCGCCAAGTATAACGTGGATATGGACGACTTCGTCATTTCTGCCGTTGCTCCCGGAACCCTAGCTGGCAGGGCTGCTGAGGTATCGCCCGATGGAAAATCTGTCTATGGTCTGCCCTACAACTCGGACGTTCTGATGATGGTTTACAGAAAAGACTTGTACGATAGGTACGGTCTTGAGTACCCAACCGATTGGGATCAGGCCTATGAGAACATGAAAGTGCTCAAGGAGAAGGAAGGCATCTATGGCTATGTGTTCAGTGGCGCTACCCATCCTGCTACCCATCTCTTAGCAGACTTCTTCACAGTTGCTCTGAACACCGGCGGTAACTTCCCCTTGAGCCCAGACTTGAAACCACAGATGAACACTCCCGGGAATCTGAAAGCGCTGGAATTATTCATCAAGATGGTGGAAGAAGGCATTGCCAGCGAAGGTACCCAGGAGTACCTCTATGCTGAAAAGAACACCGTAATCTCCCAAGGATTGGCTGCACATATGAGCCAATACATGCTCTCAGCCTTTTTCGCTATGGAAGATGAAACATCCTCCAGCGTTGCTGGCAAAATTGACTACAAAGCCGTGCCTGGCGGCAATGGGTTCTGTGGTGGATGGACTGTGTCGGTCGCGGCCACTTCCAAATATCCAGAAGAGGCTTTCCTCTTTATCGAATTCCTAACCAACACAGAAAACAACGCGAAATTGGCTATCGAGTTCGGGAATGGGCCAGTCCGCCGTTCCACCATTCTCTCGCCAGAGTTCAAAGAGGCATATCCCTTTGCGGAAGATCTGCTAGTAGCGCTAGATTCCGGCCAAAGCCAGTACTTCAACGCGCCAACGCTTCCGATTTGGGACCGCATTGACCAAATTGTGTATACCAATCTAGCCGAGGCTATTTACGGTAACTTGGACGCTCAAGAAGCCCTGGAGCTCATTGATCAAGAAGTTGCTCGAGCTTTGAGGCAGGCGGGTTACTAAACGGTGTTGAGGTGTAGCCTAGGCGACTAGGCTACACCTCACATCCATCGGGAAGGAGAGTTATCAGTGCATTTTCTTGCCCGTTTTCGTCGCAGATTGGGTCCCTATGGGTTTGTAGCCCCTGCGCTTGTGGTCTTGTGCGGAGTGCTGCTTTTC
>JAKPFY010000023.1 GCA_029551185.1 Bacillota bacterium
GGGCGACAGGTTCAGTGGTCGAGAATCAGCCGCCATGAGGCTTATCAGTGACTGATTTCCAGACACGATTTCGCTTCAGGTGCCGGAATATCGAACATCTGATCGCCGGAAATAGGTTCGTTGGAAGATTGCTGACAGAAACTCAGGCACATTTTCCAAAAAGGTGACAGAAAGTCGGGCACATTTTCCAAAAAAGTGGCAGCAAATCTTCCACCTGAGCCTCAAGAAGGCACCAAAACCCTTCGTCTGCCCAAAAGTGTGGTCGAAAACCAGTCACCTTCGCTGTCGAAGGTGGTTGAAAATCTGCCACTTAACAGCTTTTTGCTGCCAAAATCAAAAAAGATGGCTGAAATTAAGGCATAGTTTCAAAAAATGTGGCAGAAAATCAACCATCTCCTTCTTACAGCAACAGCGGGAGTGAGGCTTGTCCCATCTTCAATAGCATAACCCTAGGTGGGTGCTATTTTACGCTTACAATAAAATCGTTCTACACACCCATATACAGCTCTATATCGCTCTCAGTTAATTTGGTTCAACACCCGTTTCGCCTGTTTTTGGGGGTTTACGAGCAGGTTCCCAGAGACATGTGATAGAAAACCTTGCACCTAGCACCTAACCCGGGCAAGATGGTCGAAATTCATAGCACCCCGGGCCCGATCCCGGAGGGGTGATTGAATTCGCACGATCACCGGAGTGACATTTTCACCGGCAATTTACAGAAATAGGCGAAAACCAAGCTTGGGATGTGCTTAACTCAGTAGTCTCCCCTGGTGATTCGCAATAGAATTGCATGAAACATAGAATTACAGGAAACGCCTGGAAATCAACTCTATGAAGAGCGGGGTTATGAAGCCTTCAACAATACAGGCTATACCAAGTAAGGCCGTAGCGCCTATGATTGTGACGCAGGAAAGGAGAAACTGGGGATAAAGAGGCACTCGTTTGCTTCTTAATCGATCTTCGATTATTGATGCCGCAAAAGCTAACGAAGATTCACATGAGAGAATCAGTGCCGGGATTATGAATATGTTCTGAGGGAGCACAGACACAATTGCAAGCAGCACTCCCTTCCCGGCCATTTGCAGAACAAGAAATCCTACTGTAAACCCGATAATGAAGCCCCGCAAGAATATAAGAATACCTATTCCGGGGGCGCCTATCACAGAAAGGCCTAGGAGCCACCCGATGAAGACGGTCTTAAGGTTGCTGAAAAAACCCTGGCGTGAGGCTGAAACAGCAGACACTTGCATAGTGTCGCCAAAAGCGTGAAAGAAAACGGTAAGATCCTGGGCGAGTTCGGATTTTTGGCTTTCCGGCAGGATTTTTGCGGCCAATGCGCCGAAGATTACTCCCATCAGCAACATGACAACAACAATTGCATATGTCAGCATGTGCTTTCTCATATAGTCACCGAATGCTAAGGCTGACTCTGACCTCAAAGACATTCCGGCCCCTCCTCCAAACCACCTCCTTTCATATGTATGTCCATCCTAAAGGCGTTATGCGGAAAGTCCCGGAACATACTGCAGGCAGCTGAAAACGGGAGCGACTTTCAGAGAGGGTTGAAATCTCTCAACCATCATTTATGAGCGCTTTGCCATAGTGTCCTCCTCCGCCTGCAACAAGCTGGAGTCTTCCTTCCCGCGCTTCGATTATGAGATGGGCTGCCTTGTCTCCTACAGCAGCTGCCAACTCCTCCTCCCGTGCAGTGTGCAGAACCGCCATTTCGCTTCCGAACTTAGATATTAATCTGTCTATGGACCTAGGCCCTATCCCGGGCACGAATTCGAGAGGAATTTGATATCTGTAGGGGGGCCTGTGGACAGGGTGCTTCGGCACGGGATAGTCTTGGATATCCACGATTCTGTCAAGAACTCCTCTTACAACAGATGTCCCGCCACATCCGGGACACGAAAGAATGGGCGGCTCAAGGTCCCGGAAGGTCCTATCGCAGCGAGAGCAGTATGTCCTGTGATACTTCCCAAGCTTTGGGTCTAATCCATAGTTCGCCAATACCCGCCTTCCGTCTTTCCTCCTTAGAGCTTTCAGCGTCTCGTCAAATGACGGACTTTCCATTAGCATGACATTGTATTCGCGTCCGATCTTCGGAAGTGAATGGGCGTCAGAATTCGAAAGAAAGGTGTACTCGCTGAGTTCAGAAATGGTATCAGCTAGGTCTGTATCAGCAGAAAGACCTAATTCAACCGCAACTATGGAATCTAAGATATCACGGGGAAACGCGTCATCAAGCCTTCTCACACAGTTCCCATAGATGCTCTTGTGTGGCGAAAAAGCATGAGCAGGAAAGGGAACTGCGCCTATATCCATCGCCATCTTGTAGAGATCCTTGGCAGGCATTGTGCAAACAGGCGTACTGAAGAATACATTGGATACACACCTTCGGAGACTGCGAGAAAATGCTTTTGCCATGTCAAGAGTCCTAAGGAGAATCAAGTGATGGGAGCGCCCTCTGTTTTCCTCTGATGTCTCCACCTCGGAAGCCAAAAGGATGACAACGCGATCTCTATACCCGATTCCTCCGCCTGGAATCTCAGTCATCTCCCCTGAATCAATGAGATTCTCTATGTCACTGATTACCCCGGGGGCGGCTGCATCAACAATCCCCACTATGTCCACGCCTTTTCTGTAGAAACATTCCTTAGCTATGTTCTCAAAGGTCAATTTCTTTGAACCTGATACCTTCACAGGACGCCCTTTGCTGTCACAGCCTATATGAACGTGCAAATCAGCATAAAACTCAGTCACCTGGAAAAGCCCCCTTGAGAAATCCATGCAAAGGCCAGAAGTGTCTTGGCGTCACGGATTTCACCGTTTTCTATCATTCTTTCAACAGTCTCCCGTGACAAATGATATGTCCTTATATTTTCGTCATCGTCCGGTCGGCCGCATCCGGGGGCAAGATCCGTAGCAAGAAACAAGTGCAGCATTTCGCTGGAAAAGCCCGGGGAAGTGTAAAACGAGACAATTTTCCGAAGACACCCTGGCGAATAGGATGTCTCTTCTTCCAGCTCACGTCTTGCGCATTCTTCCGGGCTCTCTCCGGGATCCAACTTGCCTGCGGGGATTTCCCACAATGCCTCGCCTACCGGGTATCTAAACTGCCTTATTAGTATTACCTTTCCGTCTCTGTCAATTGGTATAATACCTACACTTCCAGGATGATCCACTACTTCCCTGACGCTTATGCTCCCGGATGGCAGTCGTACCTGATCTACCCGGAGGTTCACTATCTTTCCTTGATAGACTGTTTTTGACTCCACTTTCGTCTCCAGTAATGCATGACAATCCAATACTCTTCCCTCCTGCATCCCTTCGCAACTACCGTCAATTTCTTCTGCTCCCTGTCAAGGTATATAAGAGCAACCTGGGTTGGCCCTGTCAGGGCGAGCTGAGCCTCGTTTGCATAAGAAGTCAGAGCAACACCCGCTTGCTAATTAGAACATCGGAAATTAATGGCGCTATACTCGGATACTGGAATAACATCAATTAGTTCAGCATATCATATACACCATGAGAGGAGGGATGTCCTCTTATGGACATTACGTTTTCAAGAAACTCGTTTCACATCCATGGAAAGCCATCTGAGATTCTGGAGGTCCTTTCAAGTCTCGCTGAGGCTTATGAAACCCTTGGCGACCTTCTTGGGTCCGTAGAGTTAAACACAAGCCTTCATTTTCTTAATAAGTTTCCCTGCGAAGACGCCGGCAGCGCCCGCGGCAAGAAAAAACTCCGGGTCTTCTTGGACAGTCCGCCCCATTGTGGTGACATCGATTGCATCCCTCTGAAGCCTCGTGAGGGCGGGAATTCCGCATTCTGTGACAATAACATGTCGTTTATCTAAGTTCGCTTCGCTAAACTGAGTTCTTATAAGCCTCCATTTATCAGCCCGTATCTCAGGCAGAATTACTATGCAAGAAGCCAACACTACTTTCTTTAGGATAGTCATTGTGTGATGACTCACCCCTAAATGCCTCTTACGATGATCAGAGAAGCTTATCCGAGGCGTTAAAATCGGAATCCCGCCAAGGGAATACGCTGCGTTTATCGCTTGGCCTTGTTCAATGCCTGAAAATCCGTATCTTGTGCCTGTTCCCACCTGACCCGGCCCCATTGCGACAACAACTGCATCTGCCTTCGCACACTCTTTTGCCGCGCACAAGGCTGAGTATACGTTAATAGCCTCGAGGTCACCGCCGAAGGCATGACCGCAAGTAATGACAGTGTCTATCAAGGCTTTGTCTCTGAGGTCTCGGACCAGTCTACTGAAAGCTGACGGCAATGCCCCGCCATCGGTCATGACATAGGCTACCCGCACTTTGTCACCTGCAGTCTCCTTTATGCCGGCTGCTACAGGAGCAAGCATACTGTGCAGCTCACAAGTGACAACAGGCACACCGTAGACAGACGAAAGCTTTCGAAGCGCTTCATGATACCTGCTGGCTTCTTCTTCGACAGCAAGACAGCTTACTTGAATAGGAGTGTATCGCATCTTGATTATATGCCCCGGGCCCTCTTTCTCGCCTACACCTTCCCTGCCCTCC
>JAKPFY010000033.1 GCA_029551185.1 Bacillota bacterium
TCGGCTTCCACGTTTGAGGCGATCCGGCAGTCCATACCGTCTGTAGTATGGCCTGTGCAAGTATCGTGCTGCCCATCTCTTTCAGGTAGTCCAGGCCCTTCTTGTCGCTGAAGGGATACGCAGCAGCTGCACCTGCTGCACCTGCTGCCGCACCGGTTACAGGCGCTTCAATCAGAGGGTGTATGCCGGGGAAGGCATGGCGTAATGCAGTCGATGTCAAATCGCTTGCAGCCCCCGCGCCAAGACCAAAGGCTACAGACCTCCCTAAATCCTTAGCGGTCGTAGATTCAGGATCAGCTGCTCTATGTGCTACCCACGGTATTGTCCTTGCTATTGCCCCTTTACCCATAGATGTAACTAATGGCGATACAGCAGGGTTCCCAGCTATCTGCATTAGCGCATTGATAGCAGGAGTAGCTAACCTATATCCCGCCATAAGCTGTCCTATCTCGCCTAGTGTTGCCCCTGCAAATTGCGTAGCAGTATCAAGCCCTTGTATTCCTGTCTCCGGTGCATCAAGGCTACGCATACCCGGTAGTCTTTGTGCAGCACTCATCAGTGTGCGCCCAAATGCCTTAGTAGGCACAGATTCAGTAATAGCAGGGATAACAGGAGCAGTATCGTATGGCAAGTCAGGCGCACTAGCTACAGCTTGCTTCATCCTTTGAGGGCCTAGCATACCATGTGTAGGGGCTAATGCTTGCCCTATTGCGGCTATAGCACTAGCTATAGCAGGTGATCGCTCTGCAAAGTCAGGATTCACGCCCTTTGCCATCCAGTCAAGTTTAATCTCAGTTTTGGCAAGCGGATCTCCGCTTAGCCCGTGCTTCTGCAGAGTCTCTAAGTATAACTGTATTGGATCGGGGCCAAATCCCGGCCACTGTTTTCGTTTAGTTGCCATAAGCTATCACCTGCCGATTTATGGCCTCCATACTTGGTTAGTATCCGCAAACCTATATAGCTCTTGTATCGCCTCTTCGTCCAAGACCTGCCTCAAGCCATCTTCATTTCGCTTGAGGTAAGACCTAAACTCTTCACCGCTACTGTAATTAGTACGAGCAAGCGTCTTCAAGTTGTCTACTATTATCTGCGTGTCAATATTAGTAGCTGCGCCTTGTGTGCCTACACTTGTAGGAGACATTAAACCGGGGGCATACCCTGAAGCAACATTATATCCACCACCAAAAATAGATAAAGCAGGTAGTATATACTCGTTTATGAGTTGTGGTATATTCGCTAAGTGTCTTCTGACAATATCTAATGGAGTTTCTCTTACTGTGCCGCCGGGTGCAGCATATAACCCTTGCGCTGCTAATCCCGCCTCTCCAATACCCTTGAGCGCTGTTTGTGCATATCGTGATAAGTTGGTTGCGTCTGTTGGAAATTGCACTTCGCCTAGCTCTCTTGCCAAAGCAGGATTGATAGTCTGTAGTTGGAAATAAGGCTGAGCCATTGCAGCCCAACCTGGCACTCCTGCGCCCGCTACATTGCCACCAGGGGCAAGCGTGCTCTTGAAGCTTGAATATGCCTGTTGCCATTCCGGTGTGCGGTGTAGTTGTTCAGCAGTCCTTCCTAGAATGTCGCCTCTTGCTAGTATATCGGCAGTTGAGATGGGAGCGGTCTGAAACATAGAAGCAAGCTCAGGAGTCCATTGTCCGGTATCTGTTGCACGATCTGCAAAATAACGTAGTGCAGCATTGCGTAACGCAGTAGGAGAATTGCCATAGAGTGCTGGTTTCACATATGTATCAACTGCTTTTGAGATATCATATGTTGGATAGTCTGACGCAACATTTCCTAAAATGCCCATAAGCTGTATGCGCTGCTGAGTAGTTAGCCCCTCTAATGGTACTTGACCACCTACCAGTTGTTCCCAAAACTTACGTGCTTCTTCTAGCTCTTTTGTTCTTTGCTGTACTACAGGCGTTGTTGCCCAATTCGTTGTCATGTCTTTCCCTCCTTTTTCACTACATGCGCCACGGATCTAAGCGTAATGGTTGTTGCGCAAGGTTGTTGGCAGGTAGTTGTTGTGTAGGTGGCGCAGTCGCCCATCCCGACGATACTATTTGACTGACATCTGTCATATCTGGCTGTTTGCCATATAGACTAGACCACCATGTTGGATATAACTCACGCAACCCAGTCATATAATCCATCGAGCCTAGTAGCGTATTCATCTTTTGGCCTTGCGTCTGGTTCCATAGGTTAGACTGATTCAGCGCCCACTCAGCAGCCAGCCTCTGTTGCGCTAACGCCTGCTCTTGGCTCTGAGTTTGCATCTGACCGCCGAGGCTTGCTATTGCAGCAGCCTTCGCGCGTTCCACGTCAGCAGCCCTTGAGCCTGCCAAAGCAGCCCCTGG
>JAKPFY010000075.1 GCA_029551185.1 Bacillota bacterium
CGCCTTTCGTTTGTTTGGTGGTATCAGGAGGACACAGCGATCTTGTATACCTGAAGGATTACGGGGATTACCATGTCATGGGTAGGACCAGAGATGACGCTGCAGGCGAAGCTTTTGATAAGGTCGCCCGGACTCTTGGCCTCAGTTATCCCGGTGGACCTGAAATAGACCGTGTCGGAAGAGAAGGCGACCCTCAAGCTGTGCGCTTCCCCCGGGCTTTCCTGGAGGAAGGGTCTTATGATTTTAGCTTCAGCGGTCTTAAGACATCAGTGGTAAACTATGTGGCTAAGGCGAACCGCAAGGGCAGAGAGATATCCGTGCCGGATATCGCAGCCAGCTTTCAAGAAGCAGTAATTGATGTTCTTGTGGAAAGAACTCTGAGAGCTGCATCGGAAAAGGCGGTGAGGACTGTAGCCTTAGCCGGCGGGGTCGCAGCCAATTCCAGGCTCAGGCAGGAATTGTCCCTGCGTGCGGAAAAGAAGGGTTTGAATGTCAAGTATCCTTCACCGATTCTTTGTACTGATAATGCGGCAATGGTGGCTTGTGTAGGATATTTCCAGGCAGTATCCGGAAAGAGCAGTTCCTTGGATCTGCCGGCTGTGCCTAACCTCCATCTTGAATGAAACCTAAGTTGAGACTTAATTGAAACATGGAGGTACAGCGTGGAGGGATATGGTAATATGACAGGACGCGAAGTTGGAGGTCAAGGGGATAATCCCCTTGAACCTTTAGAGCAACAGGAAGAGTTGGGGAAGCCTACGCCCGGGCGTCTCATTTTTATGATTGCCGTGTGTGTAATTGTTGTCATACTCAGCTTTCTCATGGTTATCAGCTCTTACCTGTCGCTTGAGGCGACATTCAGAGTGAAAGACAGGCCTGTGAACTTGTTGCTTCTCGGGATAGATCATACCTATGATGACAAGGGCAAGGTGATGCAAGGTCTCGGACGAGCTGACACCATTATTCTCTTCTCAATGAATCCCAAGGAAGGCAAGGCATACGTGGTGTCAATCCCCAGGGACACACGGGTTAATATACCGGGACGCGGAACAGGCAAGGTTAACGCTGCTTATGTTTACGGAGGCCCTCAGTTGATTGCTGACACTGTCGAGGGGCTTATCGGTATGCCTGTTGATCGTTACGCTGAGGTGGATTTTGATGGATTTATCGGGGTCATAGACGCAATTGGCGGTATTGAAGTGGATGTGGACAAAGATATGCGTTATGTAGATAGGGCAGGCGGACTGAATGTTGATATTAAGAAAGGCAGGCAGATACTTGACGGTGAAAAAGCCCTTCAGTACGTGAGGTTCAGAGCAGATGTCCTAGGAGACATAACGCGCGTAGGCAGACAGCAAAACCTAATCAAAACCGTCATAGATGAAGCCGCAAATTACCGAAATATACGCAAAGCGCCTAAGCTGGCTAAGATTCTAACGGAGTATGTGAAAACAGACCTGTCACAGCGAGACATGGCTTCTGCCGGATGGTTTCTTGTCAGGACAGGCGGAGATGTGCTTACCCGGACCATACCCGGAGATTTCGAGAAGCAATACTGGGTGCCTAACAGAGATGCCTTGCAAGAAATGGTAGATAGTATGGTTCAGGGATTTGATAGATAGTCCTAGGTGTCGTTGAAGTGTGGAGAGGAGGTCGCATACGGCGTGCGTATCGATGTAGCATTAGTGCCTCAGGAAATTGAAGGTAAAAACCTGGAACACGTCACAGCAATTGTTATTGATGTCTTGAGGGCAAGCACTTGTATAGCGAATGCTATTGCTAATGGTTGTGACGGAGTGATTCCTACTGTCTCTGTTGAAGAGGCAATGGATATATCCAGGGCTTATGCCAGGGACGATTATCTTCTGTGCGGCGAGAGGAAAAATGAGAAGATAGACGGTTTTGACCTGGGCAATTCGCCGCTGGAGTACATTAGCGATCGGGTGCAAGGTAAGAAGCTGATAATGACGACAACAAACGGAACGAGAGCAATAAGGACTGCGAAGACAGCTCCTTGTGTCATAATCGGCGGGTTTTGGAATATATCCGCCTGTTGTAAGCCGGCTTTGGCTCTCGACAGGGATATTCTCATTGTGTGCGCAGGCCAGAACGGGAGATTTGCTATGGAGGATGCCATTTGCGCAGGTGGATTCGCGGACAAACTGAGTTCTCTAACAGACGCACGCGTTGAAGAGACTGACGGATGCCTGACAGCGCGTCTTCTGTACAATACCTTTCGTGAGAGGCTTGAGGAAGCCTTATTCCAATCAGCGCATGGCCGCAACCTTATCAATACAGGATTCGGGGAGGATGTGAAGGCAGCTGCGGTAACCGATTGTGTAGAGGTGGTTCCTGTATTCCATGAAGGCCATATCGTACCTATGGATATTTCCGGGAGCGCTAAGGTTCATGCATAAGGTCATCATTGTGGCAGTTATGGCCTTTGTCCTAATCACCGTTTGGTGCAGATCGGCATACGGAGAGAGCCCTCAAGTAGTTATGAGGGTTGCTCTCGCCGTAGCCCCGCCTTTTGAGTTTTTGTTGGAGCAAGACGCCTATGCTTTTCCCCTATTGCCTGCAAGGATTGTAGATGAAGATGAAGAAGCCTCCTTCGGACGGGAGATTGCAGGTAATCTGCCATACATAAGCCTCTTTTCATCAGGAAAGCCTTTCCTGATAAAGGCAGGCAATATCCCAAGAGAGATCGTGCTTTGTTATCCGTCGGGTGAAGAAATTTCTTTTCTCGGAGGATTGCGTATTGTGCCTTTGGAGCCCGGCTCTTCCGCTTTTCAGATGGGAGACAGGCGTTACCGAGGGGAACTTGAGATATCTTGTGGGGTTTCGAAGGCCGGTTTTTATGAGATAATGGCAATTAATCTTGTGGATTTGGAGACCTATACTGAAGGTGTGCTGGCAGGGGAGGTTTACCCCTCATGGGCAGCTGAAGCCCTTAAGGCGCAAGCTGTTGCGGCCAGGACATATGCGCTGCGACGAAAAAGCGAAAACGAGTCTCGCGCCTATGATGTGGATGATACTGTATTATCTCAGGTGTATGTCGGGGAAAACCAAATAGAGGCATTCAAAGCCGCAGTCCGCGAAACCCGCGGTGAAGTCCTTGTTTATGAAGGCGTTCCCATCAAAGCGCACTATTTCTGTTCAGGAGGGGGAATAACGGAAGGAGACGAGGAGGTATGGTTGGGAGGAAGTGATGAGCCGTACCTCACTGCCAGGGAAGACTTCGACCGGATGTCCCCGTACTATCGCTGGAGGGAGCCTTATGCCATAGGAAGCAGCGATCTTCTTCGGAAGCTCGGACTGAAACCTGTTTACCCGGCATGGATTGAGCCTTCTATTCAGTCCGGTGACAAGATCCTGGCATATAGATTCCGCGCAGGAGATCGAGTAGTTAACTTAACAAGGGAACAGATTCGTCACAAGCTTGGCCTCGAGAGTCCCAGATTTCATATTACTGTAAGAGATGGTACAGAAACGGGCAAAGTCGTGGAGAGCCGCGAGGAGCTAAACTCTTCGACGGTTGTAATATTTGACGGTGTAGGGAAAGGCCACGGTGTAGGCTTGAGCCAATGGGGCGCTCAGGGCATGGCTTCAATGTCTGACAGTAACGGAGCCCCTCTATACACTTATGTAGACATACTAAAGCATTATTATCCCGGCGCGGAGCTGGTTGATAATTACAATATTCCTAAAGAGCGCATAGAGCCGGTTTCAGATGACCGTGTGGAGCCTGTATATGAGAGCAGCACAGAGTCTGTCGAGGAAGACCATGGAGAACCTGTCCAAAAGAAGCGCACAGAGCCTGTATGTGAAGTCCGGCTTGAGCCTATGTGAGTATGGCATTGATGTCGAGTTTACATAGACGATAGGCCTGTGACAGTAGGAGGTGATTTGCAGGAAACAATGGTCCGGTTCTAATCTCCGAGTCAGTACGCCTAATGGATGCTGATGGCAGCTGACCGGCGGCCACATGGAAGGAACAGTGGTCCGAGGGCTTACAGGGAAACCTGTCAGCCTCCCGTAATTGGAAAGGAGATGTTGTCCAATGTCAAGACGCTCAATGTCAATTCTGGCTATCTCCCTGATAATTGCACTTAGCGTAGGTGCCGTAGCTTTTGGAGCCTCGAAAGAGCTTATCCTCGCGACAACTACCAGTACCCGTGACACCGGACTTCTCGATGTGCTTCTTCCGGTTTTCCAGGAGCGAACCGGATATAATGTAAAGACAATTGCAGTAGGAACAGGAGCAGCGCTCGCCCTCGGGAAGAAAGGAGAGGCGGACGTGCTTCTTTGTCATGCTCCTGCTTCAGAAATGGAACTCGTTGAATCCGGGGATGTAATTAACAGACAGCTTGTAATGCACAACGACTTTGTAATTGTGGGTTCGCCTGAGGATCCCGCAGGCGTTAAAGGCGTTAAGTCCGCCACCGAGGCGCTTCGGAAGATTGCGGACAAAGAGGCGGTCTTTGTTTCCAGAGCTGATGATTCAGGCACACATAAGAAAGAGAAGGAAGTCTGGAATAAGCTTGGATTTGAACCGTCAGGAAAGGCATGGTACCTGGAAGCCGGGACGGGAATGGCGAATACGCTCAATATCGCCAACGAGAAGCTGGCGTATTGTCTGACTGACCGCGGAACCTACCTGTCTATGAAGGATCGCTTGGATTTAGTGGTCCTGGTTGAAGGTGACGCGATTCTTCTTAACATCTACCATGTTATGCAGGTCAACCCTGAAAAGCATAAAGTTGTAGACGGGCAAGGTGGAAAAGCCTTTGTAGAGTTTATGGTGTCCGAAGAGGTCCAAGAGATCATAAGTAAGTTCGGTATTGATAAGTATGGAAGCCCGTTATTCTTCCCTGACGCCGGCAAGAGCATAGAAGACCTCGGAGGTTGAGGGAGAGTTGGACCTGATAGCCGAAGGGATTACCGAAGCTTTTCGTCTCCTGCTCAAAGGGGACCGTGAGGTGCTTCGTATAGCCCTTTTAACTCTCAGAGTCTCCGGATTTGCAACCATAATCAGCGCTGCAATCGGTGTGCCCTTAGGGACAGTGCTCGCTGTATGGTCCCATCGAGGACGACGGCAAGTAGCCGGGTTCGTCAATGCGGGAATGGGCCTCCCTCCTGTAGTTGTCGGCCTTTGGGTGAGCATATTTCTTTGGAGGACCGGGCCTTTGGGGTTTCTCAGGTTGATGTACACGCCGACTGCCATGGTTATCGCTCAGACGATAATCGCTTTGCCGATAGTGACCGGCTTCACCATGGCAGGTGTCGGGCAGTTGGATCCCGGCATACGTCTGCAGATGCTCTCTCTTGGGGCATCATCATGGCAACTCCTGTGTATTCTTATACGAGAAGCCAGGCTCTCAGTGCTTGCAGCGATCATGGCAGGATTTGGCAGAGTAGTCGCTGAGGTCGGCGCCTCTATGATGGTAGGGGGAAATCTTTTAGGACAGACCCGGGTGCTTACGACAGCTACTTCTATGGAGGTGTCAAAAGGCAACTTTGGACTTGCGATAGCACTGAGTATTATCTTAGTGGCGATTACCTATGTCATCAACGCAAGTCTCACCCGGATTCAGCAGCAGAGCTGACTATGGCACATGAGACATGCTCATGCGTTGAAGAGTAGCATAGATTTGCTGCGGCTCAACCAGCCTTCTTGAGGGGTATGGCTCGCACTGAAGGCAATGAATCGGGGGAAACAACAGAATGGAGACAAGACAAGCTATTATCGAGCTTAAGGATGTGAAACTGAAGCGGGGATCCCGGATCACATTGGATGTTTCGCATTTTGAGATATTTCGCGGAGAGAATATCGCTGTAATCGGCGCGAACGGTGCCGGCAAGAGCACGCTTTTGCAGGTAATAGCTTGTCTCCTCAACCCCGGTGAAGGCAGAGTATGCGTCGGGGGACGCCATGTAGGCAAGGAAATCACAGCGATCGAGGCCAGGCGACGCATGGCTATGGTCCTCCAGAGGCCTTATCTTCTAGATGCCACAGTTTTTGATAACGTAGCTATTGGGCTCAGGATGAGGCATGTGCCTAAGGATGAAGTGCAAAGAAGAGTCAATGAAGCCCTTGACCTCTTTGGAATCAGGCATCTGGCCAAGCGGCGCGGACGTTCCCTCTCCGGTGGTGAAAGCCAGAGAGTCAGTTTGGCGCGAGCTATGGTGCTTAGGCCTGAGGTTCTTCTCTTGGACGAGCCTATGAGCTCTTTGGATGTGCCTACACGAATGACCCTCCTTGCGGAATTGGGGCGGGTAATCAAAAAGACCCGGGTAACAACGGTTTTTGTGACTCACGATGTCACAGAGATTCCCTTTCTTGCTGACAGGACTGTGCTTATGGAAGGTGGGAGGATTGTCGCTGATGGCCCTGTCCGAGAAGTGTTGCGCCAAGAGATGCGCGGCGCATTATCACAACTTGCAGGCGCTGCCAATTGGCTTCTCACAGAGGGCGGTGAAGAAAAAGATGTCGCTGTTTTTATCGCTGACTCCGCGCGCTGAAGCATGGGACAAATTTAAGCAATATATCAAAGTGGGGCCACATGAAAGTGAAACAGTCAATATCTGTGATGCGATAGACTGTATCTTAGCTGAGGATATTATATCCCCTGCAGACTTGCCCGGGTTTGCCAGGTCTACCAAGGACGGCTATGCAGTGCGGGCTTCTTCTACTTTTGGCGCAAGTCAAGGGCTTCCTGCGCTTCTTACTTTAAGAGGGCGAATCCGCATGGGTGAGCAGACTAAACTGTCGTTAGGTCAGCATGAGTGCGCAGCTATAGCCACAGGGGGCATGGTACCTGAAGGCGCAGACGCGGTAGTCATGATAGAGATGTGTGAGGCAATTGATGATGAGACTATTGCAGTGACTCATTCTGTTGCGCCCGGTGAAAACGTTGTAGGCGCAAAGGAAGATATAGCTTCCGGAACACTGATGCTTTCGCAGGGGAGGAGGTTGCGCCCTCCTGATATCGCAGCTCTGGCAGCAATGGGAGTGCCTGAAGTTAAAGTCGCTGTAGGGCCGAAAGTTGCCGTCATTTCCACCGGAGATGAACTTGTTGATATTTGGGATACTCCCCTCCCTGGACAGGTTCGGGATATGAACGCCTACTCCATTTACAGCGCAATCAAGGCTTGCGGCGGGAGACCGAAATTGTGGGGCATTGTCAAGGATGAGTCCCTTGCCATTCAAGAAATCATAGCCAAAGCCCATAGAGAATCAGACATGGTTATCGTGTCCGGAGGAAGTTCCATAGGAGAACGGGATTTTACGAGAGAATCCATTGAAGCTTTAGGTGACCCCGGTGTCCTCATCCACGGTGTTGCAATAAAGCCGGGGAAACCCACTATTCTTGCTGTGGCTGAAGGTAAACCTGTGTTCGGCTTGCCCGGCCATCCTATGTCCTCGTTGGTTGTGTTCAATCTCTTTGTTGCTCCTGCAATCGCCATGTGGATGGGGGGGACCCTGTTTAGGAGAGAGACTCAGGCCAGGCTCAGCGCAAATGTCGCTTCCATTATAGGACGGGAGGATTATGTCAGTGTCAAACTCCGCATAGAGGACGGTGAAGTCTGGGCGGATCCGGTTTTTACTAAGTCAGCCGCAATTTCCGGACTTGTTTGCGCTGACGGGATAATGAGGATCCCTGACGATGTGGAAGGCGTGGAAAAAGGCGACCGGATCCGTGTGACGTTGTTTTAGCACAGGGAGCTTAAGCAGTCGGAGTGAGGGATTAAGAATTGAAGAAACGTGATATCTACTTGGTAGGGACACCGCTTCAAGAGGCAGAGGACAAGTTTTTCCATGGCTTGACAAGTCATGGATTGGACATTCGCATGGAAGGTGAGCCGGTTCCTGTAGATGTAGAGGCTCTTTTTCGGATAACCAGTGAACCTGTGTTTGCCCAATTGTCATCGCCTGCGTACCACTCATGCGCAATGGACGGGATTGCCACCCGTTCATATGCGACTTTTGGCGCAAGCGAGGCTAATCCTCGCAGTCTCAGGCTTGGGGAAGACGCGGTGTTTGTAGACACGGGAGACCCGTTGCCCAAAGGGTTTGATTCAGTCATAATGGTGGAAGACCTGATAGAGACTACAGAGGATACAGTCACAATAATCGCTCCCTCCAAGCCTTGGCAGCATGTCCGCACTGTAGGAGAAGATATCGTCGCGACAGAGCTTGTCCTTCCTGCAAATCACGAAATCCGCGCTGTGGATCTAGGCGCTCTGCTGGCTGCAGGGGTAACTTGCGTGATGGTCCGCAGGAAGCCTAAGGTAGTAATAATCCCCACAGGTGATGAGCTGATTCCTCCCGGGGTCACACCTGAAGCAGGAGACATTATTGAGTTTAACTCGAGGATTATCGGGGGGCTCGTCCAAGAGTGGGGCGGGGAGCCTGTATTTTGGGATATCGTGCCTGATGAGCCTGGGGCTTTATGCGAATCCGTATGCAAGGCTTCTTCCTTAGCTGACATAATCGTGGTAAATGCAGGTTCATCCGCAGGCAGTGAGGACTATACCGCAGACATTGTTAAGTCCTTAGGCGAACTCATTGTGCATGGAGTTGGAATTAAACCGGGGAAACCCACGATCTTAGGGATATTAAACAGTAAGCCTTTCCTTGGGATTCCCGGATATCCGGTTTCCGCTGCTCTATCCTGTGAGCTCTTTCTCCTCCCCCTCCTGGCGAAGATGTTAGGGCGTAAAGTTCCGGAGAGGGCAAAGGTAAATGCACTCTGTACACGGAGGATCGTTTCCACGCCTGGAATGGATGAATTCGTCAGAGTTAAGGTAGGTAACGTCGGAGGTAGGTACGTAGCCTCCCCCCTTGCCAGGGGAGCAGGCGCAATAATGTCGCTTGTGCGGGCGGACGGGTACATAGAGATCCCCCGCTCATCTCAGGGGATTTTGGAATCATCCGAAGTTACCGTGAACCTCCTCCGAAATATCCAGGAGATAGATAACGCCATCGTTGCTATTGGGAGCCACGATCTTGCATTAGACCTCCTGGGAAGCTTCTTGGCCATGGAATATCCCGGTGTAAATCTATCTTCTACACACGTGGGCAGCATGGGTGGGATAATGGCTATGCGAAGGGGTGAGGCCCATATTGCCGGTGTCCATCTCTTAGATGAGGAGACAGGGGAGTATAACGTGCCTTACGTGAAGCGATACCTCGATCCCAAGGACTATGCACTTGTGAATCTTGTCTATCGTGAACAGGGTTTGATTGTGGCGCCGGGGAATCCAAAGGGCATCCAAGGAATCTCTGATCTCATAAGGCCAGACGTTTCTTTCGTAAACAGACAACGCGGGGCAGGCACCAGGATTCTCCTTGACCTTGAGCTTAAAAAGCTCGGCATCGAACCGGAAATGATCTCCGGCTATGAGCATGAGGAATACACCCACATGGGTGTTGCTGCGTCAGTCGCGAATAATGTGGCTGATGCAGGCCTTGGCATAAGATCCGCAGCCAGGGCCCTGGGTTTAGGCTTTGTTCCTCTTGCCTGGGAGCGTTATGATTTACTCATGACCCGGGAATTCTTACACTCCTCATCAATGGAAAAGCTCTTTAGCATTATGTCATCTCAGGAGTTTAAAGATAAAGTGTCATCTCTCAGCGGTTATGACGTATCTCACAGCGGGGAGGTTATGTGGGAAGGATGACCCGGCTTGTGGATTCCTTCCGACGAAAAATCACATATCTTAGAGTATCAGTTACAGATAAGTGTAACCTAAGATGCATTTACTGCATGCCGGAAGAAGGAGTAATGCTAAAGTCTCACTCTGACATTCTCCGTATCGAAGAGCTGGCAAGAATTGTTGATATAGCATCTCAGCTTGGAATAACCCACGTTAGACTGACCGGAGGCGAACCCCTTGTAAGACAGGGAATAGTGACGTTGGTTGGTGTCTTGTCTGAGATTCCCGGTATTTCTGACATATCCATGACTACTAACGGTCTGCTCTTGCCGGGCCTTGCCAGGCCGCTTTGTGAAGCAGGCCTTCACCGGGTGAATGTCTCACTGGACACCCTTCGGCCTGAGAGATTCCAGAAAATCACCAGGCGCGGGGACCTTGAGTCTGTTTTTGCCGGACTGGATGCTATAGAGGCTGTGGGACTTTCGCCGGTTAAAATCAACACTGTGGTTTTAAAAGGCATAAATGATGATGAGGTCGAAGATATCGCCATGCTCACCAAGGAGCGCCAGTGGACTGTGAGGTTTATCGAGTTTATGCCTTTCTGGAATAACGGGTGGAAATTCGGCGAAAGGTATGTCGTGCCTATCCGAGAGATTAGGGATAGAATAATGGCGCAAGGCGCATATCCTGTTGAATCTGACATAGCACAAGGTAAACGGAAGGACGAAGTCGGGGCAGGTCCTGCAAAGTACGTGAAGTTCCCGGACGCTGAAGGCAGTATTGGTTTTATATCCATGAAAGACCATATATGCTCAGGTTGCAATAGGATTCGTTTGACCGCTGACGGACTTCTTTTGCCATGTTTGCTTTCGGATATATCCGTTGATCTTAGAACTCCTCTCCGTGAAGGGGCAAAGGATGATGTTATCGCAGAGCTAATATGCAAGGCTGTAAGCTTGAAGCCGGAAAACGGCCAAGTTGCGCAAGCTATGGTTGCGTGCCCCGGCGGGAATCCTTCCCTTTCAAAGATCGGTGGCTAGAGGAGGCGCACATATGGAATCGAAGAAACCGCGTGAAAGCCTCACCCATCTTGATGAGTCCGGTAACGCACGGATGGTGGACATCTCTTCCAAGCCTGAGTCTGTGCGTCTGGCAGTGGCCAGGTGCAGGGTATACATGTCCAAGTCCACGTTAAGCATGATCAAGAGCGGTACAGGTCCTAAGGGCGAGGTTTTTGGGACAGCAAGGATTGCTGCTATCATGGCTTGTAAGAAGACCCCGGACCTCGTTCCCATGTGTCATTCCATTCCGGTTACAGGCATAGACGTGGCATTTAAGACAGATGAAGAAAGCGGTGTCGTGGAGATCCAGGTTACCGTCAAAACAGTGGGGAAGACAGGCGCAGAGATGGAGGCTCTCTTAGGAGCTGCAGTTTCGGCCCTTACTATATACGATATGTGTAAGGCAACGGACAAGTCCATGACCATAAGCGATCTCCGGCTGGTGCGGAAGTCAGGCGGAAAGAGCGGGGAATTCGTGAGAGAAGGGGAGGATTCAGGCAAGTGGGACATGTAACAGAAGGCATAGTCATAGCAGTCTGTATCAGCAAAGAAAAAGGCACAATAAAACACGATGTAGGCAAGGCGGTAATCATGGACGGGTACGGACTGGAAAACGACGCCCACGGAGGCCCTTGGCACAGACAAGTAAGTCTTTTATCTGAAGAAAGCATACAAAAAATGTCAGATATTGGCCTTAATGTATTTCCTGGAATCTTCGCTGAAAACATTACCGTTCGTGGAATTGATTTACCTAACCTACCTGTAGGTATTTGGCTATGGGTAGGCGAGGAGGCAATTCTTGAGATAACCCAAATAGGCAAGGAGTGTCACACAGGGTGCGCTGTATTTAAGCAAGTGGGACAGTGTGTTATGCCGAAAGAAGGCGTGTTCGCCAAGGTAATTAAGGGCGGGGAAGTCAAACGAGGCGACATTATCAGGGCAGGCTTTCCCGTGCGTTCCGCTATCCTGACGATAAGCGACAAGGGTTCGCGTGGTGAGAGGCCTGATACCAGCGGTGACATTATTGAGGATGAGGCTAAATCTATAGGCGCAGTAATAGCCAGAGGGATTGTGCCTGATGACTACGATAGAATAGTAAGTGAACTGAGACATATGGCAGATGATCTTGAGGCGGATCTTATTCTCACTACAGGCGGAACAGGTCTCGGACCCCGTGACGTGACTCCTGAAGCCACAGAGGCGGTTATTGATAAATCTGTGCCCGGGATTCCCTACGCAATGCTTCAATCAGGCCTGGCTAAAACCCCGCACGCCATGCTCAGCAGGGCGACAGCCGGAGTAAGAGGCAGAACCCTCATTATTAACCTCCCTGGTAGTCCAAAAGCAGTGAAAGAAGGCCTTGATTCGATCCTGCCTGCCCTTATCCATGCGGTTGAGGAGATCCGTGGCTAGGAACAGCCTCAACTCGTTCCCGCTTGTCTTGTAGAGCCGTCCAACGTATAATAAATATGTTCTCTATATAGTCGGAATGACGCAGAAGGCATAGATTGACCTTTGCAGGAGGCGGAGAAGACGTGGTAAACGACCTGGAACAGGTACTTATAAGTGAGGAAGAAATTGCCGGGAGAGTCAGGGAACTCGGCGCTGAAATTACGGAAGACTATAAAGGTTGTAATCTTGTGGTTGTAGGTATTTTAAAGGGCGCGCTTATGTTTATGGCTGACCTTATCAGGTACATAAAAATACCGGTTCTCATGGATTTTGCAGTTGTATCAAGCTATGGAGCTTCTACAGAGACTTCAGGCGTAGTAAGAATCCTAAAGGATCTAGATCAACCTATAGAAGGCAAGCATGTCCTGATTGTTGAGGATATCATTGATACCGGCTTGACCATGCACTATTTGGTCCGCAATCTTGAGGCAAGAAAACCTGCGTCTGTTAAGGTCTGTACGCTTCTTGACAAACCGTCAAGGAGAGAGGTAGACATTAAACCGGATTACTGCGGGTTTTCAATACCTGACAAGTTTGTGGTCGGCTATGGCCTTGATTACGCTGAGTATTACAGAAACCTGCCACAGGTGGGTGTCTTGAAAGAGGAAGTATACAACAAGTGCTAGTAGTCATCGATTTTGACTTGCAACTTAGCATGATTCTTGCCCGGAAAGCGCGAGAGTTTCATGTATACTCTCAAATTGTACCTCATAACGTCACCAAAGAAGAGCTTGAAGCTTTAAAGCCCAAAGGGATCATTATCTCAGGAAGCCTGGATCCTGAAGCTTCACCTGACATTTCCGGACTTATTGACACAGGGGTCTTTAGCCTTGGTATCCCTATGATGGGGATAAACTGTAAGGCCGGCGGCCTGTCATGCGCCAACTATACCATAGGATCGCACGAAGGGGAGCACACGCTTTCTCGTTTTCTATTGGAAACATGCGGTTTTCAAAAAGATTGGACCGCAAAAGGATTTATTGACCGTTCAATTGAGGAGATTAAGTCTAAGATTGGCGACGGCAGGGCAATCTGCGGGTTGTCCGGCGGAGTAGATTCATCTGTCGCTGCGGTGCTTGTCCAAAAGGCTATAGGGGACAGATTGACTTGCATCTTTGTGGACACAGGCTTACTGCGTAAAGGCGAAGCAGACGGTGTGAGATGCGTTTTCGGTGAAGGCTTCAAAATGAATCTGAAGACGGTGGATGCAAAAGCCAGGTTCCTCCGAGCGCTGGAAGGAGTTACAGACCCTGAAGAGAAGCGCA
>JAKPFY010000084.1 GCA_029551185.1 Bacillota bacterium
AAGCCATTGAGTTTCCAAATGAGCAGTTTGTCCTGGGTGTGCAGTGGCACCCGGAAGAAATGTTCAGCGAATCGCCTGCCATGATCGAGATATTCGCTGCCTTTGTGGCAGAGGCTGCTGCAAGAAGGTAGTATCGGGGTAAGATGAGAGTTTTCAGGCAGTATGAGTTTTGAGGCAGAATGAAAAGTGTTTGGGGAAGGCGCGGGCCCACAGGCGACGCAAGTCTTCGAGCAGGTGAATCTAAGGAACAAGAGCTTAGGAGAAAAGCCGACATGGGAAGACTTCTTCTTCGCGACGCGAAGATTGTGGACGGCACAGGCAGACCATGGTTTTGGGGCGATGTGGCTCTTAAGGACGGAATAATAGTTGACATAGGGCGAGGCCTCACAGCCTCCGGCGCTCGTGTTATAGATTTGTGTGGTTTGGTTCTTGCGCCCGGGTTCATTGATATACATTCTCATTCCGACGATACGGTCCTTATAAATCCCCTTGCCGAAAGTAAAATCAGACAAGGGATTACTACCGAGGTGATAGGGAACTGCGGTTATTCACCGGCTCCGCTGGAAGGGGAAGCTATAGATTCCATCAGGCGCGATCTTGACGGATGTGGAATTACGCCGGACTGGTCATCATTTGGCGAGTATCTGCACAGGATAGAGGATAACGGGACAGCTGTGAATATCGCGGCTCTCATAGGTCACGGCACCATAAGACAAGCTGTTATTGGGTGTGAAGAGCGCAAGCCTTATCCGGAGGAGCTTGCCTATATGAAGAAGTTGGTGTCCCGGTCCATGGATGAAGGGGCTTTCGGCATTTCAACCGGGCTCATTTACCCGCCGTCATGTTATGCGGATACCGACGAGATTGTGGAGCTTGCACAGATCGTGGCCGGAAAGGGAGGCATATATGCGACTCATATCCGAAATGAAGGCTCCGGTGTGGTAGATGCGACAGAAGAAGCAATAGCCATTGGAAAGAGGGCAGGGGTGCGGGTGGAGATATCGCACCACAAGTCCGGTGGGCCGGAGAACAGGGGAAAGGTCAAAGAAACTCTCAGGATTATCGAAAATGCAAGATGCCAAGGGATAGACGTATTATGCGATGTGTATCCTTATGTTGCGTCATCTACAGGGCTGTCTGTCATCTTGCCGAACTCGCTGTTTGACGGGGGTGATGAAAAGGCCCTGGCAAGACTCAAAGACAAAGACACTCTTTCTGAAATCCGTCGGCAGGTGGAGGAAGAAGAAGGGCTTAGACTGGGCTGGGATAAGACTGTAATATCTTCTGTCACAAATGAAGGAAATAAGGCTTTTGAAGGGAAAAGCCTGTGCGAGATTGCTGCGATAACCGGGAAAGATCCGTTTACCGCAGCTATTGATTTGCTTATAGATGAAGCCTTATCCGTTCAGGTTGTTCGATTCATAATGTGTGAAGAGGATGTTACATTCGTGCTGAGTTCACGTTTGAGCTCCATAGGGACAGATGCGTCTTCTATGGCGCCTTATGGGGTTCTGGGTATGGGTAAGCCCCACCCAAGAGCGTACGGCACGTTCCCACGGGTTCTTGGCAAGTATGTGCGGGACATGGGTGCTCTCCGGTTGGAAGAAGCTGTCCGCAAAATGACTTCTCTGCCTGCAGGAAGACTGGGTATTTTAGACAGGGGCCTGATTTGTCCCGGGACGGTCGCGGATCTTGTAGCCTTTGATCCTGATACAGTGGAAGATATTGCCACCTATACGGATCCTCACAGATATCCTTTAGGTATAATGTGGGTGATAGTCAGTGGAACCCCGGTAGTGGAGCAAGGGGAACATACCGGCTTATTGCCGGGTAAGGTTCTCAGGCATAACAGGCGATGACTCTATTATCACTCTCTTTAACAACGTATTCTGTGGTATAATCTCCTTGAATCAGTGGACCGGGGGGTTTGCCATTTGTTTACTGTCCAAACTTCCAGTCCTGAAGAAACCAGGAAAATCGGGGAAGCAATAGGAAGACTTCTTGCCCCCGGTGATGTGGTAGGGCTTATGGGAGATCTTGGAACAGGCAAGACTGTATTTGCGCAAGGGGTCGCAAAGGGTATCGGCGCAAGAGGGCCTGTTACCAGTCCGACCTTTACTCTCATCCATGAACATACAGGGAGGATTCCCCTCTACCATGTGGACGTGTACAGGCTCAGGACACCGGCTGATGTCGAGGCAATAGGGATTGAAGACTACATTTACGGCGACGGCATAGTGGTGTTGGAATGGGCTGACCAGGTGTTATCAATCCTGCCTGATGAAAGACTGGATGTAATGATAGAAAGGCAGGACATGAGCGAAGATGATAACCTTCGCAAGATCAGCATCAGTCCTCATGGGGAAAGATACCGGGATATGCTCAAGGAGTTGAAGGCTATTGCGTGTCGTAGGGATTGACACGTCAACATTTACAGGGGGCATAGCGCTCATTGACAATGGACAAGTTGTGGCTGAGTACAGCGCCTATGTCACCAGACGGAATTCAGAAAGTCTTATGGGCGTCCTGGAGGAGATGCTCCGAGATCTGGATTGGGAAGCCCGAGACCTTCAAGGTGTTGCCGTAGCTATAGGACCGGGTTCTTTTACCGGCATTCGAATTGGGGTTACAATGGCAAAGGTTCTTGGGTACTCGCTCGATATTCCCATCGGCCAAGTAGTCACCCTTGACGCTATCGCTCAGAATGTTGTCTTTGCCAAGTCACTGGTATGCCCTATTGTTTGCGCCAGGAGAGACCTTGTATATAATGCAGCTTATAGGGCGGACGGACCGGACCTTGAGAAAGTCATAGACTATAACGTCGGGAAAATTACAGAGGTTATAGACAATATCAAAGCCCGGAGTTATCTTGAAAATCAAAGGCATGACTATGACAAGGTTTTGTTTCTTGGTGATGGTGCGATAAAACATAGACAGGTTATAGAAGAAAGACTCGGAAACCAGGCCGCAATCGGTCCCCCTTGGTATCTGGGCCCCAGGCCCGGGGTGGTCGCAGTCATGGGACAGCGTCAAATAGCTGTCGGCAATGTTGTGGATCCTCGTGATCTGGTTCCTCTTTATATGGGTAAGTCCAGTGCGGAAAGAGCGCAAACTCATTGCAAACCGGAGGAGCGTGCAAAAGCCGATGGATGTGGAAATCAGCCAAATGAAAAGGGCGGATCTTGAAGCGGTCATAGAGATTGAGAAGGCTTCATTCCATACACCGTGGTCACGGCACGCTTTTTTGGCGGAGCTTTATGAAAACAAAAGAGCGCGCTATTTTGTGGCACGAGAGAAAGCAGTAGGAAAAGTAGTCGGATATGTGGGCATCTGGCTGATTCTGGATGAAGCCCATATTACTAATATTGCGGTCCATCCTGATTTCCGGAAAAAAGGCATAGGGAAGAGGCTTATGTTATCAGCCATTGAGTACGCTGAATCCCAAGGAGTGAGCGCTGTAACATTGGAAGTCAGGGCATCCAATATCATAGCTCAAAGACTCTATGAGAAGATGGGATTTATCAGCGTAGGGATACGACCGGGCTACTACCATGATGACGGAGAAGATGCTGTAATAATGTGGAGGACCCAAAAGACCAAATGATTATTCTCGGTATTGAGACAAGCTGCGATGAAACAGCCGTAGCAGTGTTGGAAGGCACAGGTGATCCTTCGCCTTCCGCTCTTAAACTAAGATCCAATATAATCGCATCGCAAATAGATTTGCACAGTCAATTCGGGGGCGTGGTTCCGGAGGTCGCGTCCCGCTGTCACGTGGAAACGATTATTCCTGTGATGGAGAAGGCTTTAAGTGAAGCGGACGTGTCTCTTTCGGATATTACAGCTGTCGCTGCCACTCATGGCCCCGGCTTGGTAGGGGCAGTGCTTGTAGGTCTGTCAGCTGCTAAAGCCCTTGCAGTGGCGCTTGATATTCCTTTTATCGGAGTGAACCATGTCGAAGCGCA
>JAKPFY010000093.1 GCA_029551185.1 Bacillota bacterium
GAAGGGAAGATCGATGTCCCTCACAGACTTTTCCTGAAGTAAAACCAGACATTGGCGACCATCCCAGGTCGTCAACCGCGCAGTGCAAGCTCCATTCTTCAAACGCAGAAATGCTAAGGTCTTGTTGAGGAAGGCCAGCTCTTCCGCTGAAACGGGCGGTTCATCGAGATAGACACCATCACTCCGGAAACGGAGCGCTGTCCGCCTGTTTTCATTCGCGTAGGGATAGGATAGCTCAAAGCCCTCCTTAGTCTTAAAGACGTGGGGCAGCCTACCACCCAGATTACCAAGGTACGCAATCTCTGCCGCGTCGCTTGCTATATCTCTCACCCGGAGATAGCCATCACTCGGGGCATGGCGCAGCAGAAAGGACAGGCTAGGTGAGAGATGCTGACAGACGGTTTGAGTCACGTATCCAGATTTATCAATCAGATACGGAAGGGTATATTCATTTAAGATAGGTTTCCACTGCTCACCCTCGTCCCCTAAGACCCGCCCCAAGCGACCATCCGCAAACAACAACGAGTCAAAGGCATCGGTCTGGGCCAGCTGATTCAGGGTATCGCTGGAAACATGAATGGGCTCCATCGATTTAATGAGATCAATAAGGCGCAGGTAGTACAGCGGAACTTCCGGATCAGTGAGGTCCGTCGTCAAAACAGCCAGACCCATCTTTTCAGTGCTCTCTTGTGCTATCCAACCCACTGCATTATCGGGGGCCAGCTTGGCTAGAAGCATGATAAAGCCCTGGCGCAAGGCAAAACTACAAGCAGGGGGCAGATCGAAGGAGCCATCTGGATACAGGATTGCCTTTCGCATATCAGGCCGCATTAAATCCACCAGATGGATTGTTTGGTCCTCATTTCGTGTGGTGAGTAAGGTGCAGCCATGAAAGGCGATTAAGGTGTAACGGTACCCCTGCAGGTAAGAGGAGAACCACTGATATACCTGCACCGCACTACCCTGAGCCTGGACCATCTGGGCAAAGGTCTCGCTCACATCAACATTATCCACCAGTGAATCAAAGTCCAAAACAGGGTCTTCCGACGTGTCTTCCGACGTGTCTTCGGTATCGAATATGTCTTCCGCCAACTTAAACCGGTTATACTCTTCGTCCGTCTCCTCATCATTGCCCTGATCATCACCTTGAGCAAACATGTTCATCCGCAGTTTCTGGACATAACTCTGATCGAGGAGTTCTTGATAGGACGCATTAACAAAGCGCAGCAGGTAAGGTAGTGGCTCCTGATTATCATTCCCCAGCCTCTCGTCAATCTGGAAGAAGTTCTCGTCGTATACAACGACCTGCATATTGCCGTGCACACCATAACGGAAGGAGTGCTCCTTCTCCCGCTCGTCTCCACGGAAAACAAACACATAGCCGAGGAAGGGTAACGACGAGGCTAGAGGTTCATAGGGTATCACACAGTCATTGCTCGGGAGCTGATAGATTCGCCCCATGATTACCAACCGGCTTAAGGGTTTTCCAGATGCACCCAACTCCGCGGCGTTTACTCTCTCTTGTCGCAGGAGAACTAGACAAGGGGTCCCGCCTAATTGAGACAGGACAATCTGCGTCCCCGAAAGATACGAAGAGGAAATAGTCTGTGGGTCGAGCAGGCGTTGCA
>JAKPFY010000095.1 GCA_029551185.1 Bacillota bacterium
TTTTCCAGGAAGTTCCCCATACGCCCGTCTTTGATGTATTGCGGATACCACGTGACAGCATTGTTATTGCGTAAGAGAGCCTCCCGAACCGCAGTAGTCTTGATAAACCACGAAGTCCGCGCGTAATAGAGAAGCGGAGTATCACATCTCCAGCAGAAGGGATATGTGTGGGCGTATTTCTGACTCCTGTAAAGCTGTCCGCGAGACTTTAGGTCTTCTATGATTAAGGGGTCTGCTTCCTTGACGAACATGCCTTTCCAGCAAGTCACCTCGTCGGTGAATCTTCCTTCAGCGTCTACTAATTGGACTACAGGCAGGTCATGCTCCAGGGCTACGTTCATGTCGTCTTCACCGAACGCAGGGGCTAAGTGAACTATGCCTGTGCCGTCTGAAAGAGTAACGAAATCCGCGCTTACCACATGCCAAGCTTTCTTGTCAGGCACTGTAAACTGATACAAGGGCTGATACTCTGTTCCAATCAAAGACTTGCCCTTATATTCATCTATGATTTCGTAGCTCTCATCTTCAGGAATTGCCGAAGGCAGAAGCTCTCTTGCCAGAATAAGTCTTTCGCCTGTGTTTGTCAGTCTAATCGTCACGTAACCGGCGGCCTCGTCTACTGCCAGGGCTACGTTGGACGGGAGAGTCCACGGAGTCGTGGTCCAAACAAGGAACGCGGTATCATCTTCACCCTTTAGCGGGAATTTCACGTAGACAGACGGGTCCTCAACCTCTTGATAACCCTGGGCAACCTCATGACTTGACAAGGCGGTCCCACACCTTGGACAGTATGGGACTACTTTATGCCCTTTATAAAGGAGCCCCTTATCCCATATCTTGCGGAGAGCCCACCATACAGACTCAATATAGTAATCCTCATAGGTCACGTAGGCATTTTCCAGGTCCACCCAAAAGCCTACGCGTTCTGTCATACGCTCCCATTCTTGCTTGTAACGGAACACGCTTTTTTTGCACTTCTCAATGAAGTTTTCAACACCGTACTCTTCTATCTGAGGCTTCCCGCTTATTCCTAATTCCTTTTCTATTTCCAGTTCCACAGGAAGCCCATGAGTATCCCAGCCACCTTTCCTCGGTACATGATATCCGCACATTGTACGATACCTGGGAATAAGATCCTTCATTACACGAGTAAGCACATGCCCTGGGTGGGGCAATGCGTTTGCAGTAGGAGGGCCTTCATAAAACACAAATCTCGGCCCGCCTTCAGTTCTCTTAAGAGTTTTTTCAAAGATCCGCTGATCTTTCCAGAATTCTAGGATTTCTTCCTCCATTTGAGGTATGTTCCTTCCTGGATCCACTTTCCTGAACATGACATATCCTCCTCAAGCTACGCGACCTCAACCCGCTTCGCCAAAAAAGCTAAGTCCCTTGGTTAAGTGAGAAGACTCTTTTCAGTCTATCGCCTTGGCAAACATGCCGGGCAAAACCAGAGTCTCCCGCCCCTCGAACCGGGACGGGAGACTCAACTCTCGCGGTACCACCCAAATTGGCTGCTTGTGGCAACCCACTCATAGGCACATTAAACTTGGTCTAAACTGCGCCAGGCCAAAAATGCCGTACCCCTGTATCGGGAGGGCCCGGCCACGTCTACTCTCTTTGCCTAACACATAAAGGTCGACCTTGGATTTCGCGTGGCTACTCCAGGGTGATTTTTGGCGCTCCTGAGCCCCGACTCACACCTTCCTCGGTTCGCTTAAACTCCCGGATGCAACCTACTCGTCCCTGTCATCGTCTATATAACATATCTAATTTACCACATTAGCATGGAAAAACATTCGTACTCGCGCATTCAGTTTAGCACAGCATCCTAACTCGGTCAAGAATTCTACCCTTTTCTGAAAGTCACTCTTTTAATAAACGGCAGTTTAGGGGTTTCATGAACTGTAACCTCCACCCGGCCTGACATGAGCTTTTCATGGCACTTCTCGCACTCTTCCGCTGAATCGGGATTCATTGCTCCGCAATTCCGGCATTGAATCATCAGAGAGCCCCCCTTTGGACACTTGCAATGTCTACATCAAACATTATATGCCCAAGGAATATCCGAAGACACGCTAAGCCCATGAATAGAACTCTCCCGATGTGCTTGTTCCCCTATTTCACAGCGCTTGCTTGTATCATAGTAATGATCTTGGAGTCCTCAGAAGCGCCGGCATAAGTCACCATTTCAGACGCGTCCAGCTTCACAAGATTCCCGGAAGCCAGATAGAAAGTGCCGGTAGAGACATAAGTATAGTCCTGCCTGTCATCCTGTCCCTTGCCGACAATTTCATAACTAATCTTATATACGGTAACATGATCCCAACTCTCTGTTCCTATAAAACGATAGGCGCGTTTTTCCGGAGTCTTGCCTCCTGTAGTCTTTGAGAAAAAGGCGTCATTTATTATCCATGTATCTCCGGGTTCAACAGGGTTTTCAGGCAGAAGCGCCTGAGCCAGCCAAATAGTTTCCATTCGACGTCCGTCCCAAGGTTTAAGGCCTCTTACCTCTAAGATGCGTCCGGTCTTATCTACAGTCAAGTAGTACCCCGAAGGCTCCAACTTTTTGATTGCTCCGCCCACAGGAGTAACACTGCCTACACACACAATTGTCCTTAATGCTTTGCCGTTTTCGGCAGGCGTCTCCTGTACCTTGAAATCTTCTCTATAAAGGTTTGTCATTCTCTGTCCGTCTGAGTACACAGTTTCGCTTATGAGAACCTGATACGTATTGGTCTTGGCGGATACGGTATCAAACTCCAGGAGTATCTTGGACGAATTCTCTGCAGAAACATTACACCTCAAGACAGGCAAATCCGCTGAAGCAATACACAAGGCCAAGGATAAACCAACTAAGAACGCAGAACTCCTCCCTACTCGCGTCTTGTTTCGTCTAAACCGAGTGTTTTTGAAATACGTGATAAGATCCACAAATATGCCCCCTTTTACTGGGCGGCCCCATCTACGTACGGGATCCTCATTCTCGTACTTGTCATGCTTATAGCATTATACAATACTTTCAGTAAAAATGGAGGTATTCCTGCTCATCATCGGTGATGGCAATGAAAGTCTTGCGAAAGCGTCAGCGCTACAGTGTCTTCAAAAGCGCTGACGCTTTCTTCTCACATGCAGGCCGGACTCACCGGCCTTGAAGCATACATAATGCGTGTTCTAGACTCTAGATCGAGGAGTATAATGGGTATGAAGGAGCTCATGGGACTTCTCCCCTAACGGTTTCCCAAGGAACTCCTTGTATAGTTCCATAACCCCCGGATTCAGGTGCGACTTACGAATCGGCATATTCCTGTCTTCATCATATATTGCGCTGATTCTTTTCAATCTTATTTCTGTATCAGTAGGTATCGGCTGTCCGCCTCCGCCTATGCACCCACCGGGACATGCCATTATTTCAACAAAGTGATAATCCGCTTCGCCTTTTGCGATTCTTTCCAGAAGCTTCCTTGCGTTCTTCAGTCCGTTAGTGACCGCTACCCTGACGATAGTGCCGTCTATATCTACCTGTGCTTCCTTACAACCTTCGATACCACGCACATCCTCAAAGTCAATATTCTCCAGTTCTCTATCGGTCACGACTTCGTATACAGTTCTTAATGCTGCCTCCATCACACCGCCTGACGCCCCGAAGATTGCGCCTGCGCCTGTAGATATGCCAAGCGGGTCATCATAATCTTCAGCAGGCAGAGATTGAAAGTCAATTCCCGCCTCGCGTATCATCCTTCCCAGTTCTCTCGTAGTAAGGACAAAGTCTACATCAGGATAACCGCTTGATGTCATCTCCGGCCTTTGCGCCTCAAATTTCTTGGCAGTGCACGGCATCACAGATACAACATAGATATCCTTAGGATCAATGCCTGCTTTTTCAGCATAGTAAGTCTTGGCAAGGGCGCCGAACATCTGCTGAGGGGATTTGCATGTAGACACATGCTGCAGCAAGCTGGGGAAGAAATGCTCAATAAACTTGATCCAGCCTGGACTGCACGAAGTAATAAGAGGCAATGCCCCTTTGCCATTTAACCGTTCCAGCAGCTCATGCCCTTCCTCGAGAATTGTCAGGTCAGCCGTAAAATCAGTGTCGAATACTTTGTCAAATCCCAGTCTCCTCAAAGCCGCCACCATTTGCCCCGTAACTCTGGAACCGGGAGGCATACCCAGTTCCTCTCCTATGCTGGCTCTGACTGCAGGCGCAGTCTGAACCACTACGTGCTTTTCGGGATCTGCCAAAGCAGCCCAGACGTGTTCAGTAACGTCATGTTCCGTCAAAGCCCCGACTGGACATACAAGAACACACTGGCCGCACATGGTGCAAACCGCTTGCATAAGGTCGTCGGCAAACGCCGGGCCGACCATTGTATCAAACCCTCTGTCATTAGGCGCAAGAGCGCACACGGATTGAACTTCCTGGCAAACGCTTACACATCGTCTGCAAAGGATGCACTTGTTAGGATTCCGGACAATTGACGGGCTCGAAGAGTCTATGGGGAACTCTCTCTTCTCTCCTTCATACTCGATACTGCGTATATTGAACCTATCTGCCAGCGTCTGAAGCTCACAATTTCCGGATCGCTCACAGGTCAGACACTCATAAGGATGGTTTGATATGATAAGCTCCAGGACAGTCCTTCGAGCCTCACGTACAGCAGGAGTATTAGTCCTGACTACCATTCCGTCTGACGCAGGAGTGACACATGAAGCCTGCAAGGACTTCGCACCTTCGACCTCAACTACGCAAACACGGCAGACCCCCACAACGTTAATGTCCTTCAAGTAACAGAGAGTAGGTATGTCTATCCCAGCTACCTGCGCAGCTTCGAGAATTGTTGACCCTGCGGGCACTTGAACCTTCTTGCCATCTATAGTTACAGTAAGCATATCCATCCTGGTTCACGCTCCATTCTTTAGTCCTTCACGTCGCACCGGAGACAGCGCGAAGCTTCAAAGAGTGCTTGAGCCTCACTGAACTTATCAACTACTTCATTGAAGTTACCGGATCTCCGGTCAACGGGTAGCACACCTGGATGTTGCCTTGGCATCTGTTCCTCGTGGATTTCGCTTGTTTGTTCCCGACCAAGCTCCGGACTTACAGGAATTTCTCCGGTTCCGCCAAGGTACTTGTCAATTTCCTGTGCAACGCGTCTGCCATCTGCAATCGCCTGGATTACAGTATCAGGTCCGTGCACACAGTCACCGCCTGCGAATACGCCGGGATCGCCCGTGGCAAGAGTCCTTGTGTCCGCAACTATCGTAGACCATTTCGTAGTCTCAATTCCGGACCCATCGGACAAGACGGATATATCCGGCCTCTGGCTTATAGCGGAAATCACCATGTCAACATCAATGACAAAATTCGATTTTTCTATTTCGACAGGACGTCTTCGCCCACTGCGATCGAATTCACCTAAAGACATTCTGACACACTCCATGTTAGTGAGCTTACCGTCTTTGCCTATCATTTTTGTCGGCGCAGTCAGGAAGTGAATCTTGATTCCTTCGTGTTCCGCCTCATCTATTTCCCTTT
>JAKPFY010000128.1 GCA_029551185.1 Bacillota bacterium
GGCATCCCGAGCACGCCTGACGAATCGAAGGCTATCTATGATGCCGCGGTCGCGGCGGTGAAGAAAGCGAGATGTGGGGAATAGAACGTCCCAGCATAGATTCTACTATGACATAGGGGGTGTACGATGCTAGACATACTAAAGGAGAGATACAAGGTTTACAGCGATGCCATTAATGAGTTTGGCCTCTTGTCGCAAATGCGGATGTGTCAGGAAGAGTGCGGAGAACTAATAGCGGCGATAAACCAGTTTCTGAGGGGTCGTATTGGTCTTAAAGACCTTGCCGAAGAAGTGGCGGATGTTCGGATCATGGTGGAACAGATGGAAATATGTGTGAAGAAATTGAGTGTTTCTGACGTATCGGTGTCCGAGATTGTGGAGAATAAGGTTGAGAGGCTGAGAAGAATGTTGAGGGAGGATCGGTGATCTCGGTGAGTAGCGAATATAGGATGTTTGACAGGACTGACGATAGAGATGGCCTGTTCAGTGATCTCATGGACAGTATCGAGGAGTATTTCTGTAACAACTGCAAATCAGTAACTGTTACAACCATCCCTGTCGATGACAGTCAGTGCCCTGCTGACTTCGACATAGGGACGAGTGAGTGCACTAGGCGTAAGCTCTATCACAGGATCAAGGACGAGATTGATTCCATCTGTGACGAGATCACATACTCCTAGGAGCGATGTGTCATGATAGGGGAGACTATATCGACGCTGGGGCTTTCAAGGGATGAATGGGTCGCTCTCCGCCGCAGGGGAATAGGTGGCAGCGACGTGGCGAAGGTTGCTGGAATATCGAAGTGGGGAACACCTCTCACAGTGTTCCTAGAAAAGACTGGTGCGATAACGCCGGAAGAGCCTGGTGAAGCGGCATACTGGGGAGAGGTTCTTGAGGATGTTGTTGCAGCAGAGTTCTCGAAGAGGACTGGCATAAAGGTCCGGAGGAAAAATGCCATCTGCTTCCACAAAGAATATCCCTGGATGTTGGCGAACATAGACAGGGAAGTTGTTGGAGTGAACAAGGGCCTTGAATGTAAGACCACATCTGCGTACCTCCATGAAGAATGGAAGGACGACGAGGTGCCTGACCAGTATTACCTCCAGGTGCAGCATTACATCGAAGTTATGGGCTGGGATTCCTGCTATATCGCATGTCTTGTCGGAGGACAGAGGTTTATATGGAAAGAGATACATCGTGATGACGAGACGATCAAGTACCTGATCGAGATAGAGCGTGAATTTTGGAGAAGGGTTGAGGCAAACGATCCTCCGCCCTTGGGGCTCAATGACGATCCGGAGATCATCTATCCGGTCCAATCTAGACAGGATTTGATCGAACCGGACGAAGACGTTCTCAGTATAGCAGAACAGCTTGCGGAGATACGGGAGAAGATTACGTCTCTGCAAGCATCGGAGAGTGAGATCATTTCAAGGCTCAAGGAAAGGATAGGTGAGAATGCGGGAATAAAAGGCGTTGCGATGTGGACGACGGTGAAACCGAGAGACGTGATCGATATGACAAGAGTAGCGTCCTCTCTTGCATCGATGGTCCCAAATGGCGATGAGGTTCTGCGTCGTCTCATAGAGGAAAATAGAACGGTGAAACCTGGTGGAAGACGTTTTTTGTTCCGGTATAAGAGGCCGGAGGAAGGGGTAAAGTGATGGCAAACGTAAACGGGAAGAACGAGAAGATTCATGTGGCACTCGCGAAGAAGGTCCAGAACGGAACAGTAACAAGGGGAGAATTTGCCACGGTCCTCGAGGGCTTCAAAAAGGAAATCAGCATGGCATTGCCGACACACTTGAAACACAACTCTGATCGGTATGCGAGGCAGTGCCTTTCGCTGTTCAGTCAGAACCCGAAGCTACAGCAGTGCAGGCCTGTGACGATCCTCTCTGCTCTCATGACGGCATCGGCACTTGGACTCGATCTCACACCTCAACTAGGGCAGTGTTACATCCTCCCCTACGACAACCGCAAGAAGGTAGGAAACGAATGGATAACCGTCACAGAAGCGCAGTTCCAGCTTGGGTACAAGGGCGCTATCGCTCTCGCTCTTCGGTCCGACAGGGTAGCGAGAATCGCTGCTGATGTGGTTTACGAGAAGGATTATTTTGAATACTCGAAGGGCCTGACTCCGAAGCTGGAACATATTGAGAGCGGAGACGAGGACCGTGGCGAGATTACGCATGTCTACGCCGTCGCGAACTTTACGAACGGAGGATACGCCTTCGAGGTTTGGCCCGTGAATAAGGTGCGTGCCCATGCGAAGAAATTCTCGAAGTCCTACCTTGTCAATGGCAGGGAGAACCCAAATTCTCCCTGGGTGAAGGATTTTGAATCTATGGCGAAGAAAACGCTGATCTTGGCGATCTGGAAATACCTGCCTGTCGAAGCGGAAATTATGGCAGCAGCACAGCACGATGAGTCTATCAAGGGTGAAATATCCGACATCAAGGACGAGGGCGATGTCTTGAACATCATGCCTGTGTTATCTGATGATGATGAGAACGTGGCGCAGGAAGAAATTGCACACGCTGCCCAGGCTCATGAGGCCAACACACCAGACATCCCGTTCACGGATACGATGGATGCGCTTAGTGACGGTCGCGTAACGAAAAAGATGTAAATATACCGCTTCCAATGCAGCACGATGAAAGGGGGTAGTCTTCCGTGGCGAGAAGGGTGATCCATGTTAGACGATCCAGGTGTTGGCGCGGGAAGCGGAAGAAGAGGAAGGCATAAGATGAGGAAATTCTACAAGCTGCCGTGTGGATTTCTTAGAAGTCAGAAGGTTATAAAGTTGCAGCATCTGCTGGGGGCGGAGGGCGTTCTGGCGCTTCTCCGCCTTTTCGAATACGTCGCTGAGTTTGCTCCAACTGGGACCCTAGAAATTCCAATTGATTACGTGAACCAAATAGCTGGATGGAGCGACGAGGATGTTCCCTTCACTTCGACGCTGTTCGATTTGAAATTTCTTCGGAAATGCGGGAACGACATGTACGAGGTCGTCGATTGGGGCATGGGAAATATGCAATTCTATGCTCCACCTCTTCCATCTGGACATGAAGGAATATCCAAACCGAAGCGGAAAAGGACACCGAAGCGAGATAGCAGAATACCGGCTCTAGACGAGCATATCATGCCTACAGATGGCGACATGGTTCTGTTGCAGGATGAGCCAATTGACCTAAGTATGGATGACGAAGATGGGCATAAAGACCCAGGGACGAAGGGCAAAAGAACTAGGAAACAAAAGAGCAAGTTTGAAGGCGTTTTACCGAAGGACAGCGAGAGCGCCAGTAATGCGTATTCAGAGGAGTTCGAGCGGTTCTGGGCAGTATACCCAAGGCATATCGGGAAGTTTGCGGCCTATAGTGCGTGGAAGAAAACGCTCAATGGCAAGCATGGACAACCTGCCGATGTGGAAACGTTGATAAAATCAGCATCAAATTATCGGTCACAGTGCATTGCCGAGGGTAAAGAAGAGCAGTTTATACTGCACGCATCTACATTTCTTGGCCCTGGGAGACGGTGGGAAGACTATGTGATCACGCAAAGGATCAGCATCCCATCTGTTGGCGTAGCAGAGCCATCACCGCTGGATGTAATCCAGAGGGAGAAAGAGGAAATGGAGGTTTTGTTCAATGGCGACCAGCGACGATGGTGGATGTGGGTTCAAGCGGGTAGACCAGATATTAAACAATGGAACTCTTGAAGCCATCCAAGCGACAATGAAACATGTCGAGTGGTTTAAGAAAAAATCAGCAACGATCAAGGAATGCCCTGGCGAGACGAAATGCGTCATGGGGAAACTTCCGATGGCGAAAACACATCCTCCCAATGAGAGGATACTGTACTGGCCGTGTCCTATATTCACGAGCCTTGAAAAGCCCAGCGATGCCATAGGAAGATGCGCCTATGGTGTGAACCTGGCGAACAATTTCGAGGCAAGAACGCTAAATGTTCTATCCGATCTTGGTGTTCCAAAACTCCACGCTGAGAACATCAAGAATAAGAGAGATTCTATCGCAGTCAAAGCTGTAGAGATGTGGGATGGCATAGGGTTTCTTGTCCTGTGCGGAGGCACTGGCGTTGGGAAAAGTTTCGGAGCAGCCTATGCAGTATTGAGGCTGCTCCGGGGGATGTTTTCACCATCTGATTTCCGACGGCCTGGTGTGTGGACGGATATATTCACACGGGGCAAATCCATCTTCTCATGGAGGCACATTCGAGACCTTACAGTTGCACAAGAAGCTGAAAAACAGCATTTCCTGGGTGCTGGCGTTCTCGTTCTTGACGACCTCGGTTCTGAGAACACGACACCAGCCGTAAAAGAGCTGATAGGCTACCTCGCAACGAAGAGAAACGACAACCCAAGGTCACAGACGATTATCACAGCGAATCTATCCCTTGAGGCAATGTCGTCTAGGTATGGTGATCGGTTCATGGATAGAATCATGGCCTGTGGAAAGGTCGTACAGTGTGACGGCGAGAATATCAGGATGACCAGGTGAGCACATGGAAGGGAGAATGTCAATATGAGGCTGACTATTAATGACGGGAAGGCGTTTACAAGGCTGTTCGACACGGTGATGAGATTTACCGGAGGCCAGATGTTCGAGAACGTGCTGTGCACGGTGGATAAAGACGGGAAGCTGCTACTCTCTGCGTGTTCTGTCGAATCATCCATTATAGCACAGTGTCACAATGTTCTCTGTGATGGAAGTGGGTCAGCGATTTTCCCTGCCAAATCGGTCAGTGCTCTGCTGAAAAAGGTGGATGCGCCTATACATATCGAGTTCAAGGACGAGAAGTGCATCGTCGAGAGCGGGAAATGCCGTTATCGCTTCGCTGTTCCTCCTGTTGACTCATTCCCAGATATGTCTGGACTCCACAGCGGCGAGACACTTTGTTCCGTCAAGACGCAGGACATAGCAAAGGCAATCCTTTTCGGAGGAACATGCGCCACACTCAAGAACGAATACCCAGTATATATAGCTGGAGTACATATCAACACATCCGGGAACATCATGGAAATAGCCTCGACAGACACGAATCGTCTCTCTGTTTCCACCATTGGATGTAGCGATGTGGTTGGAGACGGCATCGATGCTATCCTGCCGTGGAGGGTCATGAAGGATGCCTGTAGGGTCATAGAACAGTTTCAGGACGAAGAGATAAGGATCACCGAGGGAAAGGGTGCTCTATGCTTCACAGGAAGCGATATATCCATATCCGTCCGTCGTCTTGCGGCTGCGTTTCCGAAGATTAAGAGCATCATCCCGCAGAAACAGGACGCATTGGCTGTCTGCACAATACTCAGGAAAGAGCTTTTGGGCTCCATACAACGCATAAGCGTTGTGTCAACAAAAGACACTGGATGCGTCAAGCTCTCTCCTGACGTGGATGGCATATCGCTTTCTGCCGCTGTAGAAGGTGCGTGCGAAATAAACGAGTTTATCCAGTCAGATTGGAATGGACAGAGCTTCGATTCTGGATGGAACATCGATTTTCTGTCTAGTGGCGTTTCGGCCTTCGACGATGACGTTCTTGAGCTTTTCCTGTATGGAGCTGAAAAGCCAATGATCATAGCAGGACGAGATGAATCGTCTAGGCTGTATCTCGTCATGCCTATCTCCCTGAGTAGCATATAAGGAGGTGTGAACGACCATGATGAACATCAATCGCGTCATTCTTGTCGGGGAGGTGATACGTGACCCTCTCATAATCACGACGGCAAAGGGACTGACAATAACGAAATTCATAGTGATGACCCGCAGAAAATGGCGTACTTACAGTGGAGAAACTCGTAAAGAATACCAGTTCATCCCTGTCACAACGTGGCCTCCGCTCTCTAACGTGTGTAAGGAAACAATCAAGAGGGGTGTCATGGTCCTTGTAGAGGGGTATCTAAAAATCTCCCCCTACGAAAAGGATGGGGAAAAGCGTGTTTACACAGAGGTCGTAGCGTCAACGGCGTTTAAGCTTAGCAACAACAGGTCCATCGACGAAGACGAGTGCCCGAAAGAGGAAATTGAAGCGAAAGGGAAAGCGATGGAAGAGAAGAGCAGCGAGACAGCAGAGGTTGACGACATTCCATTTTAGCACAGGACGGTGAGATCGTATGTCAATCAAATGGACAACGAGAGACGACATTGAGATTATGCGGATTATCGAAGAGGGCGCGGACGTTTTTGAGGTAGCAACTAAGATCAGGAAATCCACAAGAGCTGTGCGTATGCGTGCGAAGGCGCTTGGTGGTGGCGATCTTGTACAGTTGCAAACTCCGTCGAAGAAGAGCAAGAGCTTCGTCCGAATAGGGCCTGGTATCAAATACATCATCTCAGGCCAGTGGGGAGATGCGGTCTGCACATTCGAGAGGAGATGCGGGAAACACCTCGTTTTCAAGTCAATCAAGAGTGGCTGCCGTTATTCGTTCACTGAGTCAGAGATAGAGAATGGCGTCCCGTCTAACAGTCTTAGGGAAGCATAACTAGAATGGAGGACTCAATGGAACCGAGAATCATCAGGTTAACGATCCCAGGGCCACCCATAGCGAAAAAGAGACCTCGGTTTGTTAGGAGGGGGAAATTCGTAGGTGTCTATAGCGCGCAAGAAACGGAGGAGGGGTTATTTCTTCTGAGAGCGTCAGCGTTGATTAAAGAACAGGGTGGATCGATGGATGGCCCTGTTTCAGTCTCCGCAAGGTTCATATTCCCTGTGCCAAAGGGCAAGGGGAAGAGAGACAAGGCTAGGATGCTCTCAGGAGAATTGCCACACATGAAGAAACCGGACATTGACAACTGTCTAAAATTCGTTCTCGATTGCCTCAATGGGATAGCATGGGGAGATGATGCCTCTGTCTGCGAGGTGAGGGCAGTAAAGGAATTTGGCGAGCGTGCACGGACAGAGATAGAGATTGTGCAGTTTACAAGGAAGGGGAATGATCATGTCGAATGAGCAAGTGAAAGGCAAGAAAGAGCCGATCTGGAGGACACATATGCTATCGTCTGATGAGATAGAGAATGCTGAAAAGAAGCTGTATCTCTACCCGCTATGGAAAAAGGTTCTCAATCTCATAGACGAGATGATCGAGGCAGATTGTCAAACACCTCGATGCGACGATGTGACGCATGGAGGGGAACGCATCCACAGAGCCCAGAGGATCATCGAGATCAAGGAATCACACCCAGAGTATCAGCGCATTCTCAGAAACATCAACGCCGTTGATGAGGCGTTTGACAACCTGAACGACATGGAAAGAGAGTTTGCTATGCACTATTGGGTCTACACACCGAACACAAAAAGCAAGGTCAAGATTATCGCATCTGATATGGACTGCGACGCTAGGACAGTATTGAAGTGGAAGAAAAAGTGTATAGCGAAAATGATCCCGTATCTTGACGAGGCAGACACTGTCCTTGTTCGCGCATACTGGGCGAAGAAATTTGAAGCAAGAGTGGAGGAACGTGAAAATGAGTATCAAGACGAAAGTCAGGGCATTTAGACTAGGAAAAGGTATCGAAAAAGGGGCAGATTTAGCGAAGCTGGTGAAAATCCCAATCTCTGACATCTACCGCTTTGAGCGGCAGGATTTGAGGCTGTCTCAGAAGCAGCTACAGAAACTGGCAGATGTCCTTGGCGTAGAGGTGTCTGATATTGCAGATGAGAACGGGTTCGCGTTGCCTCTGTGATTGAGAGCCACCAGTTGCTATGCAAAGGGGAATAACAATGAAGACAATTATCAAACAATGGGCGGAAGACAACGGTAAAAGCATGGGATGGTTGAGCAGGCAGATTGGCTATACGTACTCATACACACATGGATGTGCGAATGGGACATTTAAGCCATCGATGAAGTTCAGGATGAAGGTTGCTGAAGTGTTGGAATTACCGGTTGAAGAGCTGTTCGATGAACGTGGATTTGCGAGGCCGTTTGATTAGAGCCACGTAGGTAGGATGTCCATAACAAAAAAGCGGCAGCCACGTGTTTTACGTGGCTGCCTAGAAAGGGGAGATGGTGTCATGAAACCCCATGGCTAAAGCCAGGGACTTGCAGCTAGGCCGTTCGTTCCCGAAAAGCAACTTCGGCGATGGCGTTGCAAGCAGCGTTGAACCGCTCCATCGTCTGCAGGAGCGCGGTACGTTGGCCACTGGTTGGCATGAGCTTGATCATCAGCGTCAGGTTCATGTCACTAGTATAGCAGAAGCACTTCAATAATACAAGAGGAGGCCGCCCTTCCTCCCCAGGCATAAATGCCGGGGCTTCCGGGCGGCTAAGGAAGTGAGCATACCATACACGACACATTTTTGCAAGAGGGTGAGATGTCATGAAAACTGTAGGTGTGCAAGGTCATGAGCAGATCGGTGATGTGTTCAAAAATGGTATCAGAGACTCTGATGTGTAGACAAAAAAAGAGACCAGCCGACCCTTGCATTCAAAAGGGTTATGGCTGGTCTCTTTTTCTTTACTCGTCTTCTTCTTTCATCTGTTGCTCTCGCATGTAATTCCTTGCCCTCGTTGTCACACTATCAATGTCGTACAGTCTATTCGACAACAACTCAGCAAGAATTTCATACGCTTTGAGAGCCTGTTCGTCGCCTTCTCTGTTCGCCTTCCGGATCATAGCTCTAAGATTTTCTCTAGTTAGGCCCTCACCTGACCTTGACCTTTGGAGGTCCATCGCTCTGTAGAGCACTTCTGCCTGCGTGTCAACAGGGTAGCTCTTGAGGCCAGTTAAAACCTTCATCCATTTCTGGATAGAGCCCATCTCGACGTGGTACGGTCGTCTCTTCGCTTGTCCTGCTGCACCCAATTCCTCTCTGCCTTCCTCGTCGAACACGCCTCCAGGGTTGATTCTATCGAGCGTTGACAAGAGTCTAGCTATCGGCAATAGCTGCATGAGAGACACGGTTGTTGTCCGCATAGACTTCCCGAGATAGTTTGTTCTCTCGTTGCCTCTGAATGGGCCTCCCTCTTCAAAGACACCAGCCTCGTTATCCCTCAAAAAGTCAAGCGGCCTGTCTCTGAACACGTCCTTGTTGAACGTGTGTTCTATCGCCTTCTGCACTGGAGGGTTCAGATTCCCGACGATATTCATGACTATGTCTCTTGGGTTGCTGACGAACCTGAACAGGTCAGCAGTTGGAATCCAGTTGCCGAGCACGAAGAACTCGTCAAACCCTTGATCGTTCTGTCTCCATCTGATGGGCAGACTCGCTTCCATCCAGTTAGGGACTGACTTCTCGTAAGCAGTGTTATCCCTTGGGTTGTCAGGATCAACCATCCAGCTCTTTTCGAGATGCGCCCTCACCTTCGGAAGAACTGCCACCTTCCCAGGATGCCTGATCATGTTCTCTATCTGCTTAGGGATGTTCTTTCGATACCACGAGTAGAATGGTATCGCGAGTGTCCTGATCTGCCTTTCTATGTCTGTAAGGTCACCATAGTCGTAGAGAGTGCTTAAAACAGTTTTCGCTGCGTCCTGAAACGTGTCTCCATCCCGTAGCCTTCTTAGAAAGAACCCAAGTCTCCTTTGGTCCTCCAAGAAGCTACCTATCTGCACTGGAGTCTCGATGTCCCAGAAGTGTTTTTTGAACCAACCTAGAGTTGTCTTAGAGGCCGGCTTAATAGCCTCTTTGATAATTTCTCCATACTGGCCGCTCCCGATAACACCGTATTGCTTGGCTGCTCTCAGAACATCTTCAGGGTCCATCTTCCCGTATGCGGGCAGGTTCAGAGTCTTTGTAGATGCAGATGCAGTACCACGACCTAGCTTTTTCTCCGCAAGTAGGATGTCCTTCGCATCAATAAGGTCTCCGACCATCTGTGAAGGCTTCCAACCCTGCATCCATCCATTCCACAGGTCGCCTACCACGTTTCTTGTGTGGTACTCAAGAAATGGGAAGAGCGTGTATCTCTTCCACGCACCGATATAACCCTGCCACATACTGCGTAATGCCTTGACAGATTCCTCCGGCTGTGCAATCGTCCTCCATCTTCCCTCAACGAGTCTCCGGACGGAAGGCTCCATCGGAATCTCTTGTAACTTTGTAAGATCGTCCTTGATTGGGAATACCTTGCCGTCCTTCATTAGGAACGTTTTCGGAATGTCGAGCTTTGGGCGTCTCCACCCAAGCTCTTCAGCGGCACCAGTTCCGCCAACCTCTCGCACTCTGCGCTTCGCTATGTCTAGGAAAGACTGTATCTGTCTCGCACCATGCAATGCGCGTTCATTGCGAAGAGCAGCGATGGTTGTTGCTTCTGCGATGTCTCCAACCATGAAGTCCTTGCCAAAGTGCCTGTTGATTTCATCAACTGATGCCTGCCTCGAAATTTTGTAAACGTCTTCAGGCTTCATCTGGTGAGCTTCTGCGAATCTGGAGACTGAATCGATGACTTCCTTGCCTGTTTCTGGGTCAGTAATCCACCGAAATTCACGCTCAAGAGCGTGTGGGGTCTTCGTTGTCGGACGGCCTTTACCACCAGTTCGTTCTCCGAATATCGCGGTTTTGATTCTATCGACGACGCCTTCCTCTCTGGCAACATGCGGAACGTAGGCATATCCTTTTTCTTCGATCTTCGAGTCCAAGATGCCTCGTTCAAGCATTTCACGAGACTGTCGCTCTTGCAGCTCTGCAACCTCTCGTGCCATTGCCAGCTTTTTCTCGTCAGGTGTTAGCTTCCATGCATCTCCAACAGTAGATGTCTGCAACTGGAAGGCGTTGCGGATCGGCATACCATCCTTGTCGATCTGCGTCCACCTCGTGCTCAATGCTGTTGTTTTTGGCGTCTTCACAGCCTCGACAACGGCATCAACAGTTTCGTCCTTCTTTTGAATAGACAGACCACCGATTCGTTCATACCAATCAACAGACGATCTACCGTTAAATGCTTCAGGAGTCAGTTCATCGAGCTTCTTCCTGAGCCGCCTACCAGTCTCAAGAATTTCTTCATTCCTTTTCCTGTGGATGTTCTCGACCTCAAGGAGCTTGCGGTCGATGATCTCGTTCCCGGTCTTCGTGCTGAACCGCCCAGCCCCGAGCGGAGAATTAGCAACCGCCTGGCGCCCCTTCGTGATCCACTTCGCCACCAGCTCGTTGACCTTCTTCGGCGTGTCGAGTCCGGCGAACCGCAGCGCCGACCACTGTCCGCGCTTCGCCCTCTCCACAAGCGTTTCCCCGAGCGCCTGCGCGCCATCCTTCGCGGCCTGCACCGTCGCATCGATCACCTCGTCCGCATAGCCAGCGCTTCGCAGGACCTTCACAATCTCGTCGTTTCCGCGCCCGAGTTCCTTCACGACCCTGCCGCGCAGGGCCGAAAGCGCCTTCACATTCCCAGCCTTTGCCGCATCCACAACCTTGTCCGCGCCCTTCCCAAGATCCACCGCCTTGACCACCTCGTCGAGGTGGTGCGTCACAAGGCCGTCCGCAACGTTCGTCAGGAGTCTTGCCCCTCGCCCCCCCTTCGTCAGAACACCTACACCGACAAGATTGATCGGATCGAGAAGAACATCTGCTGCGAATCCGACCAATGGTTTGAGATTGAGATCGCCAACATCCTCGTAATCAGGGGATGTTCCGCCACGAAGCTGTTCCATCGTGACACCAAGAACATTCATCCCTGTTGGAACCTTATCCCTTGATATTTTTATGTCAGGCATAAGGTCTCCCCAAGAGACGTTCTTCTTGAGTGTGAGCGAGTCAACAACGTCACTAAGCTCATTCTTCCCCATTGCCGTGCCAACAGCAGCGGCAATGGCGCTTCGTGGTGCATCCAATGCCATGAGCGTTTTCCCGACTACACCACCGATATTCCCCATAACACGAGTCAGGCCCTTGGTGTATTCGTCATCATCTTTTTTGATTGCGTCGCGTCCCTTGACTTGTGCAACAAAGCCATTTGATTCGTCTTCGATCCCTGCAAAAATGTTTTTCGGGTCGAAGTCCTTGTCGTCAGAGATGTCACTGAACAAGTTATTTGTGTCAAACTCTGTGTCATCATTAAGCCCAGCAAAAAGGTTCCCAGTATCGATGTCCGCTGATTTGGCAGGTTTTACCTCGTCATCGATGCCAGCGAAAAGGTTCCCTATGTCAAAAGCATTTTGGGTTTTCATCTTATTTTCCAGTAGCAGCCAATGCCTGCAATGCAAGCATTACCTGCTGCACCACAGCCTGATTGCCAGTGCTCTCTGCCTGCTTCAGAATCTCTTCAGGGGAGACACCAGCATTGAGACCAGCCATGACACGCTGCATAATTTTGGGATTGATCTTCGGTGCTTCTTCATCGCTTGGCATCGGAGCTGTGTTCTGTCGCTGTGTTTCTGCGGAATCCCTCTTTGTAGATACAGACCTTGGCTCTGCCGTCGGAAGTGTGATCTTCCCATAGAATGGGTTTTTGTTTCGGTTTGGTAGACTCTCAGTTTCACCGAGAAGTCTGAGCGCGTATTTTAGCGCGTCCTCGTTGTACCCATACGCAGCTTGAATCGCTCTCACTGCTGATTCTGGCGTTTCAGCAACAGAAGCGACCCCTTTGGTAAAGAACCCTCCATCATCGTAACCGAGGATGGTTTTACGAATCTGGTCGAAGTCAGACCTTGTGAGCTGCTTCTCTTGATCAGGTTTCTCCGTGGCTCCTACTCTTGCAGCGTATGCTTTGAGGTGTTGTGGAATTTCGCCACCGCTCATGAGGACATTCGCCAGTTCCTCATCGAGTATGTCTGTCGGCCTCTTCGGCTTTTCGATAACGCCGACCTTCGCAGCGAATGCCTGTAAATACTTCGGTACAGGCAATTCAGGTTCTCCTTTTGAGCGTCTGATCTGATTGTCCCGCAGAAACATCGACAGCTCATACCGCATGATGTCTTCAGGTCCAGCGGGTTGTCCGCCGCCACCACCACCACTACCAGCCTTTTGCGCAGCGATCTGAGACAGTCTTTGAGCATTGTCTAGCTTCTTGGATGCCAGTGTCCCCTCAGCAATGCCGGAAACGGCAGATGTCGGGTCTTCAAAGAGAGACGACAGGATACCCTTGCCTCCGCTTGGTAGCATCCCAAGAGCATCGAGGCCCTGTTGCGTTTGAGCAGACTTCAGGAATACGTCCACCAGCTGGGCACGGCGCATAGCGTTCCTGCCCTCGTCTGATCCAAACCACTTATTCAGGCCGCCATATGTGCTCTCTTCCAAATAGCGGTTCATGGCGTCGCTGTCTAAAAGCCTTGCGAGGTTGCGAGTTTCGTCACCTCTGCCGGCCTCGAAGAACTCACGGCGCATGTTGGTGAGTTGTGACGGATCGACGCCGACGGAATTGAGCATGTCCTTGAACTCTTCAACGCCTATCCCCCTCGTTACAGCCTGTTGCACGAGAGGAAGGATAAGCTGCATCTTATAGGCTTCGCGCTCTCTCTGCGTCTGGAGGTCATGTGCCAGCCTCTGCTGTTCTTCCTGCTGCATAGACTGGAGCATGGTTGTCAAAAGACCTCCACCACCTCCGCCACGTCTCCGTCCCCTACCTGCACCTGCGACAGCAGCGACTACTGCGAGTGGAAAAATTGTCCCAGCGTCAAGTGCCATAATCTACTCTCACCGCCTTCCGCTATGCAACAGTTCTCGAATAAACCCGGAAAGCCTGTTCTCTTCGTCCTCACGATTGAATATAGCGGACCAAGGATCTCGCTTCTTGTACTCTGTGGTGATCCACGGCGTTTCTCTTTCGTCGATACCACCAGGAATCAACCTCGATAGCGTAGGATCAAGCGCAGCGAATGCGTCGAATCCCTGACCGTAGTCAGTAATTGATTGCGGCGCCACCCAAGGCTTTCCACGGATATATGCAGGGTCCATCCCAAGCAGAGACGCAAGAGCTGCTGCATCGTAAGCACTGCCATACACATCGGCAAGTCCACGCTGCTGTCCGCGCAATGCTGTTTCAGCACCCTTTATCCATGACGCATCACCGAAACCAGCAGCAGCGGCCTTCTGTTGGAGCTGCTTCATAGCATCTGCATATTGCTTGTTCAGTGACTCCGAGAGCCTAGTGAGATTTTGACTCGCCCAGTCCTCTAACCCCGTCTGCCTAGAGAACACTCCAGTGTCCAGATATGCGTTTAGGTCACTCGTATTGTCACCATACAGTTGTCTCACTAAGTCCCACAAACCAGCTTCCTGAAGTGCCTGCGTCCTATTGGCAATGCGTGCCTGCTTTTCAGCTTCGATCCTCTTTTTTTCTGCTTCCACAGATGCCTGGTTGTCAGCTATCTGCTTCTTTAATTCCTCGATGATTTTTCTAAGCTCATCAATCGCTGGGTCAGTAGGATTCGTAGGGACCACTGGATCTGTAGGTGTCTCCGGGTCCGTTGGCGTCGTCGGAGTATATGACAATTTCCCTGTTTTTAGGTAATTGAGATACGTGTCAAAACCCATGCCAGCAGGTAAGACGTAGGCACCGACGTATGGTTTTCGTTTTTCACCTTCCTTCGCCCATACACCATACGAATACGCCCATCTTTTTGTTGTTGGGTCGTATGTTATCGCATATTTGCTATTTGAATTTGTTTTACCACCAGTTGACTGATACAACTTATACAAGTTTTCAAGTCCGGCAAGGGATTCTCTACGGTCATTAACACTCGGCGTCTTAACACGTGGATGAACTGGAGCCAAACCGACGAAAGATGTGTTTATGTCAAACTTTCCAAAGTCAACACCAGATTGTCTGTCGTTAAAATAATCACCACCTGGGATATAGTAAAAATAATTCGGTTTTGTGTATTTAGATGCCTCTTTAATCAAAAAGTTAAGGTCTGTGAGTGGTTTGATAAAACTATATTTGGGCTCAGTTACTACAGGTACAGGTGTTCGGTGGTACAGGTCAGACGCAGTACTCTTTGTCTGTGTATTGAGATACGTAGCAAGATCAGTTGCCATACATCACACCTCCATTCTGTTAAAAGAGCCAGTCAAAGAATCCACCGCCACCACTATCGTTCTGATTGTTCGCGATGGACGCATTCATCAATGTGTTCCAGATATTCATGATGGTTGACAGATACCCTGCACTCTGATTCTGTGCTGGCAATGCAAGCTCTTGTGCCATTTTGTAGTACGACAGCGGTAACTGTGCCTGTTGCTGTGCCGCGTCAAGAAGAGTTGATGCGTTGTTGGCAGTCATGTTATAGAGTGCATTGGCAGCATTCGATTGTAACCCTGCCGCAGTCTGACCACCGCTCATGATGTTCTGGATGAACGGTTGGTATGACTGCATCGTTGATTTTGCTGCTTCCTGCATCTGGTACGGGAGTGCGAGTCTCGCGTTGAGGTAGTCCCTGTCGGCTGCCTGCTGAGCAGCAAGGATGTTCCTGTTCGTGTCTCCAGCGATTGCGGCCTTCGCTGATGCAGCGTAATCAGAATCTGCCATACCCATCGCCGATGCCTGCTGATTGAGTTTGCCTATAGTCTTGTTTAGTATCCGCTCTGCATCTGTCCTTGCAGCATCGATACTTTGAGATCGCAGTGTTCGGAGCTGAGAATCGAGACCTTCCGGAAGTGTCCCGCTGTCAATATACGCTTGATACTTGAGAGGATTCGCGGAAAGAGCCTGATTCTGGAGGCCAAGCGCTTGTCCAAGGAATCCTGTGTATGTCTTGGTTGCGTTGTCTAGCCTCGACAAGGAATCATTCTTCGCTGATTCAAGATTGCTGGCGCTTGTGTTGAGAAGCCTCGCCAGTTCTTGCATCCTCGTATTGAACATGTCCATAGCAGACGTGCTGGCCTGTGTCCCGGCCTCAAGCAATGACTTTGTCAGATTATCGTAGTACGGATAGTTGGTGCCAAGATTCTGCATCAACCACTTGAAGATACTCGTCGTATCTGGATTATCTCCAAAATCAGGCATAGTCGTGATAGGGTAGTTCGGTTTAGTCGGATTCTGTGGATTTGGTTGTGGAGGTTGTCCCTTCTCGATAGGAGATATTCCTATCGGTGGATGCAGAGAATTGAGCACATCGGCTGGCATCCCTGTTTCTTTCCATTTACCAGCGTTCCCAGTTCCACCAACCTGGCGGACATACCATTTCCCCATTGTTCCAGGCACTGGAACAAACTTATATTCTAGCATCCCACCGCCTGTATAGAGGACACTACCATCGCTCTGAGGTATCTCTTTCCACGGTGTAGTCCAGTCTTTCCACGGTGTAGTCCAGTTTTTTGCCATACTGTCATCACCTCACCTTGCTGGCATCAAGAGAACCCAGGTCCGCGACCCCTACCCTCTTCGTCCTTGCCGTAGGAATCGTCCTGCTTGTTATTGGACCTGTCTTCAGCTTCGCGTGCGTCGTTATAGTCTCTTGCTCTGTCATCAGCGTCGTAGCCACCTCCGCGGCCACCTCCGCGGCCACCTCCGCGTTCCATTTCATCATAAGCACGTGCCCAAGCGGCAAGATCATTCCCACTCACAAGACCGGAGAGACCACCTCTAAAGCCACCTCCGCGTCCCATTTCATCATAAGCACGTGACCAAGCGGCAAGATCATTCGCACTCACAAGACCGGAGAGACCACCTCCAAGCCCCTGTGACAAGAGACCACCAATGGTAGATTGAGGGACGTTTCTCAACCCTGCTGATGTCATCAAATCCTTAAGTGCACTGTAAGCACCGACAAAATCAGACGTGAGTTTGTCTGGAGCAAACCCACCAAGCGCCTTCGCTGCTTCGATGCCTGCCCTGTATTCGGTGAGAGGTTCGCCTCTTGCAAGCGCAGCAGCGATTCTATCGGCATTGGGCATTTCCCTGAATAGGCTAGGCGAAAGGCTCGGAATGGTGCTCCAGTCTCTCGCTATCCCTTCAATGATGGACTTTGAAAGCTGGTTCATATTACCAAGTTCTGGCAGCCCATACCCAAGTTCCCTCATGCCGCCTAGAATATCCGCAATGCCTCCAGGACGTGCAGCCATGCTACCCCAGTCCATTGTGCCAAGGCCAGCGGTCTTTAGTGCCTTGTCAAGTGCCATCTTGTCAACGACGCCGGCTATCGTTTTTCTCTCATTCACGATGTTATTGAACCAATCCATATCCCACTGGTTGACCGGGCCAAAGAGTGCACTCGAAACACCAGGAGGATTCGATCCCATAAACCCGAGAGCCTTTGCTATCTCAGACTTCACCTCAACGGGATCAAGACCAAGTTGTTTCGATGCTGCTTCGATTGCAGCCTGTCCGTCCGGAGATGCAAACGTCGAGAATCTGGCAGAGCTTCCACCAAGAAGCGAACTCAAGAGACCGCCTCGCGTCAATTCGATTGCATTCTGTATCCCTCTCCATGTAGAGCTGGTCGGCGTGTCGAACCACTCACCATCTGGGAGATTCCAGAACCCAGGATCACGCATGTCAATGAATCCACCGTCTCTTCGACCGTCTCGCCAATCGTCCCTACCATCTCCACCATCACGGTCAGGTCTATCTATCGGAATCTCAGGATCGACAGGTGTAACAGGTTCATCTGGCTCGACATTCCAATCCGGGCCAACCCATACTGGCATAATATCCCAGATGGAGAATGGCGAACCTTCCTCAATAAGACCAAGCGCCTTTGCCCACGGATTTACTGGAGCATCTGTTATCCTCATCCCGCGATCACCTCCCTGCTAAATATCCAACACCTGCGGCGAAAACGATCATCAATGTCGTCCTCGCCCTGTCAGCTCTTCTCGCCTTCATTTCCGCGTTCAGAGCTTCTGACAATGCCGCAAGCCTCGATTCAGTTCTCTCCTGGTATGCATCTATTTCTTCACGCAGAGATTCATACCCAGCCTTCCAAGCATCGCGTTCGCCGCGTAGTGTCCTGATAAGCGCCAAAGTATCCTTCGCGTCTTGAGCTGTACAGAGATACGAGTCTTCAGAAGTTGTCAGTGTCGCCCCCTGTGGGACGAATAAAAAGTCCGCGGAACATGGCAAGCTCGTCGTTGAGAGCA
>JAKPFY010000158.1 GCA_029551185.1 Bacillota bacterium
TATTGCTACTGCCTGACGAGTTCAAGGAGTCTCTTATCGATATGGCCCATCAGCTTTTCGTCATCATAAATCGACTGAACTGCTTCACGGAATCTAGTTAGGTCGGGTTCATTAAAGACCATTCCCCGCTTCTCTAGCTCCGACTGAGCTTCGGCCATCGCCTCTGCCCAAAGTCTGCGCTCATAATCCTCAGCCATCTTCCCAGCTTCCAGGACGACCTCCTGGACATTCTTGGGCAGCCTCTGGAAGGCGGACTCGCTGATCAGGAAAGCATTGACATCATAGAAATGGTGGGTGTATGTGAAGTACTTCGTCACCTCATAGTGTTTCTGAGACAGAATAGTCTCGGGATTGTTCTCTGCTCCATCGACTACGCCCTGTTGCATCGCACTGTAAAGCTCACCGAAGGCCATGGGCACTGCACTGGCCCCCATGGCGTTCAACGTCGCGACCATGATAGGGCTTTCCATTACGCGTATTTTCATGCCCCTCAGATCCTCTGGGCTGTTGACCGGTCTTCGGGAATTGTATACATTCCTGGAGCCGGCATAGAACCAAGAGACGAGGCGAAAGCCCTGATCCACCAGAACCTTCTGCAGAGCTTCCCCTAGCTCGCTGTTCAGACAGTCAAAGAGGTGGTCCTCCCCTTCGAAAAGATAGGGCAAATTCAACACATCAATCTCGGGCACGAAGCGGGATAAGGGAGCGGTGGCTGTCTTGGCCATTTCAATCGTCCCGAGCCTAAGTCCTTCCACATAATCCCGCTCGCTGCCCAGCTGTCCCCCGGAGTACACGATTACCTCTACTTCACCGTTCGTTTTTTCCGCAACAAGTCCAGCAAAGTAGTGCATCGCTTTCGTGTGCACAGCTGCATCGGTCAAGACCGTTGCCGCCTTCAAGACAATCTTAGCCTGAGCAAATGTGCCAACAAGAAGCATCAGACAGAGAGATAGAACAACTAGCGCTCCCCGCTTTCTCATCTCGGAAACCCCCTCTCAGACAAACACCCTTCGTCCATGTTGTCACTTGCACAAACCCAACACCCTTACTGTCAAGATAATTCTGACTATATAGGCCCACCTCCTTGTCCCTCGTGTTGTCCCGTGCTGCCCCAACTTTTGTCACCATTAATTACATATATCATTTGCTATTCATTTGTCTTTTCCTCCCTTATTCTTATTCTTTTTTGTTGCACTGTACTTTGTTGGTTCTTTACATGCTTAGTTGTTATGCCTGTTTAAGTGATGTCGTGGCTATTATTATGATAATTCCTGTTGCTATGGAAGGAAATAGCACCATTTTGCCTAATTATTAATATGTGTTCTTGATGATGACAAATGTCGCATGCCTTGTGTAGGGATGGACTATGATGCTCCCAGACACAGAGAAGAGGTGGTCGATAGGAATGTATTTTTATCACAACAAGTTTAGAGCGCCGGACTTTGAACGGGGACAGATCAGTTTTCAGCCAATTAAATTGTTCCAATACGAGAGGACTTTGCGCCATCATCTTGAATCGGGCAGCCTGGCAACCAGTGATGTCAGGCGAGTGCTGTGGGTGATGCTGCTCATCCGCGAATTCGAGGAAATGGTCGTGCGACTGAGAACCAAGGCTTTCGTGCCCCTCGAAGGGTTTCAGTTTCGCGGTGCAACGCACCTTTCCGTAGGTCAGGAAGCAGTCGCGACAGGCATGATGATAACGATGACAAGCGAGGATCTGATAACTAGCACCCACCGCGGGCATGGTCATTCCATGGCTAAGGGAGCCCTGGCCATCTTGCGCAGGGAAGACTTGGCCAGCTCAGGCATCCCTGAAACGGGGGTAAGGGATGCTCTCGGGGAACATGTGTACCGCATGATGGCAGAGCTCTTGGGGAAAGAAGACGGTTACTGTCGGGGCCGGGGAGGCGGCATGCACATCGCCGACTTTGCAGTTGGCAACTTAGGCGCCAATGCCATTGTGGGGGGAGGGGCACCCATCGCGGTTGGTGCCGCCATCGGTTCAATGAAGCTAGGCAAGAAAGGGGTCGTGTATTGTTTCCTGGGAGACGGCGCTGTAAACAACGGTGTGGTAATGGAGTCCCTCAATTTTGCCTCCATGGCTCAATTTAGGGAAGGCGTACCCATCGTTTTTGTGGTGGAAAACAACTGTTACGGCATGACCGGCGCGGCAATAGGCGAACTGACTGGACTAGATTACCTAGCTCGCCGAGCTGCTGGCTTTAGACCAGATAATCTCAACGCGGAGGTTGTTGACGGCACTAATATCCTAGCTGTTTATGATGCCGCGGTGAGGGCAAAAGAACTGGTACAAAGAGGCCAGGGCCCGGTGTTCCTGGAGTGTATGACTTACCGATATTATGGCCATTCCCTCAGCGACG
>JAKPFY010000171.1 GCA_029551185.1 Bacillota bacterium
TACCAGCCATACAAGGCTAGGTTCATGGTAATAATATATGTTTGAAAAGCGGTTCCTTTCCTTCACAGGTGGAGGACTAAACGGACGCCCTCATTGCTCCTGTTTCTGTAAGAAGTTGGAACAGCTTTCACACTATTTGCCGCATCTTACCAAGCTAGTCAAACTTGACCCCTCTTGATCCGTGTATCGCTGTGGTTACCAGGGGCCACTAGTAGAACACTTGATTGTCAACCCACTGCTCACACTGCTTTAGAACCGTCTCGATGGCTTCCTCCTGTCCTTCTGGCGGATAGTCGTACTCATCAAGGAGTCTTTTCACCATACGGCGCATCCCCGCCCTGGCGCTCTGACGCTGCTGCCAATCGATGGTGCGACTTTTCCTCAGTTGTTCCGTGAGTCTTCTGGTCATTTCCATCAGTGCCTCGTGTTCGTAGAAGTCTCGAATGGCTTGCGGCTTTGTTAAGGCATCGTAGAATGCCAGCTCTTCTTGGACCAGTCCCAGTTCTTCTCCCTTTCGCTTGGCCTCCATGATTTCGTGACTCATCTTAATCAGCTCATCGATCACTTCCGCGTTAGTTATCTGAGCGTTACGATAACGGTTCATGATCTGCTGCATTCGCTCGGAGAACCTCTCTGCTTGCACCAAGTTAGAACGCTGGAAAATGGTTATCTGTTCGGATAGGAGCTTCTTGAGCAGCTCCATGGCAAGGTTCCTTTGTTCCATGGAACGTACGCGCTCCAGGAATTCTGGGTCGAAAATGGAAAACGCTTCTTCTCGGTCGGAGAAGAGGTTGATGACGCCCTCACTCTTTATGCTGTGTTCCAGAAGAGTCGATATCTGCCTATTGATCTCAGCAACGCTGAGCGTTTTGGATGTCCGGACTCTGGTAACTGCAACCCGGATGGCCTCGATCAAAGCCGATTCCAGGCGCTCCAGTTCCGTCAAGAGGCTTTGGCAGAGGCTCTTGAACTGCCGCATGTATGTAGCTTCCTGGATAAACAGTTTCTGCATGTCCTCTCCGAAACCAAAGACGAAGTTGGCTCCGTCTCGAATGGCGTCAGCTCGCTGTTTTGCTGAGGCATCCCTCTTTGTGAATGCGGAGAGGTCAAACCCATGGAGCAGTTCTTTGCAGACCTGTAGTTTTTCCTGGAACTTGGGATAAGCTGTCTTGCGAATGTCCATTTCCCCGAAGTTCTTCTGGTCTCTGCGAGTATAATCTTTCATGGCTTCCTTGAGAGCTGTGGCAATGCCGATGTAGTCGACCACAAGACCGCCTTCTTTATCCTCAAAGACGCGGTTGACTCTGGCAATGGCCTGCATCAGGTTGTGGCCGGCCATGGGCTTGTACACATACATGGTTGCGAGGCTCGGGACATCAAACCCGGTGAGCCACATATCCACCACAATGGCAATCTTAAAGGGATCCTCGTCATCCTTGAACCTGCGGGCCAGATCCTTTCGGTAGGCTGCGTTGCCGATGATCTGCTGCCACTCTTCAGGGTCCTGATTGCTGCCTGTCATGACAACTTTCACCTTTTCCTCCCAGTTAGGACGCAAGGCGAGGATTCTCTTGTAGATCTTCATTGCGATAGGACGATCGTATGCAACGATCATAGCCTTCCCGGTGAGATAATGCTGACGGTGCTCCTCATAGTGCCTCACAATGTCTTGGCAGAGGGTTTCTATGGTTTCTGGAGCCCCCAAGACAGCCTTCAGGGTACCCAATTCTTTCTTGCTCCGCTCGATGTTGTCGGAACTGGCCTCCAAGACCAGTTCCTCATACTTGGCGTCGATCTGTTCCAGGATGTCCTGCCTCAATCCCAGGTTCATGACGCGGTTTTCATAGAACACTGGTCTGGTAGCTCCATCTGCCACGGCCTGCGACATGTCGTAAACATCGATGTAGTCTCCGAACACTTCTCGCGTATCGCGATCCTTCAGGGAGATGGGCGTTCCTGTAAAACCTATGTAACTAGCCCGCGGTAAGCTGTCCCGGATAATCCGGGCAATGCCTTTGACTATGGTGCCGTCCCTTCTCACTCGTTCCGTCAGACCATACTGACTGCGGTGTGCTTCGTCGGCGATGACAACTATGTCCCTGCGCTCAGATAGGGGTTCATCGGATTCTTCAAACTTCTGCATTGTGGTGAAGATGATCCCATGTGCCTGTCTACCTTCAAGAAGCTCCTTGAGGTGCTGTCTGCTTTCCGCTTGAATAGGGGTTTGCCTGAGAAACTCATCGCACGCGGCAAACTGCCCGAAGAGCTGGTTGTCCAAATCGTTGCGATCTGTGATGACTACGAAGGTAGGGGATTTCAGCCGTTCCTGAAGCTGTTTGGTGTAGAAGACCATGGAGAGCGACTTTCCACTCCCTTGAGTATGCCAGAACACTCCAGCTCTACCATCTGTCTCCGTAGCCCGGACCGTTGCCTCCACGGCCTTTTTCACTGCGTAGTATTGATGGTAGGCGGCTAGTATCTTGATGTCCTCGGGAGTCTCCCGCATGAAAAGGATGAAGTTGCGGAGAATGTCAAGGAGGCGGGCTGGCTCGAGCATACCGTGAAAAAGGGTATCCCATGTGGCTATGGCGGTTTCCTCATAACTGCCATCCACCGTTTTCCACTCCATAAACCGGCTTTCGCTGGAGGAGATGGTTCCCGCCATGGATCGCGTCATGTCGCTGATGATGCAGAAGCCGTTGTACCAAAAGAGTTCGGGGATTACCTGCATGTAGTTTCTTAGCTGCAGATAGGCGTCTGTGGTGCTCACTTCGTCTCTAGAACCGCTTTTCAGCTCCACGACAACCAAAGGTACACCGTTGACGAATACGACGATGTCTGGCCTCTTTATGGCTCCGGTCGCTCCCTGTACGGTCCACTGGTTGATGACAGTAAAGGAGTTGCTTCCGACATCATCATAGTCAACCAGCTTTACTAACCTGGTTACTGTCTCACTACCCTCTTCGAAAGTGACTTCCATGCCACTTTGGAGCCAGTCGGTAAACTGCTTGTTTTTCTGGATGAGTGTGCCTGCATCTAGGGACTGGAGACGCCTTATAGCTTCTTCGACAGCCACTGCTGGAAGCTCCCTGTTCAGCCTAAACAGACTTTCCTCGAGCGCGTCCATATACAGGGGATTGCGGTAGTCCCTTGTGACTTCCCCACTGGACAGGACCTCGTAATCGTATTCCTGGAGCACTTCGAGGACTGCCTTCTCAAAGTGGTTCTCGGTGAAGTAATACACGGCCAAACAACTCCATTCTACTCAAGCTATACGACCGGAACCTCAATCTCTCCACTCATTAGTTTGGGGAGGAGGGTGTCGCGCAGGGCGGCCAAGACCTGGTTTTCAGTGGCATTCCTCCTGATGGCGAGGAAGAAAGGTATCACGATCTCTTGGAACTCAGCATAAACGTCTTTCGGGGCGATCGCCAGGAAGTAGTGCTTTAGCGCATCAACCTGCGCGCGTTGGCGTCCTGACGTGCCCGTCATGCTCTTTATCATGTGCTCTCTAAAGGGTTCATGTTTTGCGAGGCAATACGTGTATTCCAGAGGCAAGGGTTCTCGACTACGCATGACTATAAACTCCGTGGAACCCCACCCTACTTCTTGATCTGCCAAGAAGTCCACAAATGCTGTCTTGCCATGCTCCAAGCTTGGCGTTATCCTAGCTAAAAGCACGTCCCCGTTCATAAAACAGGTGCCTGAGGTGAAGTTTCGCTGTTCCCACCCCAACACTCGAGGGCCTGATGTTGATACGTTAGCCATACTGAGGTACTTCGCAGAAGTTCCTTTGTCGAGTTTCCTTTTCGGGTTCACGTCAATTACATCTGTAACAGCACAAGCTTTCCAACCCTTGGGAATTGGTCCGATGACACTGTCAACAAATTCTCCATAGTGAAAGGGCTCAAAATCCACAAACCAACTCTTAAAGATGGCTTGAGCTTGCTTTTCCAGGTTTTCGTTCATCCTGTCGTTCAAGTCGATCTTCGCGTCCAAGCAGGACAGAGTCTCACCAATGACTTTTTGGACTTCTAGAGGTGGGAGCGAAATAGGGAAGGCCTTA
>JAKPFY010000174.1 GCA_029551185.1 Bacillota bacterium
AGGGTTATTGCCGTATCAAAGAGTCTTTATGAAGAGTACTCAGACGTTCCCGGTCTTGGGCCGAAGAAAGTCAGGTATATTCCAAATGGCATACATCTTGAGACATTCTCTCGGGTTGCCCGTTTGGGTGATGAGGAACGAAAAAGAGCGAAGCGAAAGATAGGTTGCACCCGGGACGCTCCTGTTATAGGCGTTGTAGCCAGGTTGATTCCGCAGAAAGGTGTGCAGACTTTTCTCCGGGCGGTGGTGCTCCTTGAAAAGGCAGGATTTCTCCCTGAAGTGCTTATTGCGGGTGACGGCCCTTCCAGAGACGAGTTGGAAGCTATTTCGCTGGAACTCGGACTGGGCGATCAGGTTAGATTTCTGGGATTCGTCGAAGATATGGCCTCCTTCTATGCAGCTTTGGACCTATTCGTACTGCCTAGCCTTTCTGAAGGAATGCCTCTTGCCTTGCTTGAGGCTATGGCGGCCGGCGTCCCGATCGTCGCAACAAGAACAGGCGGGATAAAAGACTTGATTCTAACAGCGGAAGACGTGGTCAATTTGGACTCAGCCAGACTGGTGCCTCCAGGTGATCCTCTGGCGATGGCTACATGCATTCAAAGGGCTTTACTCTGTCCTCACGAATCCCGGGCCCTTGCGGATAAGGCAAGATCTCATATCCTGAGGAACTTTTCCATTGAGCGAATGGTAAGAAGAACCGAAGAAGTGTATGAGGAGGTCCTTGCTTGTCGAAGCTGAAAAGGCCTTCAGTCGGGAAAAGATACCTAAGGCTCGTATGCCGAGGGCTGTTGGTTGTCCTCATAGTTTTCTTAGGGGTGGGCTCCTTTGCCGTTCGCGACGATACACATCACCAAAGCCCGCTACAGGCTGGCTCCTCAGCGAAAACAGTTGTCATGTTAGTTATAGATTCCTTATCAATCAGCGACATCAACTATGAAACGATGCCAAACTTGACGGGGTTGACGGAGACAGGTTCCATCGGGCTGATGAACACGAGGACCGCAAAAGGCAGGCAACCTGAGCACGCTTATGTCACAATCGGTGCAGGGACAAGGGCACAAGGCCTGCAGAGTGCAGGTTTTTTCTTTAACTCTCTTGAGGGTTTTGAAGGTGCAAAGGCGTTTGAGGTCTACATACGGAACACAAATCAACCGGTTCCTTCCGGAAAAAGCATTGTGAACCCTTTTATATCTGCGATTATCAGCGTGAATAGAGACTCTGACTATGAAATCGTCCCAGGCGCACTGGGCGAAGCCTTGCGGAAGGCAGGGAAGAGGACAGCTGTCTTCGGAAACTCAGATGCATACGATAAGCCTTTTAGATATGCAGCCTCAATCGCCATGGACACACACGGGGTTGTTGATATGGGTGATGTCAGCCGTTCAGTAACCTTGGGGAGGCCTGATTTCCCCGGAGGGATTGTCTCTGATATAAGCCGGATATCTCAAGGAGTCAGGGACGCCATAGGAAGTGCAGACTTTATTGTTGTTGAATCCGGGGATACAGCTCGGGTTGAGCGTCTTTGGCAATCGGGAACGATAACGAAAGATGCGTACTTACGCTCGAGGCGAGAGGCCTT
>JAKPFY010000178.1 GCA_029551185.1 Bacillota bacterium
GCCTATCCCTTCTATCTGATGGCTTCCCCACTCACCGCCGGAGAGAATCGGACACTCAGCAGGTTCAACAGCAAATACCAATATATCAGGATTTTGCTCCTTCAAATACTTACCTACTCCACTGACAGTGCCGGCAGTTCCTTGGGAAGCAACAAACGCATCTATCTTACCTTCAGTCTGCTCCCAGATTTCAGGGCCGGTAGTCATATAATGCGCAGTGACATTATCCATATTGGAAAACTGACCTACCTCCCACATTTTCCCCGGGTTTTGCGCCTTTATTTCTTCTACCTTTTCAAGAACTATATCTACATCACTTTCCGCACCTTCTGTGAAAACAAGCTCAGCGCCGTATGCACGAATGGTTTTCTTGCGTTCATCACTCATACCTTCAGGCATGACAATGATGACCTTATATCCCTTTACCGCGCCTACGCAGGCGGTAGCAATACCGGTATTCCCAGTGGTCCCTTCGATAATAGTCATCCCCGGCTTCAGCTCACCACGTTCTTCCGCAGCTTCCACCATGCGCCATAGGATTCTGTCCTTTAAGCTCCCGCTTGGGTTGAAGTACTCTACTTTCCCATAGACTTCAGCGTCAATGTCTTTTGCAACCTTGTTCAATCGAACCATCGGCGTTAGGCCTGAAGCCTGGAGAATATTATCGTATGGTTTTCGATTTCTGGCCCAGTTGAGCATTAGGCTTTCCCTCCATTTACTTAATTACTAGAATCGTGTCCACACTTCTTCGGCAAGCTCCCGCGAACGGTTGAGGATCCGTTCTGAATCAACAGTGGTAAGCTCGCGGTCACGCATTAGAACACGTCCTGCTACAATAGTCGTATCCACCAGTCCTCCTGACATGCCAAACAGAATATGACTATAATAGTTGTCAGATGTCAAAGGAGTCCATGGATCATACTCAACAATGATTACATCGCCTGACGCCCCGGGTTCCAGCACGCCGATGTTGATATCGAAGATGCGCCTTGCAATCTCCCGATTGTTCGCAAACACCATCGTAGGCACTTCGCCCCATGCTGCGCTTGGGTTCTTCTCGTTCAACTTATGGAGCATGTTAGCGACTTTAATCGCTTCGAACATGTCTGATGTGTACCCATCAGTGCCAAGACCGACCCTTACGCCTTTTTCCATCATTTTTAGGACAGGCGCGACTCCGACAGCATTACCCATATTGGATTCAGGATTATGCACAACATTCACGTCACGGGCTTTAAGGATGTCCATTTCAGCCTCATTTATGTGAACGCAATGGCATGCTATGGTTTTCGGACCCAGGATTCCGAAGGAATCCAGTCTTTCAACGACTCGCTTGCCGGATCTTTGGAGAGAGTCTTCTAAGTCCTCCGGTCCTTCAGCCACATGGACGTGAAAACCTACATCAAGGCCTTCCGCTCTTTCTTTACACTTCTTCAGCGTATCATCGGAGAGGGTAATTTGCGCGTGGAGTCCGAAAGAAGCGGCAAGAAGCGGATTTGCCAGATCCCGGCATCTCTTGATAAACCTTACGTTCTCTTCGATACCTTGATCCCTGATTTCCGCACCGTCTCTGTCTGAGACCTCATAGGCGAGGCATGCACGGATTCCTGCTTCTTGCACAGCTCGCGCGCATTCATCTAAGCTTCCGGGAACTGACATAGGGCTTGCGTGGTGATCCAGGATAGTAGTAACCCCAAACCGGATACAATCAATGATAGGCACGAGAGAGCTTATGTAAACATCTTCAGGACCCAGGGCTTTATCTAACCTCCACCAAAGCCTCTCAAGAATCTGGATGAATGTCCGGGGAGGCGGATCCTTTAAGGCCATCCCTCTGGCAAAAGTGCTGTAAAGATGCATGTGGGTGTTGATCATCCCAGGCATGATCACCTTTCCCTGCGCGTCAATGAATTCCGCGAGAGGATGGCGCTCTTTGATATCTGCAGTATCACCTACTTCACGGATGATCCCGTTTTCTATCACAACAGCACCGTCCTGAATTACCTTATCGTCAGCGTCCAGTGTGATCAGCCTGCCATTTCCTACAATCAGCATCAGGTACCCCTCCTCATTCCGAAAGTCTTATCTTTGCTGAGGCATCCTCTATAGCTGCAATTATCTGGTGATACCCCGTGCATCTGCAAAGGTTCCCTGAGATTGCACGGGCTATTTCCTCCCTGGTAGGCTTAGGATTCTCTCTGAGAAGAGCCAAAGCGGACATGAGCATGCCAGGGGTGCAATAACCGCACTGGATTGCCGTATGTTCCACAAACGCTTCTTGAAGAGGGTGGAGTTCCCCTGACTTATCAAGGCCCTCCACAGTCTCTATCACGCTGCCTTCTACCTGAAATGCAGGTACCAGACACGAGTTCACAGGCTTTCCGTCCATGAGCACGGTGCATGCTCCGCATTCACCTATACCGCACCCTTCCTTCGTGCCCGTAAGGTTCAGCTTGTTTCTAAGTACATCAATGAGTCTTGTATCAGCGGATATTTCGACTTTAACATCATCGCCGTTTACTGTAAAAGATATTAATTTTTTCTGTTCCGCCTTGACTTTCTTCAATCTTCATCCACCCCCAGAGCCTTCCAAATAGCCCGCTTCGTAAGGGCGCACACAACAGGCTTCTTATACTCTGTGGACCATCTCACTCCGCTGACTCTGACCATCTCTTCGCCCACTTCCAAAGAAGCGGAATGGACTGCTTCTTCATTTGGGATTTCCCCTATGAGCGCCTCTTCTGCAGATGTTATCCTAGCAGGCATCGGAAGGCATGCTCCCGGAGCTATTGCAGCTTTTGATATCTTGCCTGACTCATCCACGTCAAGGAGCACGGCTACGCTAAGGCGGGCTATGGCGAGGGATTCTCTTCTTCCAAGTTTCAAGAAGGCACAGCCGGAAGATGATTCAGGCGCCTCGAAGTATACTTCTTCAAGTATTTCATCTGGTTCTATTATTGTTCTATAGGGACCTTTGAAAAACTCCTCAAGCGCCACATCCCGCGGACCTTTCCTGCTGATTAATCGCAATCTTGCTGAGAGGGCGGTAAGCGGCGGGAGGGAGTCTGCCGCAGGTGATGCGTTTACAATGTTCCCGCCTATTGTTCCTCGTGTCCTGATTTGAGGTGAACCCACGCTTCGGCATGCATCAGCAAGAAACGGTACTACATCACGGATAACAGCGCTTCTTGCGATGTCCCTGTGGGTAGTCATAGCCCCTATTCTTACTATCCCATTTTCAAAGTTAACATAGGACAGCCCAGGAATGTTTGTTATATCCACCATCCAAAGGGGCTTCTCTTCAGCGTGTCCGGTGGATTTCGCGCTCCTCATCTGAACCATAACATCGGTTGCGCCTGCAACTATCCTTGAATTGTCCTTATGTTCGCTGAGGAACTCCATTGCTTCATAGACTGTTTCAGGTCGAATGAATCCAAGGGTCATGCCTCGTCACTTCCCCTCTTGCCCCGGGCTGCTCTAAGCGAATAACCTAGGAGCACTCGCTCAAGGTCCAGCGGCAACCGACGAATTCTCTTTCCACACGCGTTATAAACTGCGTTGGCTATTGCAGGAGCCAGCAATTCGCATGTAGGCTCACCTATTGTTTTCGCTCCATAAGGCCCGTATGAGTCAGGGTTTTCCACTATAATCGGAACAATTTCCGGTACATCCATAGATGTAGGAATGAGATACTCGTCAAAGTTTCGGGTCTTAGTGACGCCGTCTTGAAGTTCCACTTCTTCCAGAATGCCATAACCCATTCCCATTGTGACGCCTCCGTATATTTGACCTTCCACGGTAGCGGGGTTAATGGCACGGCCTACGTCATGGGCTGCGGCGACTTTTAGGACTTTGACTTGTCCGGTATCGCAATCCACCTCAACCTCAGCTGCCTGGCATCCGTAAACATACGTGAAGTATGCCTTGCCTTGACCTGTTTTTTCGTCCCATGAGACCCTTGGCGCCTGGTACCATCCGATGGCAGCCATGAGTTGGCCTTTACCATAGGCAGCCTTGGCTACATCCTTAAATTCCATGCACCTTGCAGGGTCTTCGTTTACATACATTTTTCCGCCGGCCGCTGTTATTTCTTCGTACGGTGCATTAAGAAGTTCAGCAGCGACGCCGAGGAGCACCTCTCTTACCTTTTTCGCAGCGTCCCGGACAGCGCTTCCCCCCATTGTTGTGCTGCGGGAGGCGACTGTAGCTCCACTGTCAGGTATGACCGATGTATCCGTATCCATGAACACGATATCCTCAAACCTGCAACCAAGCTCTTCAGCTGCGATTTGTGAGAAGATAGTCTTAAGCCCTTGTCCGTTTTCCGCAAGCCCGGAATGTAGATATACGCTTCCGTCAGGTTGCACTGATACCAGCGCTCCTGCAGCGTCCACTCCTTCAGCGCCCAGGCTGACTCCACGGTAACTTGCTGCAAAACCTACGCCGCGGACCTTCCCCTTCTGTGCTTTGTTTTCTGCATAAGCCTTTCGCTTTTCCGAGTATCCTATGGCTTCCGTCGCTTTCTCAATGACCTGGACAAGGCTTACTGTATGTTCATCCAGAATTTGTCCGCTGGCTGTTACTGAACCTTGTTTGAACGCGTTCGCAAGACGGAATTCCAAAGGATCCATACCCAGCTCTTCTGCAAGCTCGTCCATAAGGGACTCTTGCGCGAATATAATCTGCGGGCTTCCGAAGCCTCTCATTGCACCGGTATATGTATTGTTTGTGAATACTCCGTATACATCTGTCTTGACATTAGGAACTTCATACGGACCTGTAGCCTGTACAACCGAACGCCATGTAACAAAGGGTGTCATTGAAACGTAAGAGCCTGCGTCTGCCAGGATATGTATTTCCATGGCTCTGAGTTTACCGCAACGGGTCGCACCGACTTTATACTTCATGACATATGGGTGACGTTTGTAGCTCTCGATGATCGACTCTTCCCTTGTGTTCACTATCTTGACAGGCCGCCCGGTTTTCAAAGCCGCTACAGCTGCCCTTGCACAGATTGCGGACACTACGTCGTCTTTACCTCCGAAGGAGCCTCCCATAGCGCATTGGATGATTCTTACCCTGTTGAGGCTTACGCCGAGGACTTGAGCTACGTGTCGCCTGGCTGTGAAAGGATTCTGGATGGATCCGTATACAGTGACAGTGCCGTCAGCTGCTCCCGGCACAGCGACAGCTGCTTCAGGTTCAATGTATGCATGTTCTATCAGCTGCGTAGTGTAGGTTCGTTCAAGAACGATGTCTGACTCCTTGAACCCTTCTTCTACGTTACCCTTTCTAAGAGGATAGTGGTTCACGATATTACCGGGATAGTCTTTGTGAAGTTGGAGCGCGCCTTCGGACACGGCTTCCTCAACGTCAAATATAGTTGGGAGCTCCTCGTATTCTACGCGTATCAGAGCGAGAGCTCGATTTGCGATCTCAGGCGTCTCCGCTACGACCATGGCAACTGCGTCGCCTAAGTACATTGTCCGTGTGGATACAAAAACAGGCATATCAGGACGAACAGGTCCGATGGCCTGAGCTCCCGGAATATCGGCGTAGGTAATGACTGCAACCACACCGGGGAGCTCTTCCGCTTTACGGGTATCGAGTTCAAGAATCTTGGCATGTGGGTATTTTGCCCTCAGAACCCGACCATGGAGCATTCCGTCAAAGGCGAGATCATCTGTAAATTCGGCTCTGCCTGTTACCTTTTCAATTGCGTCTATCCTGCTTATTGGATGGTTTACTACTGTAAACGAGCTCATACTCTTCATCGCCTCCATTTGCCTGCCATTTTCTAGGGCACCTCTTTGCTTTTAAGTGCAGTATATACCCGTTCAGGTGTGGCAGGAATTTGTTTCATCCATACCCCACAAGCATCGTGAATGGCATTGGTAATAGCAGGGCTTATCGGGACACATACTGCTTCACCTATGCCTTTTGCGCCGAACGGGCCGGAAGGCTCGAGCTCTTCAGCGATAATTGTTTCGATTTCGCAAGGCATGTCCAGACTGGTAGGAAGTATATAGGTGGAGAAGTTACGAGTAAGGGTTATCCCTTCTTCGATAATTGTGTCTTCAGTTAAGGCATAGCCCATGCCCATGACGACTCCGCCTTCGGATTGTCCTTCCACGCCTTGTGGGTTTATAGCTTTACCCGGATCAGGGACAGATACTGCTTCGAGGACTTCTGTTTCACCTGTCAAGGTGTTGACCTCAACTAAGGCTATCTGAGTGATATAGCTATAGAGCAGGTGAGGTATGCCCACATATCCTTCAAGTTCAGTCTCGGAAACAGGCCATATGAAATAACCTTCGCCCTTTATGGTTTTTCCTCTTTCTACCATGAGCTCCGCGATTTTCTTAAACGAAACCGTTTTTTCCGGACAGGATTTTGAGACAGCGGATCCATACTCAATATCTATGTCGCTCTCCGGCACAGAGAGGATTTCAGCAGCCAAAGTCGATATGGCACTATGCAGGTTGCCGGCAGCAAGCTTCAGTGCGTTTCCACCGGTATAGACGGAACGTGAAGCCGTGGATGTCCCGGAGTCCAGGGTATGCCCTGTATCGCCTGATAACATTACTATGTCATCAATGGAACACCTTATATAGTCCGCTGCTATCTGCACAAATGCAGTGGTGTTGCCCTGGCCTATTTCAGGGCAACTGACACCGACCGCAAATTGTCCGTTAGGTAGAAGTTCGATTGTGGCAGCGCCGTAGTCAGGGAGGCCTTTCCCAAGGCCGCATCCTTGGAATGAGCAGGCTATGCCGATGCCTCGCTTCTTATGAGGAGCGCCGGGCTTTGCTTTGAGCTCTTCCCTGAGCTGCCAAAGCCTTGAGTTTTCAGCTGCCTCAAGCGTGCGCAGCAATCCGACTGAAGCTTCCATCTTGTGGCCTAGGGCAGCTATGTCGCCTTTTCGCAAACCATTCTTCTTACGAATCTCCAGTCTGTCCATGCCGAGCTTTTCCGCGATCATATCAACCTGAGTTTCTACGGCAAAGGTGACCTGGTTCGCTCCGAATCCCCTAAATGCTCCTGCCACACCGTTATTTGTATATACACAGAAGCCTTCCAGCCTCACGTTTTCCACTCTGTACGCGCCGCAGGAATGCTCTATTGCAAACCCGATAACCGGGCCTCCGAGAGACGCGTACGCGCCTGTATCAGAAACAACCCTTACTTCATTTGCAAGAATAGTCCCATCGGCTGCTGCTGCAGTTTTCATGTAAATCTTCATAGGGTGACGTTTCATCCCGGCAATTACTGATTCTTCCCGCGAAAGTACGATTTTTGCCGGCCGATCTGTATGTAACACAAGAAGCGCAAGGTATATTTGAACGGTAATCTCATCTTTACCGCCGAATGCTCCTCCGGCAGGTGTGTTGATTATGCGGATTTTTCTTGGATTCATGCCGAGAGCCCGTGCTACCTGAAGCTGGTCTCTGTAAGGGTGTTGTCCCCCGCACCAAATAGTGATGTTCTTATCATCGTCTATAGTAGCCACACCGCTCTCAGGTTCAAGGAAGGCATGCATCTGCCTGGGCGTAAAGTAGGTATTTTCAACTACAACATAGGCTTCATTGAATGCTGCCTCTACGTCGCCTCGTTCGATCTTTACATGATTATGGATGTTTCCCGTCTCATGCACGAGAGGAGACGTATCGAGCATTGCTTCTTCCGGGTCATCAACAATAGGCAGAGGCTCATATTCGACTTCTATCAACTCCAGAGCCTGTTCCGCTATTTCCTTGGATTCCGCTCCGACAAGGGCGATAGCGTCCCCCATGTATCGCACCTTATCACGGCATAACACCGGCTGATCAGGGATGGCAATGCCAAACCCATTTAAGCCGGGGACGTCCTCATGGGTTAGGACTGTTACCACCCCGTCCAGCTCTTTCGCGCGTTTGGTATCAATCTTCTTTATCAGGGCATGAGGATACTTACTCCGCAGCACCGCGCCGTATATCATATTTGGGAAAGAAAGATCCGACATGTACTCTAGCGTGCCGCAGACTTTATCCTTTGCGTCAATTCGCGTGACGTCTGTACCAACCCACTTGGTCTTTGTCATTTATGATACCCCCTCCTCATCCAGCCAGAGCCGTATGGAGCCTTCAGTCTCTCTCTTAACCGCCGCCGGTCGGGGCCATAATGAGCACCTCGGCGCCGTCTGAAAGAGGCTCATCTTCATCATAGGCTCGCCTACCATTAATGAGGATGACAATGTAAATTCTGTCTTCGATTTTCAGGCGGTCCAGAAGATTAGCGAGTGTTGCGCCTTCCTCGAATTCCATCTGGAATTTGTCTTTGTCCCCGTATTTTTGCATCGGACCGAAGAGACATACGTTGACTTTCACGCCTTCCGAACCCCCTCAACGTAAATCGGTATAGAATCCTAGCAAGCCTCGGAACATGACAGTAAAGAGAGCAACCCTTCATATAGGAGATTGCATGCCATTTGCTCGCGATAACCTTTAGAACCTCTTACATCCGTTATAGGCACACAGTCGCGGAATGCAAGCTTCGAGACGTATTCAGCAGTCTTCGGATCAAGTTGCTTGCCGCATATGGCATTTTCTACTGTGCGTGCCCTAATCACTGTCGGCGCCACAGCGCCAAAGGCAACTCTGACGTCGGTGAAAAGCCCGGGGCCTTGACATTTCGCGACAAACGCTACGCTTACTATGGATATTGCAAGGGATTTTCGTTGACCCAGTTTTCTAAAGAAGGAAATATACTCTTTATCCAACTTCGGAATCCTAACCCCAAGGACCATCTCGCAAGGCGCTAACACGGATTTCTTCGGGCCTTGGAAGAACGACTCTATAGGCACGATTCGCGTACCCTTCGGCCCGATGATTTCGACAGACGCTTCCAGGACAAATAGGGCAGGTATAGTGTCGCCTGCAGGTGACGCTGTAGAGATATTGCCGCCGATGGTGCCCCTATTCCTTATCTGAGGCGATCCCACTTGAGCGCAGGCATTTGCTAATACGGGCGCGGTGTCCCGGACCAGAGTTGAGGATGCTATTTCAGCGTGTGTAGACATGGCGCCTATCCACACGTGATTGCTGTCAGCCTCTCTTATTCCGCGGACCTCAGGGACACATCCGATATCTATCAGCGCTTTCCAGGATTTCAGCTTATCTTTCAGCTCAACAACAAGGTCGGTGCCGCCTGCTATTATTGCAGCGTCAGGCCCCCATTTCTCAAGCAGTTCAAGGGTTTCGTCAATGCTTTTAGGAATTGCCACATTGATTCCAGTCATACTCAACTCTCCCTTGGTTTAAGAGTTATGCACCCCTCGACTGGACACACTGTCTCGCACATTCCACAGCCTTTGCACTTATCTTCATTGATGACGGGAATTCTGTTTTCATCGAGCTCTATGGCTTGATGAGCTCCGTCCATACATGCGATGTAGCAAACATCACACTTGATGCATGTTTCACGATTCACAGCGGAGACAACCTTGTAATCCCTAGATAGCTTAGAATGGTCAACAATGTACGGCAATGCCTTGCCAACCAGTTCAGTGACGGACTTCATGCCCTTCTCCTCAAGATAAACAGTGAGACCGTCAATAAGGTCCTCGATAATCCTGAACCCGTTACGCATTACAGCTGTACAGAGCTGGATATTGGTAGCGCCTAAAAGGAGGAATTCCACTGCGTCCATCCAGGTGCTGATTCCGCCTACTGCAGCTATGGGGATGTCAACGGATTTCGCGATCTCAGCCACACACCTCAAGGTTACAGGTTTAATGGCAGGACCTGAGTAGCCGCCGTATGTAGAATACCCTCCGACGTTGGGATATGGTATGAATGTGTCAAGATCAACTCCGATGAGACTCTTCAGCGTATTAATAGCGCATACTCCGTCTGCGCCTGACCTTTTTACTGCATGGGCTGCTGCGGTAATATCAGCAATCTGCGGGGTGAGTTTGATGACTATCGGCACTCTTTCTGCAGCTTCCTTCACCCAGCGGGCTGTACGTTCCGTAAGCTCAGGGTCTTGTCCTATTGTGGAACCCATACCGCGCTCAGGCATTCCGTGCGGGCAGGAAAAGCTACACTCAATAAGATCCACGCCTGCAGCTTCCAGGCGTCTTACCAGCTCCTGCCAATCTTCTTTCTCTGCCCCCATGATGCTGGCAGCTACTACTCTGTCGGGAAATTCCTTCTTTAGGGCTTTTACGTCTTTTTCAACTTCGTCAATATGTCGTTCGGAAATTAAGTCGATATTCTGGAGTCCCATTAGTTTTTTATCTTCGAAATCTATCCCTGACATCATTGGGTACACAAGTTCAACTACTTCGGTTTCCACTGACGTTGTTTTTAAGATTGCTCCGCCCCAACCGGCTTCAAACGCCCTTGCCACCATTTCAGCCGAGTCAGTGGTTGGCGCTGCAGCAAGGGTAAACGGATTAGGAAACTTCACACCACAGAATTCCAAAGATAAATCAACCACGTGCGGTCCCTCCTCGTATTAATCTTAAACTCTTCCACGACCAAAGCCGAAAGCATACAGCCGATATTTCATCCTTTATGAAAGGAAATCATTAATGGATTTCGCTGCCAGTTTTCCATCAGCTACAGCTTGGACTACAGTTTTGCCGCCGTTCACTGCGTCCCCCCCTGCAAAAACCCCTTCTATTGAGGTGGCCAAGGTTTCCGGAGACACCTTAATCGTTCCCGACGCATTAAATCGAATACCGCCGAACACGGAAGAAATCTCAGGCCATGGCCCTTGACCTGTCGCAAGAATGACATAAGAGACATCAATAACATGTTCTGTGCCCGGAATAAACTCAGGCCTGGGACGCCCGCTTGAATCAGGCTCTCCGAGTTTAGTGGAAACACATTCAATTCCTGCAACTTTTCTGTCTTTTTCAACGAATCTCTGAGGAGCGGTAAGATACCGGAATTCTACGCCCTCTGTTTTGGCGAACTCCCGCTCTCTTTTCCATGCAGGCATTTCCTCTTCTCGGCGTCTGTAAAGAACAACGACTTCACTTGCACCGGCTCGAACAGCGGAACACGCTGCGTCCATAGCTACATTGCCGCCACCGATAACTGCGACCCTCCCTGACAATTCAGGCGGATCTCCTAACGCTGCCTTGCGTAAGAACTCTCCTGCCTGGAGCACGCCGGGGAGATCATGTCCGGGAATGTCCAGTTGAGATTTGTAACCCAAGCCTACCCCAATGAAAACAGCGTCCGAATTCCGCCGTATTTCATCGAATGGAATGTCTTTGCCTACTAAAACACCTGTCTTCAGGTTAACTCCGGGGGATATGGCATATTCGATTTCTGCCTCTGCAATCTCACTGGGCAGCCGATACCTCGGTATCCCGTAAACCATTAACCCTCCGGGTTTCTCTTCCGCCTCGAAGACTGTAACCTCATGCCCTAACCTGGCAAGTTTGTGGGCACATGTAAGTCCTGCAGGCCCTGCTCCTATCACCGCGACTTTTTTCCCTGTAGGAGTGCCGGCTTTTTCCGGACGTATGCCTCGCTTCAGTTCTTCGTCAGCGACAAACCGATGCAAGGCTGAAATAGCGATAGGCTCCGCCAGGTTAGTGCTGGAGCAAGGCTTCTCGCACTGTTCTTCTGAAGGGCATACCCTGGAGCATACTGCGGAAAAAACGTTAGCTTCCCTTATCAGTCGTGCAGCCCCCACAAAGTTTCTTGTCTTGAGACGACGTACAAAACCAACGACATCAACTCCGGCAACACACCCGGAGACACAAGGCGCTTCGTGACAGAAAAGACATCTTGAGGCTTCAGGAAGTGCCTGGTGAAGAGCAAGCCCCTTTTCTACCTCATCAAATCCTGCTTTCCGTTCTTCCGGTGAAAGCTCTCTCATTTTTGGTCGGACGCTCACTTTAATTTGCCTCCTTGTGATCCGCGCCAGGATTTCATAACCTGTTATTCTTAACAGCAATCATCTCAGCAACAATACTTACAGCTATTTCTTGGGCGGTCTTCGCCCCGATTGAAAGTCCGATTGGCGAGTGCACTCGTTCGATATCTTCCTTGGAAATGCCTTCTCTCTCAAGCGCCTCGAAAGTCTTTTGCACTTTCGTTTTGCTGCCAATCATGCCGATGTACGCAGGATGAGGCGCGCCCTTCCTGAGACATGCTGCCAGTGTTTCTTTGTCATAGCTGTGGCCATGGGTAACAATGACTATATATGTTCCGGAATCTATTTCCAGGTTGGTTACAGCCTCCTCAAAATCGGATACTATGACTTCGTCAGCTGCTATCCGGGCCGCCTCAGCAAACTCAGGCCTATCGTCAACCAAAATCACCCGAAACCCTGCGATTCCGGCGATATGAGCGGTTGCGACTCCTACATGGCCTGCCCCGAATATGACAACCCTCGGGCGGGGGACGATAGGTTCCATGTAGACCTTGGCCCGCCCGCCGCAAACCATTCCAAGGCTGTCTCTGTTCATCGGGGTAAGATCAACTTCCATGAACTTAGGCGTGTTCTCCACAAGAACGTGTGTGCTTTCCTTAATAATCCGGGCTTCAAGCTCACCTCCGCCTACTGTCCCAATTGATGTTCCGTCGGCAAAAACCAACATCTTAAAACCAGGCAGACCGGGTGATGATCCGCTTGTTGCTACTACGATTGCAAGGACAGCAGGGCATCCTTCTTGGATAGCTTGGTTTATCCCTTCGTATATAGCTATAGAGTCGCTATGTCGAGTTTTCATGTCTTGCCCCTCCTATGCATTGCCCGGCTGTAGTCTTCTTGGGTGTCCAGATCGTAGATAATGCCTGAGTGTTCTATATTCACGCGAATCACCCTGTCTTTGTACTTCCGTATCACATCGCGCAAGCCGTTTCCATAGTAAGGCATGCTCATAATCTCGCTGCAAAGAGAGGCCGGAAACAAAGTCGGATGTCCTCCCCTGCCTTGATATTGAGGAATCACAATGTCTGCTGACTGACCCGGATCCCTGAATATCCTGATGATCTTCTCATACACATCCGGCTCAATCTCAGGTTGATCCGCAGGCGCTATAAAGAACGCCTCAATTCTTGGGTCAAGGGCACTGATTCCCGCCTTAACCGATGAAAACATGCCTGACTTGTAATCAGGGTTCAGCGTAAGGTGCAGTTTAGGCCGGGCCTTCTTATCAAGAACAGCCCGAATCCTGTCAGCTTCATGTCCAAGCACTGCCACAACTTGGTCCACTCCCGGGGAGTCGCAAGCTGCATCCACCGAAGCCTCAATCACGGTCTTGTCGTCCCATGGCAGAATCTGTTTCAGGGTCCCCATTCTCGTAGATTCTCCGGCTGCAAGAATAATCGCGCCTATCATCTTAAGTAACTACCCCTGGCATGAACTGCTCTTACATCCACCCTTTGCAGCAGCTTCAATGGCATTGATTATCTTGACATAGCCTGTACATCTACAGAGATTCCCTGAAATCCCCTGACGAATCTCTTCCCGTGTCGGCTTAGGGTTAGCGTCCAGGATGGCTTTAGCCGCCATAATCATCCCAGGTGTACAAAATCCGCATTGCACTGCGCCTTCTTCAACAAACGCTTCCTGAAGCGGGTGTAGCTCTCCGTTTGCCTCTAAACCCTCGATAGTCGTGACTTTGGATCCATTTGCCTGGTACGCGAACATCAAGCATGAGTTTACAGGCTTACCGTCAATTAGGACGGTACACGCGCCGCATTCTCCCTTACCGCAACCTTCTTTTGTGCCTGTGAGGCCCAAATCGTCCCGCAAGAAGTCTAACAAAGTGCGGGATGCCGGGACCTCCTTTCGTACATCCTTCCCATTTACTTCCATAGCCACTTCGACAAGAGCCTTCGCGGAAAATGGTGTACCTGTATCAACGGCGCCCGGCATATCACCCATATGAATCACCTTCTCCTTAAAAAGGGGTATCCCGCGTGGAGATAGCTTACGGCCTACCTCCCATCGTCAGTGCCATTATCGCTTTAGCTACATGGAGCCTGTTTTCTGCCTCGTCCCAAACTACCGATTGTTTGCCGTCAATTACCGCGTCTGTGACTTCGTAGCCTCTGTCCGCAGGTAGGCAATGCATGTAGATTGCATCAGAAGCTGCCAAGCCCATACGCCTTTCGTCGCAAATCCAATCCGTGTATTTCTTAGCCATAGCCATGGACTCTTCGGCTTTTCTTGTCCTCATCAATGCGCCCCAGCTCTTAGGGTAAACAACGTGCGCACCTTCGAAGGCAGCGTCCATATCGTCAGTTACTTCAAACTTGACTCCTGCTTCTTTCGCGTTTTCCTCTGCCTGCTTCATGATGTGCGGCATCAAGTCGAATTCAGGCGGATGGGCAAGGACAACGTCCATCCCGAAGCGAGGCATAAGGAGGATGAGGGATTGAGGCACTGACATAGGTTTCATATAGCTTGGAGCATATGCCCAGGATACTACGCATTTACGGCCACGGAGGTTGCGCCCGAATCTTTCCACCACGGTCATAATGTCTGCTGCTATCTGTGTCGGGTGGTATACGTCACACTGAAGGTTAATGACCGGGACATGGGCATGTTCCGCAACTTCATTGATATACTTGTTGCCTTCATCAATGAAGCAGTTTCTAATGGCTATTCCATGACCGAATCTGCTGAGAACCTTCGCAGTGTCTCTTGCTTCCTCGCCGTGGCTAATCTGCATCTTGTCAGGGGTGAGATCATGAGCATGTCCCCCAAGTTGGGTCATGCCTGCCTCAAACGAGTTTCTGGTTCTGGTGGACTGTTCAAAGAACATCATGAACAGAGTCTTGTCTTGGAGCAAACGATGGGGTATGCCAAGGGCGAACTTCCTCTTCAACTCCCACGCGACATCAAGGAGCATCCAAAGCTCCTCCAGTGTCCAGTCCTGGGTTGAGATGAAGTCTTTTCCTCGATAAAGAGAATGCATATATCTCGCCTCCTTGATTATTAAACTATCACATCATAATCAGTTTATGGTTCATTACACCTGCAATTAACAGTCTCAATACACCCTGTACTACTTAACATGCTTAGAGTACACAGCAGGGAACAAAGAGTAGAACATAGCTGATTTTGTCAGGTGATCAATCCTTACCTGGTCATCAACGGAGTGGGCATGCCTTTCTTCCGCAGGGCCGAACCCGATTGTAGGTATGCCCAGCCTGCCCATGGTGGATATGCCGTCAGTTGAAAACACCCACCTGCTTGTCGGGGGCATCTCGCCAAACAGGATCTCGCCGCACTTCATCCCTGCCTCGACCAGCGGATGATCTTCTTCCAGCACCCATGTGGGAAAGTATTTATCCCACTCAGGCTGATACCCGGTCCAGCTCGGTGTTTCATACTGAAGAAGGCTGACTTCAGCTTCTTCAGCGCCTGGCAGAGCCTTGATCTCTTCTATGGAAGACTCAGTTGTCTCGCCTACGGTCATGCGTCTGTCAATGTAGATGGTACACTCGTCAGGTACGACGTTTAGGGAAGCAGTTTTGCATTCGATGGATGTAACAGCAATGCTGCCGGGCCCGATGAAAGGATCGTCTTTCAGATTACCCTGGAGCTTTTCGATTCCTTGTATAATCGGGAGCATTTTGTAGATTGCATTTACGCCGCGCTCAGGGGCGCTTGCATGACAGGAGACCCCTTTTGTCGTAACCTTAATCTCGCAACGTCCACGGTGACCCCGGTTGATTGCCAGGTTGGTGCATTCTCCCAGCACGACGCAGTCAGGTTTGATTCCCTGTGTGGTAATCATCTCATATACCGCCCAACCGTCACAGTCTTCCTCCTGGACAACTCCTGCAATATAGAGGGTGATATCCTCAGGAAGAAGATCAAGTTCTTTAATGATTTTTCCGGCGTAAACCATACATGCTATCGCTGCCTTGTTATCGGAAGCGCCGCGTCCGTAAATGATATCGTCTTTGAGCGCGCCTTTGAACGGATCGTGGTTCCATGCAGTTGGGTCTGCGATAGCCACTGTGTCAATGTGGGAGTCATAGAGGATCTTCTTTGGGCCGTTTCCGATTGTGCCGATGACGTTACCTATAGCGTCAATCCTCACCTCGTCAAACCCGACCTTCTCCATTTCCTCCTTAATCCTCTTGATGCAGTCCCCTTCTTGTGAGCTGAAACTGGGTATTGCAATAAGGTCTCTAAGAAATGTGACAATATCATCTGTATACTTTTCTGAAGCTTCTTTGATTTTTGACGCTTGTTCGTCGGTAAACTTCATAAACATCCCCCTCCGTAAGTGTTGAATTTCTGACGAATCAATACGCCTTGAAGCCGGGCGCATGATAGTTAACCCCGGCTTAAGCGCCCTTTTGAAGCAATAAATCTACCGCTTCCTTGAGCTCCGAGAAACGTTCCGTTGTCGTATACTACTTTGCCCCGTACAAGAACAGTAGTAGGGTATCCTTGTACAGTCATGCCTTCATACGGGGTATAACCCGCTTTACTATGCTGTGAGTCAGAAGTTATGGTTTTTCGGAGATTTGGATCGAAGATAACTACATCAGCGTCTGCACCAGGGGTGATTGTGCCTTTCCGTGGATATAGTCCAAACAGTTTCGCAGGGTTATAAGAAAGCATTCGTGCTATCTCGGAAAGGCGCATTCCCCGTCGTACCACCCCTTCGTGATGAACGAGGGGAAGCAGGGTTTCAACCCCGGGGATCCCGGGGAGGGTGTCAAAGCAAGATGTCCCTTCGGCTTTTTGCCGGCGCGTGAAAGCGCAATGGTCGGTTGCGATAACATCAAATTCGCCGTTTAGGACACCATTCCAGAGCGCGTCTATGTCGCAGGAATCTCGGAGTGGAGGAGTCATAATGAATTCTCTTGCGTTATCTTGGGCATATAGATTCGAAGTGAGGGTCAGATAATGTGGAGATGTTTCAGCGTATACTGTATAACCTTTTTTTCTTGCCTCCCTGACCGCTTCCAGGCCGGGACCGCTGGATACATGGACGAAGTAAACAGGCAGTCCTGCTTCACCCAGAATGGACGCGGTATTTCGAATTGCTGACGCTTCCGCCTCTCCGGGTCTTGATACAGCATGGTAAGCGGGAGCAGTTTCTCCTTTTGCTTTCATCCGTGATTCGAGGTTTTCGACTAAATCATTGTCCTCTGCATGGACTGTTACAAGAAGGCCTGCCCTGTGCGCAGCTTTGGAAACCTTAATAAAATCATTCTTCTCAAGAAGGTATCCTGCAGCTCTGTAAGTTGTGAAGAGTTTTACCGCGCCGACCCCCGACTCAAGGAGGTCTCGAAGCTCACTGTCCGGATTCTCCGGAGCCTTTGTTATGGTCATATGTAAGGCAAAGTCTGTCGCTACATAGGGTTTCGCTTCATCGATGCGGGCCTTGGCCGCGTCAGCGAGGCTCATGCCCGGAATCTGGTCCGCGAAATCAATGACAGTAGTGACCCCGCCGCATGCTGCAGCCTTTGTTCCGGACTCAAAATCATCAGCTGTGATTGTACCGCGGGAGCGGAGAGCGAAATGAGTATGAGCATCGATTACCCCGGGAAGCACATATTTCCCCCTAGCATCCAACGTAACTCTTTCGGAAGAGTCAACAAGGTCGCTCCCTACTGCGGATATTCGCTGATTATCGATGGCTACGTCCGCCGGGATTTCACCTTTTTCCGTTATTACGATGCCACCTTTGATAAGGTAACCCACAATGTTGCCCACCTTTGTTTAACATTTATCGGAAAATGCTCGCTTAGGCAACCGTTACTTTTTGTGTTCGCTACAAGGTGATCCTTGTGCCACTCTTACCTTTTAGTGCATCTAAACTTCGATTAAGGGATGCGATAATTGATGTCCCGCCGCTTGCAGCGAAATTAACAGCAGCCTGAACCTTCGGGCCCATACTACCTGCGCTGAAGTGTCCTTCATCCATATACTTTTTAGCTTCATCAACTGTAATTTCAGTAAGATATGTTTCAGACGGGGTGCGGTAATTAATTGCCACTCTTTCAACATCCGTAAGAATCAGCAGGGTATCGGCTTTAATGTCCATTGCCAGCTTAGAGCTGGCTAGGTCCTTGTCTATTACAGCCTCGATTCCAAACAGTGCATTGCCTTTTCGAACAACAGGTATGCCTCCGCCACCTGCGGCAATCACTACTGTGCCTTCTTTGATAAGAACTCCGATTGCGTCTCTTTCGAATATCTCAACCGGGAGGGGTGACGGAACAACCTTACGCCAGCCCCTGCCTGAGTCCTCTTTCCATGTCTCCCCTCTCTCTTCGGCGAGGCGCAGCGCTTCTTCCTCTGTATAGAAAGGTCCTATAGGTTTAGTAGGGTTCTTGAATGCAGGATCATTTTCATCGACTACCACCTGAGTAAGGACGGTAACAACAGGAGTATTGATACCTTCTTTGACGAGCTCGTTGTGGAGAGCTTGTTGAATCATATATCCTATAAGCCCTTGGCTCTTTGCGCCGCATACGTCCAGAGGCATGGCAGGGACGAGATCTTGTGAATGTAGATTTTGAATAAGTATGTTCCCAACTTGCGGGCCGTTACCGTGGGTTATAACTACCCGATAACCCTCTTTGACCATACAAGCGATACTCTCGCAAGTTGTCCTGACATTTGCCAATTGATCCTGTGCGGTTCCTCTTTGGCTGGGTCTCAAAATAGCGTTACCGCCCAGAGCTACGACAATTGTCCGCTGCACCGATATAATCCTCCTCCTCTAATCCTCCGACCACCCTTGGTTATTCATGTTTTCCCTTAGTTGTTCTTACAAAGCTCGTCTACTTACTGTTCTGATTCAGCAGTTTAAGACTGGGATCCGTCTGTCCGCTAGAAAGCCGGCGGTGTGATCGCTGATATGAACACTAGGTCCTTCTTGCCCACACTTGTAATCTTGTGGAGAATTGCACAGTAGTAATAAATACTGTCACCTTCCTTAAGGTGATAGATATCCTCACCGACTTGGATCTCCATCTCACCCTGAAGGACGAAAGTGCACTCTTCACCTGGGTGAGCAAGGGGTTCATCACATGTAGAAATATCCGGTTCAAGAGTAGCCATCATTAGTTCCATTTGCCTGCTAAGGTCGGGGGTCAGAAGCTCGAATGTTAAATGAGATTGCGGAAACTTCAGAACCTTACGGTCTTCAGATCTCACAACCGGACTGTATTCTTCAGTATCTAAGAGGAAATAAAATATTGGAACATCGAGAGCCCTTGCTATCTTGCGCAAAGATGTAATAGACGGTTCTGTGACATCCCTTTCAACCTGACTCAGGAAACTGGCAGTCAGCCCGGTCAGCTGGGAAAGCTCACTGAGACTCTTACCGCGTTCTTTTCGTTTTGCGCGTATTCTTTCACCAAGCAAGCCTCATTCCTCCTTGAGCAGATCCGGCGCCTTCACCCTGAGATTATTCTCCAGCTCCTTGACTGATGGGAGCACTTCAATGGGCGGAGCCGCTGCACGCTGGGCATTGACAATATCCTTAAGTCCGTTTCCGGTTGATATCATCACTACGGATTCCCCTGCATCTATATAACCTTTCTTGAGCGCTGCCCGGAGACCTGCAAGGCTTGCAGCTCCGGCCGGCTCAGTAAACACTCCGGTCGTTTTACCAAGGAGAGGCATTGCTTCGAGGATTTCTTCATCGCTTACAGCAATCATTGTCCCGTGGGACAGTTTTACAGCATCTAACGCTTTGACGGGGTTACGAGGCACCCCCACTGCTATGCTGTCAGCAATTGTGTTCTCTTCTGACGGTTCAAAGGGCTTACCTGAGAAGAACGCTTTGACCAATGGCTGACACCCGGCAGCTTGAACGCCGAGAATTTTCGGGATACCGGGAATAAGGCCGGCTGAATAAAAGTCGTAAAATCCTTTATAGACACCGCCTATTGTGCATCCGTCTCCAACCGCCACAACTACCCAGTCAGGGACTTCCCAGTTTAATTGCTCACATATTTCGAAACTCACCGTTTTCTTGCCTTCAAGAAGGAATGGGTTTATGGCAGCATTTCGATTATACCATCCCCACTTGTTTATTGCCTCCGCTGAGAGGGAGAACGCGTCATGGTATGACCCTTCAACTGACACAACTGTTGCGCCGTAAATCAAGAGCTGCATCAGCTTCCCCCTTGGAGCTCTGCGTGGCACGAAAATGCAGGATCGAAGCCCGATGGATGCTGCGGAGCCTGCAAGGGATGAAGCTGCATTGCCTGTTGACGCACATGCCACTATTCGCTTACCGGCAGCATACGCCCGTCTAACAGCGATAGCGGATGCCCTGTCCTTCATGGACGCTGTGGGATTTACCCCTTCGTCTTTCACAAACAAGGTTCTTACACCGATTTCAGAAGCCAGACGTTCCGCATTATAAAGAGGGGTCCAGCCGATCCGTAGAGGAGGCTTCGCCCAATCCGGCTCTACCGGGAGGAAAGGCATATACCGCCACATAGAAATCTCCTTGTTTGCCTCGATTGACTCTCTGTTTACCGCCTTGGATATCTTGTTGTAATCGTAGATAACATCCAAAACTCCCTTGTCTCCGCAATTAGGGCATGTAAGTATGTTATCTCCTTCTTTGAAGGTTGAACCGCATAGGATGCACTTGAGGTGTAATACATAACTCATCTAGAACCCTCCGCACCTAGGAATTCCGGAGCCAGGCCTCATTTGGACTCTTTAGGTAGCATGTTCGCTAAATATGGCGCAGAATCATAGTTGCATTAAGTATAGTCATACATATATTCCAACAGGAGTCCGGAACATGAGCCAGATATGTAGCAAGACTGAATTCTAGGTATAAAGATTCAACTCGTATAGAAAAAATCCTCCTTCAAACTGACAAAATAGTCCCGGAGAATAGGATGGACTGAGTTTGTCTTTGGGAAAAACACGGAATGGGAAAAACCAGTTGTTTGCACACTATTTAAAGAAATCGGTTACCTTCACAAGGGATTTCAGGACAGTTCGCGAATAAGTAAACCTACAGACCTACAGATAGGCATAGTGATCAACAAGTAAGTAAGCTCGCTTTCAACTCCCGGAACACACTCTGTTCCTATGAGTAACGTTTCAATGCGTCTCTTGCCGGAGTTTCGTTTATGGACATAGAGTTCTTTGTCGAAGGCATGACTAAGCCTATTCCAGGAGGATGAATCTGTGGCTGAAGAGGGTTATAGTTATAAGGAAGTCTTAAAGAGACACGGACCTCTTTGTGTCTTGTTGGGCTTGTTTTTCGCTTGGTTGCTGAGCTTCCCCCTTCTTGGTCCCTCTCTATATGCTTTTACTGAAAGCAAAGGTATGGATGCCACAGGCACCGGGACCACATTCGCGTTGTTTCACGGTCTTGGGGTGATAGGTTACGGTATTTGGGGAAGGCGTCACCTTATTAGTGTAAATCAGAAAACACCCGGAAGAGAGGAGATACGCCTAACCGACAACATTGCCCGAGAGGACGCTGTTGATATTCTCGTCATGGGCCTTTCTTGCCTTATTTGTTTCGGGCTTACAGTCGCTTTTGTTCATGTTTCTTACAGGGTTTGGCCATACATCGCTCTTGCCTTAGGTCTTACATCAGGCGCATTTGTTATAACATGTGCGTCGAGAATAGCCCTCGCCACAACCCGGAACGAGCGGGGCCGAGCGTTTGCGTTATCTATGGCTATAGCTAATATCTGTCTTTACATTCATACTGCATTTCCAATACATCCGGTGCCGTTATTTTCCATGTTACTCAGCTCGGTATGGCTCCTCATTTCATTATTCGCTCTTTACCTCTATAGCAGTGACTTTTCCTCGATGCCCGCAGGAAACAAGTCAGCTATGACGAAATCGGAATGTGTCCAAGGCCTTCAGTCGAAGCGGCTGTTTCTGTCCTTAGCTGTACTGATAGCGGCTACTTCTATTATAGGCGGATTCGCGTATCAAGTTATCTTCCCCAGCCTGACTCTGCCCGGTAACCTTGATCGTTTCTATGACGTCTTGCCCTATATTCTCATGTGTTTTCTGTGCGGGTGGATCGCTGATTCTTTTGGAAGGCGTCCCCTTGCTAATTATGGCTTCGTTTTTCTCGGGTTATCCATGCCTGCAATCTCTCTTTTCCAAGGCACGCTTGGATATCTTGTTACCCAAACGCTTATTCAAAGCGCTTATGCCTGTATCGATGTCTTTTTATGGGTAAGTCTTGCGGATATCGCTCCGCAGGATCAAGTGAGTTATTACTATGGTTTAGGCCTCGGACTGAATGTTTGCTTGATCTTTGCAGGAATGTTTCTTGTAGAAAGGTTCCTGTCCATAGGTGAGGCAGGTTTCACCGGTATCGCGCCGGTTGCCACTGTGCTTCTGTTCTTTGCAGTAATTGGGTTAGTTCGGCTTGAGGAGACCCTAACTCCTGAGGCTGCCGTGGATCAAGGGACTGACACTACTCGGACTGCCATTCAGGAAAGCAAGTCCGGCACCGGATACAGCGATTTGTCCCATACCCCGCCTCTTATAACCGGTTTGTCATCGAAAGAGCCATCCCATCAGGTCAAAGAGGCTATTGACTATTATGTCTTGGACCTTATGGCTGCTGAATACGCCCTCACGCGCCGCGAGTTAGAGGTTGTTGTATTGCTTTTGAAAGGGCTGACAAATGATGAGATTCAAGAAAGATTATGCATTTCAGAGGGAGCTCTTAAGACCCACTTAAGACACATTTTCCGGAAACTTGATGTATCCAACAGAAAGGAACTCCTCGTTGGCTTCACACAATTTCTTGCTTCTTCCAAAGACCCCAACAGGAAGGCGGACCTCCATTGATGTTGCTTCGCTGATTTGCTTCTCGTCTCTCCTTCACATATATAATCCTCCACGTCGGCTTAGGCCAATGCCTACCGGGACTGCCGGCTCTGCTCATCCTTGGGAAGAGATATCACTGTGTGGAAGAGAGACCGCTACAAGATTTGAAATATTCAATATCATCCTTAGGGATGATTGACCATATCCTATTAATGCTGCATTCTTGATCTGTAAACATGGGTAAGCATGTCCGGTTGTCTCGCAATTCGTAATTGCTCATCTATGGTTATCTTTATGGTTGTGTCATATCAAGATACATGAAGGAGGTAGTATCATGAAAAAGACATTGGGGATTGTGTTGTTGGTGTTAGCTCTTGGTCTCGTTTCAGTGCCGGCTTTCGCGCAACAGGTTGAACTTAACCTGAAGTTCTGGTACGCCGGTGTCTCAGGTGCGGATGAATGGGTTGCCGACTATGGTGAATATGAAGATGCGCCTACTATAGTTGCCGGGATTCGTCAGCTAAACAACATTGATTACCATGAACATGCGTACACAGAGACTCTTATGTTACAGCCTGGCACAGGCGCAAGTTTCATTCTGTCAGGGGAGTACACCATATCTCCTTCGATTTCAATAAACATGTCTTATTGGGGTCTCAGCCGCGCAGACGAAGTGGGCGCGGTGCTCGAAAGCGATCTCTATTACGTGCTTCCGGACATTTCCATTGACACATTAATAACCTTGAATGGGGCTCCCAAATCCTATTGGATATTAGTGCCTTTGTGGAAAAGTGAGGTTCCGGTATCTGAAGGAGAAATCCCCAAAACTGTTCTTGCAGGAGATGTGGCCCTCTCTATGTCAGCTCTTGATGTCTGTGCCACAAAGACATTATCAGGGCACGGTTGGGACGTAGGGCTCTCAGCTGGTGTACGTCGGGCTGCTTTTAACGAAGCTCTCTCGACGGAAATCGAGTTCTCCGGTGAGTGGGATGAAGGAGTAGGAGTGTACGGAAGGAAAGATAACCTGTGCTTAGACAGCAAACTCAACGTAACTGCTATTGGGCCACAAGTCGGCATCGAAGGGAAGTATACCCTAACTGATAAGCTGGCGTTAAAGGCAGGCGCAAAAGCAGGCCTTCTATTCGGGACTGCGAAGACGGACGCCTTGTGGGCGGTGAAGGATTATCGGTATTGGGATTATGAAATAGGAGAGCTCAACAGCTTAGGTAATCATGTAACTCCGGCTCAAGTAGAAGAGGATCCCGATAAGTGGGGAGATCCTCTTGATAGTGGGGACACAACTCATTCAGCTACAGATTCTATCCGAATCAATACATTTGACTTAAACGCTTCCATCGCTTATCAGATTACGGAACAGTGGCAAGTAGAAGCCGGGTACTATGCGTCTATCTGGAAAGGAGTTCCATCCCCATATTTCTTTGACTATAATATCGAGTGGAATTGGAACTTTGACTTCATAGAGCCCATTTATAGTGAGGAAGCTGCTTGGAAGCAGCCGGAGGCAAGGGATATTATTGTAAGCGGCTTGACTCTTGGGGTAAACTTTAAGTTTTGATCGAGGTTTGAAACTGCACTACAGGGCTACATGATTCCGGTGACAAGGGCATAACACTCAGCACGCGTATTAAAAGTCTATGCTAACGACAGACCATAGTAAAATATGTCATCTTATCGAGGGTAGGGGCTTTTGTAAAAGGAGAAGCCTCTACTTTGTTTCATAGAGCAAATCCTCGAAGTCCGTTCCTTAAGAAACCTGAATAATTCAGCCAATCTGAACCTGATAGGGCTTTCTCTATCATCCCTCGGGATGATTGTGCGGCCAGGAGATAGCCCTAAGTAGCAAAGGGTTCTTTCGATTTAATATCATCCCCGGGGACGATTGACCCAAGTAGGCTGACACTGCATTCTTGTTTTGTAAGGGTAAGTATCCAAAATTGCAAGTTTACCACTTGTCTATTGTCTTATTTAAGACCTCAGAAAGATATTTTAAGGAGGTAGTATCATGAAAAAGACATTGGGGATTGTGTTGTTGGTGTTAGCTCTTGGTCTCGTTTCAGTGCCGGCTTTCGCGCAAAAGGTTGAACTTAACCTAAATTACTGGTACGCAGGCGTAGGAGGAGCGGATCTGTGGGTTGGGGACTATCAAATAGCTGACGAAGAGTATTTTGGATATACCATTTATGGATCCTCCGATCTTCAGCTGACTTATGTTCCAGAAGATGCTTACGTTTTTAGTAAGGAGAAACTCGTCCTGCAACCAGGGATCGGAGGAAGCTTCATTCTGTCAGGATCGTATTTCCTGTCTCCTTCCGCTTCGGTGGGTATCTCATACTGGGGTCTTAGTCGCGCTGACACAGTGGGTGTGGAGTTCATAGATAAGCATGATGATGAGCTCATAGAAGATGATGAAGGATGGTACTGGTTAGATAGGCACTACCTGCTGACAATGCCCTGGTGGGAGAGACCGTGGGAGTTTTACTCTGACCGTAGCCTATGGACAGGCGATTGGTATTTTGACGGTAAAGGCGTGCTTGCTGCAGAAGGGAATCTCTCTATGTCGGCTCTTGACATCGTCGGCACAAAGACTCTGGCAGGATCCGGTTGGGAGTTATGTCTTTCAGGTGGAGTACGCAGAGCGGTCCTTAGTCAGAATCAATTAACCGAATTGGAGCTTTCCGGGGGGGTCTTCGACGAAGAAATTGGCGATATTGAATATGTCCATGACTACGAATACTACGACTACTACGGATGGCATTATTCCTCCTCTGAAAAATGGAACCTTGATTTGGATAGTAAGCTTAACATAACCGCGATAGGTCCACAAGTCGGTATTGAGGGTAAGTATGTGTTAGCAGATAAGCTCATATTGAAGGCCTGCGCAAAAGCAGGGATTCTCTTCGGCACTGCAACGTCAGATGCCATCTGGTCAGTGGATCATTGGTATTATGAAGAAGCAGCCGAGCAGAATAATGGCTTAATTCCTGCGCAAGTAGAGGGGGACGTCTACGAGTGGGTTCTTGATGAAACCGCGAATATATCCTATACAGCCACAGATTCTGTCCAAATCAGCACATATGACTTAAGTGCGTCTCTGGACTACCGGATCGCAGAACAATGGTCGGTAGAGGTAGGGTACTACGCGTCGCTTTGGAAGGAAGTTCCTTCTTTGCACTTCTTCAAGTACGACGCAGAAGAAACCTATCCCTGCGACAACCCGATTTATTACTGTGACTGTAAGAGAGGGACCTGGGAGCAGCCGGAGGCAAGGGATATTATTGTAAGCGGCTTGACTCTTGGGGTAAACTTTAAGTTTTAGTTAAGATTTGGCACGACCTTACCGGGAGACATAGTCCTCCAAAAGTGATGTAGCGCTTCATTAGGAGCGCGCACTGAAAACCCTTGTTGGGAATGGGCTGCTGTAAGAAATCTCACTGATGGTAAGGGCCTCACTAAAACGTGAGGCTCTTACCATATGAATTGGGCGAGGGATATCCGAGCATTATGTGTGGCAATCTTCTGATTCCTTCCTTGATTGGCAGGGCATGCGAGCCGAAAGTTGATCCGGGGAATATAGCTTGCTTCTACTCTGCATCAAAGCGGCGTTCCAAAATATCCTTGATTTTATGCTCAAGTTCTTCCAAATCAAGCCCGGCTTCGTCCTTGATGCTTTTTCTAAGCATTGGGCCTACCTGTTGAATGTCATCGAAAAGATCCTGAAGGAGTTCGAAAGCAGCTGTGGCTTCCACCACTTCTCTGGAAGTCTTGACCATGCTTGCCAGGATTGAGTTTTCAGTTCGTGAGGCAATAAGGGGGTGGGGAAGCTGGTCAATGTACACCCTGGTGCGACGACCTGGCCCTCGGTCAGTCTCTATGGGGTCAAGCGCGATGATCTTGTCTGAACGTACGTACTTGCCATAGCCCAGAGGAATAATAGCCTGTTCCCTGATTTCCATTTGAGTTCACGTCCTTCAGTGTTTTGCAATTAGTGTCCCCGGCAAGGGACAATTCAAGTTTATATATAATCTTCTTCACTAAGCGGTAATTTGCCTCTATATGGAGAGAATTATCATTAAATCAGGCATTTTCATAGCAGGATTTTACATATATGTCAACTAATAGATATAGGAAACTTATTCCAAAAACCATAGGAGGAGAGAAAAAAGGATGACTTTAAGCGCTTTCGCTCTCGAGCTTGTTGAAATCCTGCTCCCGGTAATCGCTCTTTTTCTGGTAGCCTTAATTGGGTACGGAGTTGCGTTACTGAGGAAGAAGATTGAGGGGATTGATAATGAAATAGCAAGGCAATCACTATCCACTGCCCTGACTGAGGCGGAGTCAGTGGGAATTGACGCGGTCCGTGCTACCAATCAGGTGCTTGTAAATGAGCTGCGGGCGAAATCTGAAGACGGCAAACTGACTGAAGATGAAGCGAAGGAGGCTATGGGAGTCGCCAAGGACTATTTTCTAGGGCATATTACATCCGGCAGCCTCGAAATCCTTGAAGCTTCACTCGGACCGGTCCAAGAATGGCTTGAGGGGTTCATTGAGGCTAAACTCTCCGCTGAGAAGCGAGGTCTGATATCGCCTGTACATTAATTTATGACGCCATAATGCCGTTATTGGGACATATTCCCCCATGGGATCACCCCGGTCCTGTAATATCGCACTACCACGATATCAACAAGTCATAATTGTATATCTATTAGCAGGAATTTACTAAAAGATACAGAATAGAGAAAAGCAATGCAATATCCTGAGTCTGAAAAAAGGAGGGTTCTAGATGGTTTCACGTCGTCGGATAATTTCTCTGTTGATCTGCCTAACCATGGTAAGCCTTGTGGGAGTAGCAACAGCCCAGACGCCTACTGAGGTAAGAATCGGTGTGTATGAACCGATGACAGGGGCTATGGCCGCAGGAGGCCAAATGACGTATGAAGGGATAGAACTCGCGCATGAACAGAAGCCCGAAGTCTTAGGGCTGCCGGTCAGACTCATTCTGGTTGACAATCGATCTGACAAAGTTGAAGCGGCTACTGCTGTTACCCGGCTTGTTCAGAAAGACAAGGTCCATGCAATTATCGGAAGCTACGGAAGCGCTTTGTCGATGTCAGGAGGACCGGTAGCGCAGGCCGCAAAAGTCCCGGTTATGGGATGCTCCCCAACAAATCCCTTGGTTACGCTGGGAAATGATTACTACTTCCGTGCCTGCTTCATCGACCCGTTCCAGGGCCGAGTCATGGCGCAGTTTGCCTTTGATAAACTCGGCGCCAAGACTGCGGCAATCATCCAGGACGTAGCTCAGGACTACTCAGTAGGCTTGGCAAATTTCTTCAGGGAGGCGTTTATCGAGTTAACCGGGAACCCCAAAGCTATTGTAGGCTTTACATCATATCAGACCGGTGACCGGGATTTCACTGCACAGCTTACATATATCGCTAATGCCAAACCTGACGTAGTATTCGCTCCGGGATACTATGCAGACGCAGCAGTACTCGTTACACAAGCGCGCTCACTGGGATTGAAGATGCCTTTCCTCGGAGGAGACACTTTCGAAGCTCCGGAGTTCATTGAGATTGGCGGAAAAGACGTGGAGGGAGTATACTTCAGCACTCACTATAGCGCTGACGCTCCTATAACCCCTGCGTCTGAGGAGTTCGTAGCTCTTTACAAATCCAAATTCAACAAGCCTCCGAACACGTTTGCCGCTTTAGGTTACGACTGCTACATGCTGGTACTGGACGCAATTGAGAGAGCAGGTGTAGTCGATCCTGTGGCGATCAGGGACGCAATGGCTAAAACCAAAGATTTCGTGGGAGCTACCGGAATTATTACCTTAGACGCCAATGGCGATGCCACCAAGAGCGCAGTTGTGCTTCAGGTGAAAGACGGAGTATTTAAGCTGGTTGACGTTGTTCACCCACGCTGATTCATAGTCCGGGAGCGGTTCTCATCCTTACGAGTCATGTTCATAGCCATTGCTTGTAAGGCTCTCCCGGAACGGGATCGCACACCCGGAGATAGTAACTACTCTTAAATCGCCATGAATAGAGTTCTCGAGCTTCCCTGGGGGCCGGCCCCCAGGGAGCGACTTGTTCTGTGTCCGACGGGAGGCTGGAGACGGTGACACTGGAAATATTCCTGCAAAATGTTGCGAACGGGATTACGTTAGGTAGCCTCTATGCTCTCTTAGCCATTGGATATACCATGGTTTATGGCATCCTAAGACTCATAAACTTCGCCCATGGCGAGATTTTTATGATTAGCACCTACTTCGCTTTTTACGGTATAGCCATTTTTGCTCTTCCTTGGCAAATCTCTTTTGTCATGGCGATTGCCCTCACTGCTCTACTTGGCGTTGTCATTGAACGAGCAGCCTATAGACCTCTTAGGGACGCACCACGCACATCAGTCTTGATTTCCGCCATAGGGGTGTCGTTCCTCATGGCCAACCTTGGCCTGGTGATATTCGGTGGCAGGCCGAAGACGTTCTACAGACCTCAGTTGTTTCAGATTCCCATTCAGTTAGGCAGAATTCGCGTTGTGGCTCTTTTCTTCATAATCCCTGCTTTAACAGTGGTTCTTCTTGTAATACTCAACTACATCGTATACAAAACAAAGATAGGCCTTGGCATGCGGGCTGCCCAGTGGGATTTTGATGTGGCACGACTGATGGGTGTTGACGTTGACCGGGCGGTCTCAGTTACTTTCGCCATTGGTTCGGCGCTTGCAGCTATCGGAGGTATCATGTGGGGGCTTCGATTTGTTGAGATCAATCCTAATATGGGGTTGTTCCCTGGGCTGAAATGTTTCATCGCTGCCGTATTCGGTGGTATCGGCAATATTGCCGGCGCTGTCTTGGGAGGCTTTCTTCTTGGCTTCGGGGAGATTATGTTAGTGGCTTTCTTGCCGGGTTTGGCAGGTTATCGTGACGCTTTTGCGTTTATTTTGCTAATTTTGATGCTTCTTGTTAGGCCTACAGGCCTACTTGGTGAGAAGCAAAGGGTGAGAACATGATGTCCGGAAACCGAAGCAATGACTTTGTAAGAAAAGCCGGAATTGCACTTGCGTTGCTTCTCGTGTTTTACTTGTGTATCTACTGGGTGCAGACCGGCTGGGATGCCTATAAGGTACGTATTTTGAATCTTTCTGCAATTTACATTGGGATCACGCTGGGCCTCAATCTTTGCAATGGGTTTGCAGGCCAATTCTCTCTGGGTATTGCAGGTTTCATGGCTGTCGGCGCATATACGACAGCACTGCTCACTATGTCGCCTCAGACAAAAGCCGCCGTATTCTTTATCGATCCCTTGATTTGGCCGCTGAACTCCATCCAATGGGGGTTTTTGCCTGCTCTCTTAATGGCAGGCCTTGTATCAGGACTTGTAGGATTCGCGGTCGGGGCACCTGCCATACGTTTCCGCGATGATTACTTAGGTATTACCACGTTAGGATTCGCGGAGATTATCCGTGTGGTATTTACAAACACCAGAAGTATTACCAACGGCGCGCTGGGCCTCAAGGGGCTTCCTCCCCATACCAATCTCTATTGGAGTTGGACTTTTGCCTTGATCTGCATTTTGCTGATGACAAGACTCACCAACTCCAGTTACGGACGGGCGCTGAAAGCCATTCGTGACGATGAGGTAGCTGCTGAGGCTATGGGTGTGAATCTCTTCTACCACAAGTGCCTTGCTTTTGTAATATCAGCGATGATGGCAGGCGTCGGCGGAGGGTTGCTAGGAAACCTTATAACGACTATTGACCCTAATATGTTTCGTTTCCCGTTGACTTTTACAGTGTTAATGATGGCAGTATTAGGCGGTTTAGGCAGCATTACAGGGAGTGTAATAGCAGCCACCTTAGTGACGGTTGCCATGGAAGTTCTCAGAGCATTGGAGGAACCCAGGGTTATTCTGGGTGTATTCTTGCCAGGAATTCCCGGGATGCGTATGGTGGTCTTCTCAATTGCCCTTATGGTGGTTATATTGTTTTATCCCAAGGGATTCATGGGAGACAGAGAATTGAGTCGGGATTCTTTCACAAACCTTGCGGCAAGATTTCGCCGTACATTCTTACATAAGCAGGTGTAAGCGGACTATGTCGAATGCAAATGATTTCGCGCTTGTCTGCGAGAGTATCGCAATGCAATTCGGAGGCCTTG
>JAKPFY010000185.1 GCA_029551185.1 Bacillota bacterium
AAGTGTTCCGGAACGGCATTGTTAATGGTAACTTCGCCTCCGGTCATCGTTGCAGCGATGGCAAAGGTCCCTGCCTCCAGCCTGTCAGGGATTATCTCGTGTGTAGCGCCGTACAACTTGTTTACGCCTTCGATCTTTATCGTGCCTGTACCTGCTCCGCGGATTCTGGCGCCCATTGAATTCAAAAGAATAGCCAGATCAACTATTTCCGGGTCTCTGGCTGCGTTCTCCAGTATTGTCGTTCCCTCTGCAAGAGAGGCTGCCAACATCATATTGACGGTAGTCCCATGGCTGGCTTTTCCCACATAAAAGCTAGTCCCTCGTAAGCGGTTCGCCTTCAGTTTCACATACCCGTGTTCCACGGTGACATCTGCGCCAAGGGCGCGAAACCCGTCCAAATGGAAGTTAATTCCCCTTGCGCCTATGACATCTCCCCCGGGGAAAGGCACCTCAGCAACGCCAAGACGCGCCAGAATCAATCCTGCTGTATAAAACGAAGCTCGAAGTTGTCTGACCTTCTCATAGGACGGACGACAACAGTCTATGGAAGACCCGTCAATCTCATACGTCCCTGGTCGGATAAACCGCACGGAAACTCCGATTCCCGACAGGATCTCGCAAAGAACGTGCGCATCGGTATACTCAGGGACATTATGGAGAATTGTCTTGCCACACCCTAGGGCCGAGCCCACTAAAACCGCAAGCGCGCTGTTCTTGGAACCATCAAGTCGGACTTGCCCACATAGTCGCTGACCACCGGTGACAGCAAATATTGCCATCCATATCCCCCCAGGATCAACATGAAACCGGCGTGGCCACGATAATTTGATTAAGGCGCATCTTTTCCTCAGCAGTTTGAGAAAGGCGCCGTATCACAGGCTTCACGCTTCTATACTCTATATAATGCTATAACCGACTGCTAACTGCTCAGGACCGTCCACGAGAGCATGACCAAACCTTCCGAAAATCGCCACTGAGACTCTTCCTTCCCCGCGCACCACAGCCATTTTGAAACCGCCGCCCAACCCGGGGTTGCTCATGGAGAGCTGAATAAAGGCATCCCTCACCGCATTGGAGATTGCGATCTTCTCACGAGGATCCTCAGAAATTACGCCAAGAGCCGCTGCCGCTGCTATCATGCTTTCCCGCAATTTCGCAGCAAGTCGATCCGCGCTCGCGCCTACCTGCGTGATAGCGCCCCTATACCCATAGCTTCGAATCTTGTCCAACCAATATCTTTCATACTCCCTGCTACGGGTCATTGCCAGGTATATTGAGGCAGCTTCCACCGAGATCTTTGTGACGCCTTCATCCCCTACCATCCCACTGACTATATCCCTGGCAGAGACTACTCCTATCAGATTCCCATCATCATTAACAACAGGCAGACCGGGTGTGGCAGCGTCCACTAACAAAGAACAGGCCTCTCTTATGCTACAGTCTACTGAAACATTAACGACTTTTGTGTTCATGACGTCTTTGGCGGTCAAATGTTCACTGTCAGGCCGGAGAAGGTCCCTATCGCCTATGACCCCGACTACCCGATCTTCTTTCATAACCAATATTACGGTATTGCCACTGTTTAGAAGAATTCTCCTAAGTTCTCCTATAGATGTATCAGGCGCGACCATAACAGGATCTTCATTCATGACTTGTCCAACTGTCACTTGCAATACCTCCCTCGTCACGCGTCAGGGGTCTCGAAACAAGGCTACATGAAGCAAAACATGCTATCCCCTCACCGGCGCCGATAAACCCCAACCCTTCCATTGTAGTTGCTTTGATACCTACACAACTCTCAGCAATCCCAAGAATGCCACCAATATTCGTTCTCATCTCTTGAGCAAATTCCGATATTCTCGGTCTTTCAGCCAAGACCGTGATATCTACGTTGCCTACGGCATAGCCTTGACTTTCAGCGCGCTCTCGCACACAAGACAAAATGATTCCACTGGATATTCCTTCATATGATGGATCATCAGAAGGAAACATGGCGCCGATATCTCCGAGAGCACAAGCGCCAAGAATCGCATCTGCGATTGCGTGAAGCACAACGTCAGCATCGGAATGACCCAAAAGACCCAACTCAAACGGAATATCTACCCCACCCAGTATCAAGCGTCTCCCGGGCACAAGCCTGTGGACATCAAATCCAATCCCTACTCGAACTCTCTGATGTTCCGCGCCGCCGGAACATAGTATACCATTTTGAACCTTTAATTCGTCTATAGCTAGGTAAGAATCTGCAATCACTAAGTCTTCACGATAAGTAATCTTAATATTATCCAACTCATCCTCAAGCACTTTAACTTTAACGCCTTTTCTCTCCACAACCATGGAATCGTCAGTTGCAGTAAATCCATCTTGAGCTGCACTTACATATGCAGCTTCTATTATTTCACGCCGAAAAGCCTGAGGAGTCCTTGCTGCCCGGATTGTGTCACGATCCAGCGTCCGGCCAATATATCCGTCTTCAACCGTTTTAATGGTATCTCTCATCGGAACAGATACAATTGCCGCGCCGTACTCCCGTGCAGCTTTTATTGTCGCCTCAATGGTAGACGCACGAACAAGAGGTCTTGCCGAATCATGGATTACAACAATTTCACATTTGGGACCAAGGCTCCTCAGCCCACGAAAGACTGATTCCTGCCTAGTCGCTCCCCCGGGAACAACCTCCCTCACCTTAGAAAACCCGCCCCAAGCCCGAATAAGTGTCCATGTCAAGTCAATTTGTCGGGGATTTGCAATGACTATTACATCATCCACAGCCTCACAGGCTTCAAAAGCGGAAAGGGTACGGATAAGAACAGGTTTACCTCTAAGTAGCAGGTAAGTCTTATTTTCTTTCATCCTCATTCTTCTTCCGGATCCTGCAGCAGCTATAAGAGCGCAAACGCTCACTTGCCTACCTCCTGAAACTCTTCCCGTCGTATCCTTTTAATACCCGGACTTCTTACGTGCCCCTGGGCCTCGCAAATATCATCCTCCCGGCAGCAGTCTGAAGCACGCTGGTCACCGCCACCTCTACCTCTGCGCCGATAAAGCGCTTACCACCGTCAACTACCACCATGGTGCCGTCATCCAAATATGCTACCCCTTGTCCTGCTTCCTTACCGTCTTTGATGACATACACTGTCATCTCTTCTCCGGGCAACACTACAGGTTTAAGGGCATTAGCCAGCTCATTTATGTTCAACACCGGCACGCCTCTCAGCTGGGCTACTTTGTTTAGGTTAAAATCGTTTGTAACAATCTTGCCATTAGTGGATTGGGCCAATTTCAAGAGCCTTGAATCCACATCAATGCCGTTCCCGACTTCTGTGTCAAGTATATGGATCTGGGCGCCGACTTCCTTTCGCATCTTACCAAGGACATCCAGACCCCTTCTCCCTCTGTTGCGTTTTAAGGGATCCGCTGAGTCCGCAATGTGTTGTAGTTCTTCCAAGATAAAGGTTGGGACGACAATTGTCCCATCTATGAAGCCGCTTTTACATATGTCCAGGATTCTACCGTCAATTATCACACTGGTATCGAGTATCTTAGGCGCACACAGACTCTGATGCTTCTGAGACTTGTCACGTTGACCGCCGACTACCCTTTCTACCGATTTAGGAACAGAAGTAAATAAGTTAAATAGATCCTCTCTCTTCTTAACGGCGACTTGCACACCCAGATAACCCATGAACAGGGTTAGTCCGATAGGCAGATAAACACCTACATAAGGAATCTGAGAAAACGGAAGGGTAAGCAAGACCGCAATAAGAAGAAAAACGATTGCACCGAAAGCGCCTGCTACAAGATCCTGCGTGGGCATCTTCTGTAACCTTGCCTCAAGTCCGGAAGCAAGTTTCTGTAAACCTCGAAAGGCCACCGGAAAAACGGACAGTCCAAAGAGCCCGCCGGCTAAAACTAAGACAACAAACACTGCAATGTTTACGCCCGTTCCGACACCTGTGAGCACAACCCTTGTGAGAAAACGATGAACAAAAAATCCAATCAATGCACCCAGAGCAAGGGAAACGCCGTTTACCAGCTTATTCATTATCAGGCTTCTCACCTCTCTTTCTCCGGAAACATTTGATAGCCCCCTGGTAAATTGGGGGCATAAGCGGTGAGATTAACATTGCCTTCCTGGATTTATTATGGGAACTTGACCTCGTCTGTATCCTTATACCATCCGAAACTCCGAGAGCTCATATCTCAACAAAGGAGAAACTGAGGCGTTCTTCCCTCTTTTAGTGAAACGAAAGACTTGTCTTGAGGTTCCCACAAGACTGTTGGGCCTTATTGAAGGACTTCAGCTATTGCCTTCTCCACTTCCTCTTCATCAACACCTTCAGCAATCACCAGCTCACTGACGAGGATTTGCATTGCATTGTCCAGCATTCGACGCTCTCCTGTAGACAACCCTTTCTCCTTGTCGCGATAAGCTAAGTTTCTCACTACCTCTGCCACAGCAAAAACGTCGCCGGTTCTGATCTTTTCTAAGTTAGCTCTGTATCTACGGTTCCAGTTGGATGACATTTTCGTCTTATCGCTGGCCAGGACTTCATAGACCTTCTCAACATCTTCCTTGTCTATTACACCCCTTAAGCCTACCTCGTCCGCGCTCTCAATGGGAACCATAACCCTCATGTCTCCCATTGGAATCCTGAGGATATAGTACTTCTGTTTTTCACCGAGAATCTCCCGTTCTTCAACAGCCTCAATAACACCTGCGCCGTGCATAGGGTAGACTACCTTATCACCTAATTCAAACATAGCCATTACTTCCCCCCAATCATCTAGATAGTCATCCGGCACCCCTGATCTCCGCTAAGGGAGGAAAGCTGCCCATTGCCTCGGCATTTGTGAGGTTCATGACCTTCTGATTCTTCTATACTCATATACAATTAATTTTAACATTCATCTGAGTCAGGTGTCAATTCAGACCCGGCCTCTTCCATTATAGGAATATACTGCAACTTTTCATCAAAGAGTCATGTCGTTGACAACCCTTGAACCCTATCGCTATAATTGAATCATGAGAAACAGTCCAAAACCTCTTTTGAAAATCCTTGAGGCGGGGTGACTTATTTATGGAGCACCTAGATTGCAATACATTCCAGGAAGCCGTATCTCGTTGCCTCGTCAGACATAAGAGCATTCTTGATTGCACCTCGAAACTGGATGAGGCCAGCGCCCGCGTTAACCGCGCTATTGCAAAAGCGGTAACCACATGCGGTTGCCTGAAAATCTCTGCAGCCAGGCAGACTTTCCCTTCTTGCGTATCATTCTCAGAGCTTCGCAATTATACCACATCACACATTGAAGGCTCTCTTTGCCCTGAGTGCCGCGAAGTATTGGAGAGCGAAATCGGACGCACCCTCTTTTACCTGGCAGCCCTATGCGACCTGCTTGATCTTGATATTGAAGAAGTCATGGAACAAGAACGAGAGAGATTATCAACACTTGGAATCTTCAATCTCACATAAGATACATCACAAAATATGGCGTTTGCACCTTGTCACCGACAACATGAAGACTTGCCGGTCACCGTTTCATTGCAAAATCCAAAGCTTCACTTATGGTTCTTACCTGCACAATCCGGAGATTCTCATGATTCGTCAAGAGCCCGGTGTTGGAAGCAGGAATAATGCACTGTTTGAAACCCAACTTAGCAGCTTCAGCAACCCTTGATTCTATACGATTGACTGCTCGAATCTCTCCGGAAAGCCCAACCTCTCCAATGATTACAAGATCCTGATGACATAGAGCATTTCGAAAACTCGATGCTATGGCGCAAGCAATGGCGAGATCCGTCGATGGCTCATTTAGCCTAACGCCTCCTGCGACACTAACGTAGACGTCACATGATGACAACCCTAACCCGGCACGTTTTTCGAGAACAGCAAGAATTATGGCAACCCTGTTTGAATCTACCCCTGTCGCAGTTCGTCTGGGAACACCGAAAGGAGTGCGAGTTGTAAGGGCTTCAACCTCAGCAAGAATAGGACGTGTTCCTTCAACACTCGCAGTGACACAAGCACCACTAACCATGTGTGACCTACCGGATAGGAAGACTTCTGACGGGTTGCTGATCTCGGAGAGGCCTGTATCTCGCATTTGAAATACCCCGATTTCATTGGTAGACCCGAATCTGTTTTTTACACATCTTAGAATCCTAAAACTCAGGTGGCGCTCTCCTTCGAAATAAAGCACAGTATCAACCATATGTTCAAGCACCCTTGGACCTGCTATCGCCCCTTGTTTTGTGACATGTCCCACAATGCAAACTGGGATCTCAAGCTCCTTTGCCTTTCTCATGAGCCGGCCTGCGCACTCACTCACCTGAGACACGCTTCCCGGCGAGGAACTTAAGTCTTTGGTAAAAACAGTTTGAATCGAGTCCACAATAACAAGCCCGGGAGATATGCTCTCAATCCAGTGCTCAATTCTTTCCATGTCCACTTCGGACAGAACCAGCAGATTATCAGAGTGAATCCCCAGTCTGTCCCCCCGAAGTTTGACTTGATTGGAAGACTCTTCCCCTGAGACATATAAGACATGAACATCGCGACTGACAGCTCCGGATACTTGAAGGAGAAGTGTGGACTTACCTATACCGGGATCCCCTCCGATTAAGACGAGAGACCCGGGGACTATTCCCCCGCCCAGGACTCTGTCGAGTTCAGCGATACCGCTGGTAAGCCGCGTCGCTCCTCCGCTCTCCAATTCAGTGATGGGACGAGGGGCGCTTCCTATTGAAACATCCCCGAATGGCCTGACAGATTTAGGGCTCTCCATTTCCTCAATCAGAGAGCCCCATTGGCCGCATGAGGGACATTTCCCAAGCCATCTCGGAGTCTCGTACCCGCAGTCTTTGCATACATACTTCGTCTTTTGCTTCGCCATTCGTTTCCTTCCCGTCCATGTGTTGACACAAAGCCAAAGTCCCTTATAAGGTCACTTATACTTAGTGAGACTTGCAGATAGCTTGCGCAAAATCTAAAGGAGCAACCCCAGGAGATTCAATAGATAGGTCTCGGTACACTCGGGATATTGCCTCTTCGATATCAGAGATGTCCCGGCGCACTCCGACGAGGGTCTCTTCAATATCACTGAGGCGGTCCTTTGGATAGAAGGTGAAATCCCCGGAAATGGATATGTCACTAATGATATCTCCTTGAACTATATGAGTTACAGTTATCAGCCCGCCTGGGGCCTTGTAACTCCTCTCTGAGACCTGGGCCCCTGATGTGATCTTAACTTTCATGTAACCCTCATCACCATCTGCCAGATCTCGCCTTCTGAAGAGGAAATCGTCGGACATCATTTCTTTCTCCAGATCACAGGCTTTCTCATAAACGTCACGCTCTAGGTTAACTTCTTCCAATGCGCCCAGTCTCTGAGCGAAATTCCTAATAAGCAAGTCCTCAACTTCCCTTCGGGGAGGCATTGTTCCGGTCTCCTTAAGCACACTGGATACATTGTCCTCCAGAGACTTATGGACTTTATCACGAAACTTCTCGCTGGGCACCTTAAGTATGTTAGCCATCTCCCTGGAATCAAAGTCTAAGATGATATTGCCTACAAATACCACACACTCGCCTATGTCAGCCCCGCCTAACCCTGATACCTTACGGCCTTCCTCTGTCACTACGTCATTTACCGGTCTAAAAGATGCGCTGACTCCGAGTTGGCGATATGTCTCAACGCACGGACCGGCAATAAGTTCATACAAGGACGAAATTCTCCGAGGAAAATCAGGATTGTCCCGCCTGACAATGAATTGAAAGAAAACCTGATTTCTATCGAGGAGTGTAGTCCCTCCCCCAATTTCTCTACGCATCACTGATATGCCGTTCTTGCGGCAATACTCCAAGTCCACTGCCTTGTTAGCATCTTGGAAGTACCCTACGCTGACAATCGTATGAACAGGTGAGACCAAAATGAGAGCCTCGTGACCCATCTTAGCTAACGCATGAAAAATGAGCATTGACATTTGCCCCTCTAAACATCCTAGGCGATACACTTTCACGAAAGGTTACCCCCTTACTGTTTAGCGCTTGTTATTAGGGAATCAACGAGAGCCTGAAACACCTCATCGGGAGACTTGAGAATCTCTGTCATCTTCTCGAAAGGACATATATCTGTACCTTGTCTGTTGAGAATATGTGGGGTTCTTTCATCAGCGATTAGCTTTATGTTGGCTGATTGGAGTTCCGCAACTGCCGAATCAGAGACTATGCGAGTGTATGCTGCAGCAGCCTTCGAGTAGATGCATAACATAGCGGAAGCCCGCCCCATCACGCGATCACCGATAACAGCTCCGTGGAGCTTTTCTCCAAGGTCTGTAACTGCCTGCACAAAGGGACGGACACCTCGATCTTCCGCCTGTATGAGGACTTTTCCCTCTTTAATTGCTACAAGTCCCATGCCATTTTCGCTGATAATCTTTCGTGCGAGTCGAATGTCATCTTCTATCTGATGTCTGCTCATATCTACGACCGTCCTTACAGCATAAAGCGCCTGATACTATCCATCAGATTCTTCAAGAATCGTTCAATTCCTTTTACCTAAAAGAATGAACAGGGTTCTAAAATGCAGCCGGCGCCTTACTTAGGCTGTCTTCCGACAAGCCTCAACCTAAAGGCGCCGGCCTGTAGCAAGCATTCTATAATCAGGCTTAGTCAGCTACCTCTTATTCAGCGGGTTCACCTGACATTACAGGCGTCTTCGTCCTTGCCTTTTCCATGTGTATCTTGTTGTCCTTAAGAGTCACGGATACCAGGTCCCCGTCGGTAATCTTGCCTTCAAGGATCTTTTCAGACAGAAGCGTCTCGATTTTGCGTTCAATTACCCGCCTCAAAGGACGAGCGCCGAACTCTCTGCTGAAGCCTTCTTCTGCAATAAGGTCTTTTACCTCATTGCTCACATCCAGGTGAATATCGCGATCTTTCAGCCTTTCTTCGACCTTCGCAAGCTGCAAATCCACTATCTGTCTTATCTCCCGTTCATTCAAAGCCCTGAACACTATGACTTCATCGACTCTGTTCAGGAACTCAGGTCTGAAAGTCTTTTTCATAGCAGTTAGGACTTGGTCCTTCATTCGCTCGTAGTCGTATTCTTCAGTATCGCCTAAGACAAAACCAAGTTTTGTGTCACGGCTGATGAGATTTGCGCCTACGTTTGATGTCATGATAATCACAGTGTTTCTGAAGTCTACTGTGCGTCCCTTACCGTCTGTCAGCCTGCCTTCTTCAAGGACTTGAAGAAGAATATTAAAGACATCAGGGTGGGCCTTTTCTATCTCATCAAACAACACCACTGAATAAGGCTGTCTCCGAACTCTCTCCGTAAGTTGGCCTGCTTCTTCATAGCCAACATATCCCGGAGGCGCTCCTATCAACCTGGAGACTGTATGCCTTTCCATGTATTCAGACATGTCAAAGGCAAGCATGGCGTTTTCGTTTCCGAACAAGGCCTCTGCAAGCGCCCTTGCAAGCTCTGTTTTGCCGACCCCGGTAGGCCCGAGGAAGATAAAAGACCCGATAGGCCTCTTTGGGTCTTTAAGGCCTGCATGTGCCCGTCTTATAGCCATTGCAAGCGAAGTGACCGGCTCTTCTTGTCCGATTACACGCTTGTGAAGAGTCTCCTCCAGCCTTAAGAGTCTTTCGGTCTCCTCCTCAGTAAGCTGGGCCACAGGAACACCTGTCCATGCAGAGACTACTTGGGCTATATCCTCATCAGTCACAATGGCTTCCACCATACCGCGTCGGTTTTGCCATTCGCTCTTCTTCGCGTCTATTTCCTCCTTCAGCTTTTGCTCCTTGTCACGAAGATTGGCAGCCTGCTCGAATTCCTCGTTCTTAATAGCAGCCTCTTTCTCAGTCCTGATTCTTGTAAACTCCTCTTCAAGCTTCCGTATGTCCGGCGGAGCAATTGTGGTTCCGATCCTTACTTTGGACGAAGCCTCATCTATCAAGTCTATAGCTTTATCCGGCAAAAACCTGTCAGAGATAAACCTGTCTGAAAGTCTCGCAGCAGCCCTAATAGCTGCATCAGTTATCTTGACCCTATGATGGGCTTCATACCTGTCCCGAAGCCCCTCGAGAATGGATATTGTTTCGTCAACAGTCGGTTCGCCTACCATGATCGGCTGAAACCGTCTTTCGAGCGCAGCATCTTTCTCGATATGTTTCCTGTACTCATCGATTGTCGTGGCGCCGATGCACTGGAGTTCACCACGGGCAAGAGCGGGCTTTAGAATATTCGCGGCATCAATAGCTCCTTCCGCTGCTCCTGCCCCGACAATTGTGTGCATTTCATCAATAAACAAAATCACATCTCCACTTGATCTTATCTCATCAATAATGCGCTTTAACCTTTCCTCGAATTCCCCGCGGAACTTCGTGCCTGCAACTATCGACCCCATGTCCAAGGCAATAACACGCTTGTTCGCCAGCACTTCCGGAATGTCGCCACGTGCCACCATCTGAGCCAAGCCTTCAACGACAGCTGTCTTGCCTACTCCCGGGTCTCCGATAAGAACAGGGTTGTTCTTGGTCCTGCGACTGAGCACTTGAATAACTCTTTGAATCTCCTGGCTACGTCCGATAACCGGGTCCAGTTTTCCTTCCTCTGCCATAGCTGTAAGATCCCGTCCGAACTGATTCAGGGTCGGTGTTTTTTCCACCGCCCGCTTGGCTTTACCACCAGGGGCGGGCACATCCCCTAAGAAGCTGATAACCTCGGTGCGGACCTTCTCAGCGTCTGCCCCTAAGCTGGTCAATACTTGTGCAGCCACACCTTCGCCTTCACGTATCAATCCTAACAGGATGTGTTCTGTGCCAATATACCCTTGTCCAAGTTGCCTTGCTTCAATCATGGCCAATTCAAGGACTTTTTTAGCTCTCGGGGTGAGGGTTAGCATCTTCACCTTATCTGAATCCCCTGTTCCAACCATTTTCTCTACGGCTTGCCTAACATCTTCCAGGTTTATCCCAAGATTCTGAAGGGCTCGGGCGGCTATACCGGTGCCTTCGGCAACAAGGCCCAGCAGCAAGTGTTCTGTGCCGATGACATCATGGCCAAGCCGCCTGGCTTCCCCTTGAGAGAGCTGCAGAACCCGTTGAGCCCTCTCCGTTAATCCACCAAACATCATCATATTTCCTTCCCTTCCCTTCCAGTCCTGATTCTTTCCCTTATGAGCGTTGCCCGTCTAATATCCCTGTCTGCCGGGTCAAGCTCTTGTCCTGCCAGTGTCTTTAGATAGGCAGGTTGTGTAATTACCATTAGTTCATTTATAGTTTCCCCGCTAAGCCCTGGTATCAGGTTCAATTCCGCACCAAGCTTTGCATCGGATAGCAGCTTTAAAGCTTCTTGTGACGTCATTAACCTTGCATGGCATAATATACCGTATGCTCTTTGGACTCGGTCTTCCAATTGCTCTCTCATCTCTGTCATCAGCTTTTTTCTGATAGCGCGCTCCTGTTCGATAACCTGCATAGTCACTGCGCCGAGATTCTCTATGAGTTCATGTTCAGAGCGGCCTAAAGTCACCTGGTTCGACAATTGATACATATTCCCTAAGGCTTCGCTTCCTTCACCGTAGAGACCGCGAACTGCTATTCCAAGCTTGGATACTGCAGAAAGCACTGCCATTACATGGCCTGTAGCCGCCAAAGCCGGCAGATGAACCATGATGGAAACACGCAAACCGGTTCCGACATTAGTAGGACAAGCAGCAAGGTAGCCAATCCGCTCATCGAAGGCATAGTCCAGTTGGCTTTCGAACAGATCATCGATCTCATCTGCCAGCTGATAGGCCTCGTACAGCTGGAAGCCTGGCAACAGAGTCTGGATGCGAATGTGGTCTTCCTCGTTTACCATTACACTTATGCTCTCGTCTCCGGCTACTATAGCAAGGCGCATCTCGCCGCCCTGGGCATGTTGTGGGCTTATCAGGTGTTTCTCTACAAGCACCTGTCTATCCAGGGCGGAAGCTTCCGATAGGCGTATTATTTCAAGCCCGGAAAGCTTTGGAACTCGGCTGATTGCCTTTACTACTTGACCTACAACCTTGGCAAGATCGGTCTCAGTCGCCTGGTTGGGAAAGGGGATATTGCCAAGATTGCGCGCCAATCTTACACGTGAGCTCAACGCTACATCAGTATGGGGAGCTTCTGTGCTCATCCAAGCGCTGTATGTTCTGGTTATTATGTCCTTGAGCGGCATCGCGTTTGCACCCCCTACGCCTCATCGGAAAGGCGCTTCTCTAAAGCTTTGATCTTATCACGAACTACAGCTGCTTCTTCGTACTTTTCCTGTGACACTAGCTTTGCCAGATCCCTTCTGAGATTCTCTATCTCACGCATCACACCTGCTGTGCCTCCTATTCTCTTAGGCACTTTTCCGGTGTGTTGATATGTGCCGTGTATCCTGCGGATCAGCGGTTCAAGTCTTGGCCCGAAGTGGGTATAACACTCACTACACCCTAAGAAACCTCTGTTTGCAAAGGTAGAAAACGACAGCCCGCAATTCTCGCAGCCGTCGACTATGTTGTCATGTATTGAGACATGTGACCCTATACCGGGCCCTGTCTGGAGCAGTCCTGTAAGAAGACTGGGAAATGAAAACTTTGATTCCGAAAACAATGTCAGTTCGCCCTTTTCTCCGGCGCATTCCTCACAGAGATGAGCTTCGCTCTTCACGCCGTTTACTATTTTAGTTATATGCACATTGGCAGGTCGTTTCTTACACTCATCACAAAGCATCCCTTCACCCCCGTTTGCTCACTCACTCCCGAAGCAATAGCGCGAGCATAGCCTTTAACAGACTGGCCCGAACCGCGCCTCGGTAGTTTTGGGGCGCCTTTTGCGTCTCCCTATCCAGTACAGTCTTTATAAAGACATATTCATCAACGTCCAAAAAATCTTCTTCTTGGAGTCTGACAAGTAGGCCATCAGCGCGCCTTGCCGTAATCTCATCCCCGATCTTCTCATCAAGCACAGACAAGAAGTCACGGCCGGTTCTAAAGGCTAACCTGACAATACGTATGTAGCCTCCACCGCCCCTTCTCGTCTCCACCAGATAGCCTCTGTCTAGAGTGAATCGTGTGTCCAGCACATAGTTTATCTGAGACGGGGCGCATTCAAACATCTCGGCCAGCTCGCGTCTTTGGAGCACGATCATCCCTTCAGCAGCTTCTGTCAGCAGATCTTTAAGATATCGTTCAATGAAATCCGATAGGCTGCTCAAAATCATCCCTTCCAGTAGTTTGACCTTTCTTGACCTTTCTTATTAATTATATCATGAATAATGGCGGAAATCTCATCCGCCATTGTTGCTAACATAGTATGCAGAAGCAGCATGTAGTCGCTTCTCCTTTAAATATCTCCCTGTATCGCTGTATTCCTTAACCTAGTGTAGCAATCCTCCTTCGTGTGATATGAGCCATTTCTTAACATGAAGCCCACCGCCGAATCCTACGAGTTGTCCGTCCCTGCCTATCACTCGATGGCACGGCACGACTATTGGGACGGGATTCGTTGCAAGAGCCCTGCCTACAGCCCTGGAGGCAGTCGGCATACCAATAGCCTGGGCTATATCCTTGTAACAGGCAGTGGATCCGAAAGGGATTTTAGACACTTCATCAAGTACAGACCTTTGAAACTCGCTCACTGCTAAATCCACTTTGCTCGTAAACTCTCTACGCGTCCTCTGGAAATACTCACCAAGCTGAATGTGGTACTCAGCATTCGCCTTCTCTCCCGGTATTAACTTGGCATTGGGGAATCTCTTTAACACCCATTCCAACCCGTGATCTTCTTCGCAGTCAAACGCTATCCTGACAAGACCTCGCTCGGTCGATGCAAGCCACAGCATCCCAATGGGAGATGCAAACCGGGACACAGAAACTATCTGTGGTTCACGTAATGTAAGCATCACACACGTATCCCCTTGCGTGGAAATAATGCACAACCGCAGACTAAGCAGGTTGCCATGGATTCTCACTGCTTTCTCAAGCGGTCTTGGCGCAAAACCATCATGCTCAAAACCTTATAAGGGCTTCTACATCCGTGACAAAGATGATAGCTCCACCGGCTTCGTACTCTACCGGCATTGCAATAGACGGCACTTGATCACCGGCCGGTTTAAACTGCGGAGCAGCCTGAATACGTTTGGAACAGCACTCTTTGATAACATCTATTACCTCATCTTCCCTGTCATCTTCTACTCCTATTAAGAAGGTAGTCCTGCCTTCACTGATAAACCCACCTGTAGCAGCAAGCCTTGTAGCGCCGATATGTCGTTCAGCTAAGGTATCCAGAAGATGCGGGGCATCACTGCCTTTTACAATGGCAATGATTAATCTCAAGCCCTTCCCTCCCCCTGTAAACCCACTTTGCGTAAACCAAAACCATTCATACCTCGTCTCCCTGTGAAATCTCCAAACTCCACCAGTCTTGAGAGGGAAATTAGAGCAAGAAGGCGAAACCCTGCGCCAACATAGAATGTAGCATGAATTCCGAACCTCTTGTAGCATGCGTCACCTAAGAACGGAGCGATAAATGACGCAAGGTTGATAAGCATGTTGAAAACCGCAGTTGCACTCGGGCTTTTTTCCGGCCTGGAATATGCGAACACAAGATTAAAAACTGCCAGATTGAGACCGCCCATAAAAAAACCGGATACCAGTTGCATTGAGTTAAGAAATGAAATAGAAGGCGATAACATATACAGAACCGGAAATATGCCTACGACTATCATGCAAGCGAATAATACGATAATGTTACCTCGCCTGGATGCCATCTTGCCAAAATAGCGTGAACCTACTACAGTAGTAATTCCGGAAAGAACTGAGAACCCGGCAATCACGGTATTTGAGAGCTTCAAAACCTCTACATGGTAAATAGTCCACATAGCTGCAAGAAACCCAAATCCGAACCATAAAAGGAAGGAGCTTACGCAAAAGACCTTGAACTTTGACCCTAATTCCTCGTCATAAAAGAGGCTCTTGATTCGAGTCATAAGCCGCGTTTGCTTTCGAACATGGCATCGCGGATCCTGTAAAGGCTCGCGCATCTTGGACATAAGCGCAATACCACATCCGCCAAAACCGGCTGCAATGACAAACAACAGCGTGAAGTTTCCGGGGAAAGGCACTCTGTCCAAGAGACGTCCTGCTACCATGGTTCCTAATATCCCTGTGATTCCCACAAACATGTTTCGTAATCCGAAAATCTCTCCGCGATCCTCTGCAGGGAACATATCTCCCATCATGGCAGTCCACGCCACTCCGGAAATAGCCCCGGGGATGGACATCAGTGTCACAGTGATTACGAGAAGTAAAGGCTTTCCCAAAGGCACAAAAGGGATAAATGCTAACACCAGATAGAGTGATCTATGAAGTCCTGCCCAAAACAGGACTATTGGAAGTCTCGATTCTCTCTTCTCAACAAATCCTGCCGCAGGCAGTAAAACAAGGGCGTTAACAAGCGCAGGAATCGCAGTAAGAAGGCCGACCATAAGGCTGGAAGCGCCTAAAGCAATAGCGTACACCCCGAGAAATGGGTTGGCAAGGCTGAAAGCCATGTTGCTTACCATGCCTTCAAGAGTGCCGTAGACAAAATTGTGCTTGACTTCTCCATTAACAGATGGCTCAAGCATGTTCTTCAGGTTTTCCATCCACCGCTTTATAGCCTAGTCCTGCCTTTCTCCCTCGTCTCTTTCATTGACAGATGTTTCTCTACCGTAAGTCAACAAGAGCGTAACTCCTCCGACGATCAATGTGAGATAGTAAGTTATACTCCGCCACAGGAGAACGAATACACCTAAAAGGGGAAACGGCACTATCGAACCGAATAAGGCTGCCAGACTGAGCTCGGCCGCCCCGCTTGATCCGGGAGTAGGCGCATAAGCTGCCGCCAAATAAAAGATGCCTGCCATAGCCATAGTCTCGGCAAACGGGGGAGCAATGCCGAGACCTTGAAGAATCAAGACCGGGATGAAGAAAGCGATAGCCCATGTAATCAGGCTTAAAACAGAAATCAAGATAAGCGTGGGCCGCTTGTCTCTCAGAAACATGGTTAATGCTGCACGAAAATCGCGCACACCCTTTTCTACGTGCTCCATCACCGTGTCAGCAGTGGATTTTGAGATGAACTTACTCATGAATTTATTGTTCAGGATCTTATCCATAATTACCCTTATATACTCTGGATAAGCAGCGAAAAACAAACCGAGCCCGAAAAAGAAAAGGTAAATCAAGAGGCCTATGAAAAGGGCTGTCTCCAGGCCTTTAGGAAGCGCCCAAGCCCGACGCCTTATCAAATACCAAGTAGGAATCAGAAGCACTAAGAACAACCTGGCCATAGCGCTTATGAGGCTTTTCAGAGCCACTATCGCTGTAGATTCGCCTGGTTCAAAGCCTTGTTTATGAAGAAGGTATACCTGCAGAGGCTCACCGCCGGTATCAAAAGGAGTAACGCAAGCAGCGAACGCGCCTACAAGAGTGATCCTCAGGGCAGTCAGGAATTCGACTCTTCCTCCGAGAGCGGCTGCAAGAGCTTGTATGCGAACTGCGTCCAAAACCCAGCCCAGCCCGACCAGGCAACCTGCAATTGCAAGTTGAGATGGGTCTACTTGGAACAGACCGCGCCAATCTTCTCCTTTTGCAGTAACCTGTAATACAAGAAAAGCAGCAAAGGCGCTCAAAAGAATCGCCCCTGCCGTTCCTCGTACCAGTTTTCTCGTGTTGGTAGGCTCTTTCACATCGTTCCGCCCCTCATCACAAGGCCGTGGTTTATGGCCGGTGTCACAGCTCCTCACTGGAAGGGCTGAAATTCCCCAGTCGAACATGGGGGAATCTTGCCCGTAAACTGTCAATCATCTTACCCATCCCCATAACATCTTCTTGAGGCGCAGGTAAAGCCTGAATAAGCATATCCGGGTCAATATTAAGATTCCTGAACTGTATCATGTCAATTCCTAACTTGTCCACGAGATCCGAGAGAGCCTCAAATTCTTCTTTTCGGTCTGTAAGTCCGGGGAATGAAAGAAGATTCAGTGAGACATACACCCCCAGATCCTTTGCCTGTCTTATTGACGCTATCACATCGCTGAAGCTGTAGTCAAAAGGGCGATGGTAGGCAGTATATACCTCTTCCCTGGCGCTTATCAAGCTTACTCTTACACTGTCCAGCCCGGCCCTACAAACCTTCGCCATTTCCCCGGTAAGGCCTGCATTTGTATTCAAATTCAGAATGCCTCGGCGAGTCTCAGCTCTGATACAGGCAATGGCCTCAGCAAGAGTTTCGCCTTGAAGCAGAGGATCTCCTTCACAACCCTGGCCAAAACTGATAATCGCCGAGCTTGCTTCCTCAAGATGAGGTACTGCTATCTCCGCTATTTCTTGGACGGAAGGAACAAAGTCAATCCTTGCTTGAGGCGACGGACAGCATTCTGAAGGTTGAAGTGAAATACACCCGATGCAATGGGCGGAACATACAGGGGATACAGGAATCCCGCCTTCCCATCTCTTGTAGAACACGTTCTCAGCCGTAGGGCAAGAGTACATACTTGAGCACTTGGCAAGCTGTTTGAGGAGTCTGTTGTTGGGGCTCTTCGAAATTCTCTCCTCGATCAGCTCAGGAAGCTGAGAGGTATTATACTCCTTGGGATCCCATCTTGACGGATCGTCAGTTTGTAAGGCTGCTACGTAAGGCTTCCCGTTTCGCATAGCCATGGCTGTGTAACCGTATAAAGGTAAAACAATGGGCTTCTTGCGTTCGTCCAAGACGTACGCAGGGGCCAATATGCGAGTAAATCCTATCGGCAACAAGGCTGCTACAGCCAGTCCAGGCCGTTCGATTCCTTTCCCGGATATCTCTTCGTAAGTCCATACGCACAAGGCCTCTCCTTTATGCCGTTCCACGCCCACAGAATGGCGCCCGGGCAGCACCATAATCGTGGATCCTTCGGGCATGGGGATCATATCGCTGGATTCCATCTCCCACATCTCATCCCACGACCGACCCAACGCAGCCAAATCCGGTTCCTCAAATATGTTACCTTGCTCATCAGAGTATAATGTGCAAAACAAGCCTGAAGTTTCCTCACCGGGTATAAATAAATCCATGCTGTCATTATACATTGCGCCATATGCCTCTTCAACCACGGCAGCATAGTACGCTAACGGTTCCTAAGGAGTGCTTTGCAAAGATGATGAAAGCATTTCGGTAGGCCTTATGCTGTCAGTCCCCGGATACATCCGGCCCTCATTAGCTTAGTGCTCTGACATTATCTGCAAACGCAGATTTCACTACCAACTGCCTAAACTCCTCATTACTCTTTGTATGACGGAGACGTTCAATAATGAGTTCAGTCATTTCCTGTGCACCCAGATTCGCCATGGCTCGCCGCAACAGGTACATCATATTTAACTCCTCTTCAGTAAGAAGAAGCTCTTCCTTACGCGTTCCGGACTTATTGATGTCGATTGCCGGGAAAATGCGTTTTTCAGAAAGCTTACGGTCAAGATGCAGTTCCATATTGCCTGTGCCTTTGAATTCCTCATAAATAACATCATCCATGCGACTGCCTGTTTCAACCAGCGCTGTCGCAATAATAGTAAGGCTTCCGCCTTCCTCGATGTTTCTCGCTGCACCGAAGAACCTCTTTGGACTTCTAAGCGCGTTAGGATCAAGCCCTCCTGACAGAGTCCGCCCACTTGGCGGTTCAACGAGGTTATAAGCTCTGGCAAGCCTGGTGATACTGTCCATCAAAATCACTACATCTTTGGAGTGCTCCACAAGCCGCTTCGCCCGCTCCAGCACCATTTCCGCTACTCTTATGTGATTCTCAGGCGGAAGGTCAAATGTAGAACTCATTACAAGGCCTTTTACAGACCGCTCCATGTCTGTTACTTCCTCCGGACGCTCATCGATGAGCAAAACCAAAAGAACAACTTCAGGATGATTAGTGGTAATCGAGTTGGCCAGCTTCTTAAGCACAGTGGTTTTACCTGCCTTAGGAGGTGAAACTATAAGGCCACGCTGCCCTTTTCCCAGAGGCGCCACTAAGTCTATCATCCGAGTGGTTATTTCTCTTGGGGAGGTCTCAAGGTGTAGTCTGTCATTAGGATATATCGGAGTAAGATCCTCAAAAAACAGCCTCCTTGTGGCACTGTCAGGGTCAGCCCCATTTACTGCCTCCACCCTGAGAAGAGCAAAATACTTTTCATTATCCTTCGGCGGTCTTATCTGCCCCGATATCTCATCCCCCGTGCGGAGGGCAAATCTTCTTATCTGTGAAGGCGAGACATAAATGTCATCAGGACTTGGATTCAAGCCGACTACCCTAAGAAAGCCAAATCCGTCGTTCATGATTTCCAGTATACCGTCAGCGAAAATCAGCCCTTCCTTCTCCGCGCGCACCTTCAATATCTCGAACACCAAGTCTCTCTTTCTGAGTTTTGACACCCCGGCGATGCCCAAATCTCGCGCAACCTCGTGCAATTCTTGGATTGTTTTCGCCTCAAGGTCACCGAGGTTCATCGCTGGGTCTTCATTGTGGTTTTGACCATTTCGCGCCATGCACGTATCATTCCCTTTCCTGTAATTTTTGCATATCTGACGTACTCTTGCCAGATTCCCTCATCTTCCGAAACTTGCTACCAGGGACTTGCGATACTATAAAAATCCGTGCGTGCACCTGCCAAGACCCATTTACGGTATGAAATTAGCAAGAATTAAAAGAACCGCCTCGTCGCTGAGATGGAGAAGAATCTCTGCCTAATACACTGTATTCTTGAAAAGTTGCCAGGGAGACTTCATTAGGATTGAAAAGCACCTCTTGAAACTCATAACGACTGCGGACAAATAGGTATCGCTATGTGAAGAATACAACACCGAGATACCGGACCATCAAGATAATGTGGGATGACAGACTGACTTATCATTAAACTTCGTCACCCACGCTCCGATTCCTTCTGAAAGTTTCAAACTGCTCTTCTAAATAAAGTCAAGCATATTATATCCCTAAGATCTCCTGATTAAACCCTGCTTGTTTCAGAATCGCCTGCATAAACTGAGAAAACAGGGGGTGAGGACGGTTCGGCCTCGACTTGAACTCAGGATGAAACTGAGTTCCCAGGAACCACGGATGACCTTTCAACTCGACAATCTCAATGTGACGGCTGTCAAGGGACATGGCCGTTGTCACCATGCCTGACGCATCCAGCATATCCTTGTATGAAGTATTGATTTCGAATCTATGTCTGTGTCGCTCATAGATTATATCACTTCCGTACGCCGCCTCTGCAATAGAACCGGGCATCACCTTACACGGCAAGGCGCCCAGTCTCATGGTGCCGCCGAGTTCTTCAACCCCCTCCTGACCGGGAAGACGCCTGACTATTGGATGAGGAGTATCAGGATCACACTCTGTGGTATTTGCGTTCTTAAGCCCCAAGACTGACCTGGCGTATTCCACAACAGCGCATTGAAGCCCCAGGCAAAGCCCGAAAAACGGCACATTGTTCTCTCTGGCGTAACGTGCAGCGACAATCTTGCCTTCTACTCCCCTACATCCGAACCCTCCCGGAACGATAATGCCGTGGACATCGCCGATAACCTTCTCGGGATCATCAGTCTCCAGGAGTTCAGAATTGACCCACGAAATGTCTACCTGTGTTTCACAAGCTACTCCTGCGTGTCGTAATGCTTCAACAGTGCTAAGATACGCATCAGGCAAGGCGACATACTTCCCGACGATAGCCACCTTGACAACACGCTTGGGATTAAGCAACCGAAAGACCATATCTCTCCATTCTGAAAGATCTCTCTCACCGGCCAGGCGTTGGAGGCCCAATCGTTCAATGACAATGTCGTCCAATCCTTCGCTCTCAAAAGCCAAAGGCACCTCATACATGGTCTCTGCATCGAGGTTAGGTATGACCGCACGTTCATCTATATCACAAAACAGAGCGATTTTCGCTTTGATCTCATCAGACAACGGGCACTCAGATCGTGCGACTATTACATCAGGCTGTATTCCGATGCTTCTGAGCTCCTTAACACTGTGCTGCGTGGGCTTTGTCTTTAACTCCCCTGCTACCTTAAGATAAGGGACTAACGTGACATGTATGTACATGACGCTCTCGCGTCCCAGATCACTACGGAGCTGTCTGATAGCTTCAAGGAAAGGCAGACTTTCAATGTCACCGACTGTGCCCCCGATTTCAACCAGCACAACATCAGCCCCGGATTCTTCCCCTGTCTGAATAATCCTGGATTTGATTTCATTTGTCACGTGTGGAATAACTTGAACAGTCCCACCGAGGAAACCGCCTTTTCGCTCTCGGTTAATTATGGACCAGTATATCATCCCTGTGGTAATGTTATTGCCTCTGGCAAGATCCACATCAATAAACCGCTCGTAATGTCCAAGATCCAGGTCGGTCTCAGCACCGTCTTCTGTAACGAATACCTCTCCATGTTGATACGGGCTCATTGTGCCAGGATCCACGTTAATGTATGGATCCAGCTTCAAAGCAGTCACTCGGAGCCCCCTGCTTTTCAAAAGCCTCCCTATAGACGCGGCAGTAACGCCTTTACCCAGTCCTGAGACAACTCCGCCGGTCACAAACACATACTTTGCCAAGGTCCCTTTCCCTCCTGCTACAAATAAAGCAACTGACCTGCGCGAATATTATACCCCGGAGAAATCCGTTCCTTTGACATTAATCACAATAAGGTCAATTACAGCTTCAACACATATACTGTAGTATCCTCAGGCAGAGCGCCCGGAGTCAATTCAAGCTCGTTACAGTCCAGCCTCACTACGTTATCGTAACCTTCAAGAAATTCATCTACCTTTGCGATAGGCCAGTCGCGAACTGTGTTTGTCTTGTAATGCATAGGTATCACAACCTTCGGGCAAGTGGCTGCAACAAGTCTCTTGGCGCCTGCTGCATCAATAGTGTAATGCCCTCCGCAAGGCACAAGAAGCACATCTGCTTGACCGATAGCGTTAAGTTGCGAAGACGTAAGATCATGTCCGATATCACCCATATGGACTATTCTGACTCCATCAGTTTCAATGATGAATACCCGGTTTTTGCCGCGCTTTGCTCCGTGTTCAGCATCATGCCATGTTTCAACAGAAGAGATCCTGGTCCTGTCATCCTTGTATTCTCCCTCTGCTTTCAGCACCACCGGGTTCCCGCGAGCCACAGAGACATTATTGTGGTCAAAATGATCGTGACTGGATGTCACAACATCTGCGGAAACATCAGGAAGACGATAACCTACAGTCTCGTCAAACGGGTCAGTAAGAATCCTTGTGCCGGATGTCGACGTTATCAAAAAACATGAATGACCAAACCACCTAATTTGAAGCTTCGCTGTCATTTTGCTCTTCCCCTTCCATATTTGAAATCACACCGTAGCGTTCAAGGAGAATCACAGTAGCCCTATTCCCCAAAAAACTGACAAAGCCCAAATATGCCATGCAGAATACAGGCGGGACAAATCTCAGAGAGAGAACAGCCACTGCCACTTGAAATACTAGGATAATCAGAGAATAGAAAGGGTTGGCCAGTGTAAGTAATGCAGCGTTCTTAAGGGTTTTTATAAACCCCAAATCTTGATTGATTGCCACCGGAAATAAGTATATTGAAATCATGGCAATAAACAGCAAGAAATATGCAAAAGCCAATCCGATTATTTTTACGAGCCACGCAGGCCTTGCCAAGAACCATACTATATCAAAGACCAGTATACTTGCAAGGGCTACTCCCACACCGGATATAGCCAGGCTTCTCCCGAAGAACTTTCTCAGGCCAAAGATAAAATCTCTCGGCACAACATAATCACCTTGAAGGATAAGACTCGTCACATAAAAACCTGCACCGATTAAGGGGGATGTCAAAACAATTACCACAGGCACTGACACAAGAAGAGACTCGACGAAAAAACTCATGAGAAATATCACACCTGCTGCAACAGCGAACCAAACAATACTTATCAGCAGTACAGTGCCAAGGTACCCGTAAGTATCCTTAAGCGCGCCGGAAATGGCGGCCCAGGCTTGTGAAACCTCGTCCCTAAACCTCTTCATGATTAGTCTCCAACCTCAGTATTTTCCTGCACCTACATCTCGTGGGGAGCAGATATTCCAAGAAGGCCCAAGACATTGGCAAGCACTGTTCTGACTGCCTCGGAAAGCCCAAGTCTTGCCACGGTTAAATCAGGATCCTCATTAATCACTCTATGGCTATTGTAAAACGAATGGAAAAGCCCTGCAAGATCCAACGCATAGCCCGCTAATCGATTAGGCGCGCGTTCAATAGCGCTCATTGCCACCTCGTCAGGGTAGGATGCAAGTTTCCGTATAATGTCAAGTTCAATCTCCTCAGTAAGGTTGGAAAAGTCAATCCCCCCTGTGTCACTAAGGTTTATCCCTCTCCCCTCAGCTTGTCTAAATATGCTGGAAATCCTGGCATGGGCATACTGGATATAGTAGACAGGGTTGGCTTGTGAATGCTCTTTGGCAAGGCTGAGGTCAAATTCCAGGTGACTCTCAATATTCCTCATCAATAGGAAGTAACGGGCCGCGTCTTTGCCGACCTCATCTATGAGCTCATCCATGGTCACGAACTCGCCGGCGCGTTTCGACATTTTGACACGTTCGCCGCGGGACATAAGGGACAGGAACTGCAGGAGCAAAACTTCCAGGCTACTGCCGGGATACCCCAGCGCTTCGAGGCCGGCTCTGGTCGGTATTACATGGCCATGGTGGTCAGGACCCCATATATTGATCAACAGGTCAAATCCTCGCTCGAGTTTATTTCTGTGATATGCAATATCTCCGGCAAGGTATGTGTAGTCCCCGTCGCTCTTTACAACTACTCTGTCTTTCTCATCACCAAATTCAGTAGTGCGCAACCAAAGCGCACCGTCTGCCTCGTATACCATGCCCCTTTGCGTTAAGATCTCAATAACCTCTTGGACTGCGCCTGCATCGACCAACTTCCTTTCACTGAACCATACGTCAAACTCCACCCCGAAGCGAGCAAGGGAAGCCTTTTGCTCTTCAAGCATACAGGAAAGCGCAAAGTCCCGGAAAAACTCACCTCTTTTTTCAGCGTCCATGGCTTCAAGCTTCTTGGAGTGCTTATCCATGGCTAAGCGAGCTATGTCAACAATGTAGGCCCCCTGATATCCCCACTCAGGGAATTCTACATCTTCGCCTTTAAGTTCAAGATATCTCAGTTCGCAAGAGGCGCCAAGCACATTGATCTGGCCGCCGGCATCATTTATGTAATACTCGGTAGAAACATCATGGCCTGAGGCCTCAAGGATATTTGCCAAAGAGGCGCCGACTGCGGCTGCCCTGGCATTTACTACATTCATGGGACCGGTGGGATTTGCGCTGACAAACTCCAAGAGAATCTTACGGCCATGTCCCATATCAGACCTGCCGTATTGAGCCCCCGATTTCAAAATGACCTTTAATACATCTTCCAGCCACTCGCGTCCAAGGAAAAAATTGATAAATCCGGGACCGGCTATTTCAACATGTTGAATATAACGAGTCTTGTCCTTTTCTATATCCATATTGCCCACTATCGTCTCAGCGACATCCCGAGGCTTCTTCTTTACCTTTCCTGCCAGGATAAGTGCGATAGGTGTGGCAAAATCACCGTGAGCTTTCTCCCTTGTATACTCCACCGGAATATCCCTGTCAGAAAAATCTCCTAATACCTCAAGAATCCCTGATCTTGCCAGGCCGGCGATAATACCGCTTTGAATTTCGCGCCTGACATCATCAACTACATTGTACAACCCGGTCCCCTCCTGTACGCCAATCCACTAAGTGCAAGATCAAACCACGTTTTTCATTATAGCACAGATGAGCTTATTACTCCCATCATCTCTTCCTCTTCCTCAATAGGGCCGACCGCAGCTAAACTCAGCTTCTCTTTCCTGAGCAAATCCCCTGCCACGCTTTGTATCTCATCCGGCGTTACAGCCTCAATTCGTTGGAGAACCTCCTCCACAGGGATTATCTTGCCGGACAACACCATATGCCCCCCATGTCTTAGAGCCAGACTGAGAGTATCCTCCAACCTCAAAGAAAGGCTGCCTTTATAGAAGTCCTTTGCTCTACGAAGTTCAGCAGCAGATACAGGCGTATCCCGAATTGTGGCTAATTGCCCAAGAATTACGTCTACCGCATCCTTGCAGGATTCTCCGTCGACTCCTGCATAAACACGCAATATTCCGGTATCAAGGTGTGGCGAATACTGAGATCCCACTGAATATGCCAGCCCTCGCTTTACCCTGACCTCCTGGAACAGTCTGGAGCTCATACCTTGGCCTAAAATGACGTCAAGTAGCTCCAGCGCATAACGCCGGGGATGAAGCCTATGATATCCGGGAAACCCCAATGCGATATTGGCCTGCTTGGTGTCTTGTTTCTCCACTCTTACAAACGGCCCTTCGGCCTTGGCTTCAACCGGCAGGAACGCCTTCTTCTTGCGGCTTTCTCTTTCTTGAAAGAAGCCTGTTACAGCGCGATTCACTTCTTCATGTGATACGCAGCCTGCAACTGAGACTACGATATTTCCAGGATGATAGAAAGAAGCAAAGTAATCAAGAATTGCCTCTCTCGACATGGCTGCAATTGAGTCCACAGTCCCGGCTATGCTTCTCCCCATGGGATGACCGGGCCATACAAGATCCTCCAAAATCACATGAACCCATGAGTCGGGCCTGTCCCTTATCATGTTGATTTCTTCAATAATGACTCCCCGCTCCTTTTCTATGGATTCCTCCAGGAAAAGGGAATCTAAAACAACATCTGCGAGGACATCTATACCCAGTAAGAATTCGCTTGCAGGCACCTTCACCAGATAACATGTAGCCTCCTTGTCAGTGAAACCGTTAATGGATCCCCCAATTCCCTCTATCGCCTGGGATATTTCTAAGTTATCCTTGCGTTTTCGAGTCCCCTTGAATAATAGATGCTCGATAAAGTGAGAAACTCCGCTTATTTCCTGCGTTTCATACCTGGCGCCTGCGCCGATCCAAATGGTGCAAGACGCAGACCTCATATGAGGCATTTCATAGGTCACAACTCGAAGTCCGTTTTCCATTGATTGGATAGAAAGCATAATCAATCACCTCAGGATTAGCTTCTCCGGTTTTCAAAAGAGAAAACGCCCCCTATCCTTTGACACAATTTCAAAATCAGGGGGCGAAAAATCGTATGCTCTACGTGAAGCCTGACAGCTCCGCAATTGGTGTATATGTTAATTACCCTCTCTTTTCTCTGACTATTTCCTTAACTTTCATGAGACGTGTCAGGTTACCCCGTTCAACTTCATCCAGTTTCATCACAATATATCTGGCTGTCTCTTCAAGATCGGGAATAACTACATATTCTAAGGCATTGACCCTACGCCTGGTCTTTTCCAGCTCATCAGCAAGGAGTTCAATGCTTTTCTCAACTTGCGCAAGTTCCACCAATTTCGGCACAATCTTTGTCAAGCCTTCCACAGCGTCATCCAGAGCCGCAGAAGTCCCGTAAAACCCATAAGGATATACGTCCTGCGCCTCACCGATTACCCAGGTAAGCTCAGGCACCTTAACGTTCATGATATTTCTCGAGCTCGCCTCTATTTTAGATTGAGCCCTGGAAACAAGGAGGGCTCCTTCTATCGCTTCTCTGTTCATCGTAGCTCTTGCTTCGAGGAATGCAGGTAGCGTGTGAGCAAGGGCAGCCTCTACCTCCTCGCGGAGTTCACGTTCCGCCCTAATTAACTCGAGAAAATGCTTCATGAGCTCATCGAGCTTGTCTTTCAGCAGTTTATGTCCTCGTTCTGCCATCACCAGCCGCTTCCTTGTTGAAAGAAGCTGCATCCGTGTGGCGCTTACTCTAATTTCCATAGCTGCTCTAGAGCTAAGCCTCCCTCCTGCACCGGGCCGTGCCCGCTCCTAATACCCCTTTTCATTACGCCGGACGCGCTTTGGGCAGGTACTTCTCGATATATTCCTCGCGGATTCTCTTTAGCTCTCTAACAGGTAGAAGCGTCAAGAGTTCCCAGCCCAGATCAAGGGTTTGCTCTATGGTCCTGTTCTCTTCAGGACCTTGATTCACATATCTCTTCTCAAATTCATCCGCGAACTTAGAAAACTTCCTATCGTCTTCGGAAAGGGCTGCCTCGCCCAAAATAGCCGCAAGTTCCTTTGCGTCTTTCCCTCTGGCATAAGCAGCATAAAGCTGGTTCATGGTATCAGCATGATCCTCCCTTGTCTTTCCATGGCCGATTCCCTTGTCCTTTAGCCTTGACAGTGACGGTAAAACGTCTATAGGCGGATATATGCCTTTGCGATGCAGCTCCCGAGCGAGCAGTATTTGGCCTTCTGTAATGTAGCCAGTCAAGTCCACGATAGGGTGGGTCTTGTCATCCTCAGGCATAGTAAGAATGGGAATCTGAGTTATAGACCCTTTCCGCCCCTTGATACGTCCTGCTCTCTCATACATTGTAGCAAGGTCTGTATACATATATCCCGGATATCCACGACGCCCCGGCACTTCCATTCGCGCTGCGGAAATTTCCCTGAGCGCCTCTGCATAGTTGGTTATGTCAGTGAGAATAACAAGGACATGCATGTCTTTTTCAAACGCCAGGTATTCAGCAGCGGTAAGAGCCATCTTCGGAGTGGATATCCTTTCAATGGCCGGGTCGTCAGCTAGATTCATGAAAAGCACGGCACGCTCAATAGCTCCTGTCCGTTTGAAATCTGAGATAAAATAGTCAGCTTCTTCAAATGTGATACCCATCGCGCCGAACACTACACTGAACTTCTCATCCGTGCCAAGAACCCTTGCTTGCCTTGCAATTTGAGCAGCAAGGGCAGCATGAGGGAGTCCTGAGCCTGAGAAGATAGGGAGTTTCTGTCCCCTTACAAGAGTGTTCAACCCGTCTATCGCGGAAATACCTGTCTGGATAAACTCTGACGGATAGTCCCTGGCATAGGGATTTATGGGGCTACCGTTGATATCCACTTTTTTCTCAGGGATAATCTCCGGACCGCCGTCCCGAGGCCTGCCGAATCCGTCAAAAACCCGGCCTAGCATGTCCATGGACACTCCGAGCTCTATGCCTCGTCCGAGGAATCTCACTTTTGCGGCAGAGAGATTCAAACCCGCTGACCCTTCGAATAGCTGAACCAAAGCCCTTGAACCGTCTGCTTCGAGCACCCTGCCTCGTCTGATTTCATCTTTGGAAACTTCGATTTCTACAAGCTCACCGTATTTAACACCTTCAACCTGCTCCACCACCATGAGTGGGCCGGCAACTTCGGAAACTGTTCTGTATTCCTTAAGCAACTTCCTCACCCCCCGCTGCCTCGGTCAGGCCACGAAAAGCAGCCTTCATCTCCTGGAACACACTGTTTAGTCTCTCATCTTCGTTCTCAGGAACATATTTCATCCTGGCTATAGTATCACGGACTTCCAGCTTCATGATGGCATCAAAAGGAACGCCTGCTTCCACCGCATTCAGGGCAGAATGGTGGAAGTCCAAAATAGCCTTGAGCATAAGCCTTTGCTTATTAAGAGACGTATACGTGTCTACCTCGTGATATGCGTTTTGGTGCAGGAAGTCTTCACGTATTGATTTTGAGGTCTCAAGTGACAACCTATCTTTGACAGATAAGGCATCTATACCGACAAGTCTTACGATTTCCTCGAGCTCCGCCTCTTCCTGCAAAAGTTGCATGGCTTCCCGTCTCAGATCCCCGAAGTCAGTTGAAACCGTCTTGGAAATCTGTTCTTCCAAGCGCTCAAGATAAAGGGAATAGCTGATGAGCCAGTTAATTGCAGGGAAATGACGCCTTGCAGCCAACGTTGAATCCAGGCCCCAGAATACCTTCGCCACTCGGAGTGTCGCCTGAGCCACAGGCTCTGACAAATCCCCGCCCGGAGGAGACACAGCTCCGATAACAGTTAGTGTGCCTTCTCTTCCGTCAGCCCCGAGACACTTGACACGTCCTGCACGCTCATAGAATTCAGCTATTCTGGAACCAAGGTATGCAGGGTATCCCTCTTCACCCGGCATTTCCTCCAGTCGTCCCGAAATCTCACGAAGCGCCTCAGCCCACCTGGACGTTGAGTCTGCCATAAGGGCTACATTATAGCCCATGTCGCGGAAATACTCAGCTATGGTGATACCGGTGTAGACTGAAGCTTCACGGGCTGCTACAGGCATGTCTGAAGTATTTGCCACAAGCGTTGTTCTCTTCATGAGAGGCTCGCCTGTGCGTGGGTCAGTAAGCTCCGGAAAATCCATGAGCACCTCAGTCATCTCATTTCCACGCTCCCCGCAGCCTACGTAGACGATGATATCTGAGTCAGCCCACCTTGCCAGCTGGTGCTGGACAACGGTTTTGCCGCTGCCGAACGGTCCCGGCACGCAGGCAGCTCCGCCTTTGGCTACCGGAAAGAACATGTCTATGATACGCTGCCCTGTAACAAGCGGCGCATAGGGAGGAAGCTTCTCCGCATATGGTCTTCCCCGCCGAACCGGCCAGCGGGTCAGCATCGTAATATCTTTCGGACCGTCGCTTGTTTCAACAGTTGCCACCACGTCGACAACTGTGAACTCGCCTTCTTTGATATCCCGAACCGTACCTCGGATACCATGGGGGACCATTATCCGGTGCTCCACAACGGTTGTCTCTTGGACCACACCGATGATATCCCCGGGTTTCACCGAATCCCCGGGCTTTACTTTTGGCTCAAAATACCACTTACGCTCGTGGTCTATACCGGGCAATTCAATTCCGCGCTCAATGCGGTCACCGACACGATCCTTAATTTTGTCAAGAGGCCTCTGAATTCCATCGTATATCGCCTCTATCAGGCCGGGCGCCAGCTCCACGGAAAGAGCCTCACCGGTAGTGTAAACCGGTTCGCCGGGCCCGAGACCGGCTGTCTCCTCATAAACCTGGATTGACGCCTTGTCGCCCCGCATTTCTATGATCTCGCCGATGAGCCTCTTATCGCTCACCCGCACTACGTCGTACATTTTTGCGTTGCCCATTCCTTCAGCTATTACCAAAGGCCCTGAGACCTTAATGATTCTTCCTTCATCCATACCAGATCCTACCCTCTCTCCTGGAATAAGATGTCGGCGCCGACAGCCTTTTCCACGATCTTCTTCATCCGTGTCCTGGCAAGCCCCATTGAACCCTCAATCCCCGGAATTATCGCCACTGCAGGAAGGGGTTGATCATCAAACGCCTCCACAAGTTCAGGCACTGTATTCGCCGCCCATTCAGTGAGAAAGATCACCCCGTACCTGCCTTTTTGAAGCGCAGTTATAATATGAACGCCTTCTTCAGGCCCACTCAAGGTAAATATATCCGCTCCCAGGGAACGAAATCCCAAGACAGCTTCTTCCTCACCAACCACTGCCATCTTATACATACGTATCACGTAGCCTTTCCCTCATGCTATCCCTGGACACCCCTGCTGCTTTACCTGCAATCACCAGCCGCGCTATTTGCAATTCTTGTTGTTTTGCAAGAATATATCCGATGAGTGGCTCGGGGCCTAGCGGAACGTATCTGGCTTGCCGGATTGACCCGGTTTGAGCTCCCTCAAAAAACCGCTCTATCTCAGAAAGGGATTTTCCTTCCTCAAGCAGCTTCAACCCGCGCCTAGCAATGAACTCATATCCTGTTCCTGACAGAATATCTGTTAGCGACTCAGGGGACTCGTCTTCATAAGCCTGGCTAAACTTTCCGGGGTCCACATTGCCCCCTGACACGAACGCATGATCCACAAGCCACTTGTCCCTCTTCATCTTCCTTGCTCTTAAGAATATGGAAAGGTTGAGGAAGTCTATCTCCCTCCGGACTTGCTCTGTAAGAAACGGGATCCCTATAGCCTGCGCCCTTTTAAGCAAGGCCTCGTGCATCTCCTTATCAATCATGATATCTATGACTTCAGGAGAAGGGCGCAAGGAATGAACAGCCTTTGCGTTTTCTATCGCCAGGGTGAACTCACGGGGCAAGGCCAGTGCATCCCCGTCCAAGGCCTTGCTGACGGCTTCTGTGTCGAGAGACCCGAGACGGGATATGGCGCCTTTTGGCGAGACATTGTAAATCTCAGCCTTTATCATAACCTTTAGATTATGATAATCGTGTCGCAATGTAATAAACTCCGCCAGTCTCTCATCGGGGCTCGTTTCCTTGATGAAACGAAGCAGTTTCAATTCCTCTTCATCCAGAATCTCGTCTATAGACAGGCGCTCCTTCGCCGGACTTTCAACGTGAGCATAACCGGCTTCTTCTAACACCTTAAAAGCGCTATGCACATCGGGAGCGTCAATCATTCGTTCTATTGTCGCGCGGTCGAGAAGCCTGGCCTCAACAGCCCGGACTCGGCCGACCGCGTATGCATACTTTTCTTCAAGTCCCAGCAATTCGTCACCTCCCGACCGAGAAGCGTTTTCAACCAAAAAGGATCTTGGCTACGTCAACTAGCAATGCCTCATATTCCCTGGCCAGGATAGCGTCGAAAGTACAGTTAACTTCAACCTTTCCTGAACGTAGGATAAAACCTCCGATGAAGTCTCCTGAAATATCAGCTAATTGAACTTTACCTTTGCGTCCTGCCTTAGCAAGTTCAGCATTGACTTCCGATACGATTCTTTCACCGATTGTCGACCGATCCTGCTCAGACATGATAACGTCTCCGCCAATATCGCCTGCCGCAGCAAACAAAGTCTGCTTCAGATATCCCTTGTACACTTCAGGTTCAAGAGAGGCAAGTCGACTCTTAGCTTCTGAGAACGCTTCCTTAACCAGTTCCTCTTTTGCAGCAAGGATCTGTCTTCTCGCGTCTAAATCAGCCAAAGTGGCAATACGTCTTGCGTTCTCTTCGGCTTTCTCTCTGGCTTCGGCCAGCTCCTCTTCACGCTTCCTCGCAGCTTCTGCCCGCGCTTCTTGGAGAATCGCATCCGCGTCACGTTTAGCAGCTTCCACAATCTCATCAGCCTTTAGTTGCGCTTCTTGAAGGATAGTCTCCTTCATCTTCTCCAGCGCGTCCATTTATGCCACTCCTCCGAATTCAATACCAAATAGTACCAGAAGCAGCGTTGCAAGGAATGCCAGCACTGCGTAGGTCTCAACCATGGCCGCGAAAACCAAAGGTTTTCCCAGCTCTTCAGGACGCTTCGCTACCACCCCAAGGCCTGCAGCGGCTACCTTACCCTGGTAAACAGCGGAAATAAGCCCGACTAAGGCAATGGGCATAGCTGCTGCGATTGCAAGCCAGCCTTCAGAAGTGGTCAATCTAATGATATTTCCGCTAAAGACTCCCATTTTCATCATGAGCAGGAATCCTGTAAGCGCTCCGTATATACCCTGCGTTCCCGGAATAACTTGTAAGAGAAGAACTTGTCCGAACTTATCAGGGTCTTCCGTTACCACCCCGGAACCTGCTGAGCCCACCAAAGCTACTCCGATTGATGATCCGATCCCCGGAAGGATAAATGCTACAGCCACTGCAATAAAACCCAAGACCATTCCTACTGTGATTGACATATCTTTCTATGCCTCCCCTTCCTCCACAATCTCAATGTACTTTGTCTTCTTACTAAAAGGCCTGAATCTTCTGCCTCCGCCTTCAAAAAACTTCCCATAGAACTCTACGTACTGCAATCTGCTGGAATGTACGTACGAGCCAATTACGTTAATCGCCAGATTAAATACATGCCCGATGACAAGGAGCATGAGCATGGGAATCCATCCGACAAACCGGATTGAGAGAAAACGCTTTGCCATATCGTTAACTACCATCGCAATTACAGATGAGGCAAGCCCTAAGGCTAAAAGCCTCGAATATGACAGTATGTCGCTGACATATCCTGTGAGATCATACAGGCTCAAGATTCCTGCCCCTAATCGCATAATGATATTCTTATGAGCTCTCCCTTGAGTAAGAATGAGTCCGACTGCACCTAATATAGCCAGCCATTTTCCAACTTCGCTCATAACAGGATTGCCAAGGGCGGATGCGCCTATCAGCAGAATAAAACCTGTCAAGAAAGGATACCACAAGCCTTGATCGAATATGGCTTCCTTCAGGTTTCCTTGTTTGACATTATAATAGAGTTTTATACCAAGACCAACATAGATCTGGACAAGCCCCAACGCAAAAGATACGCCGAGCATAAGCAAGGGGTTGTCCAAAGGGCTGAACCAAAGAGGAGCGATGCCGAACAGGTCACCGAACCAAGAACCTGTGACAGCCCCTACCAACACACACGCAGCTCCGCATATTGCCATCATGGTGAAAAGTTTCTTTGCCGTTCCTGCCATCTTGATTTTCTTCAGCAGAAGCAAGCAAACTATGCTCAGTATAACCCCGTATCCGGCGTCTCCTAGCGCCATCCCGAAAAATATAAAGAAGAAGGGCATAGACGCAAACGAAGGATCAATTGTCCCCGGCCTTGGCATTCCGTAAATTTCCGTGACTGCCTCAAAAGGCGTAGCAAATGCCGGGTTATCTAAAGTGACAGGAGGATTCTCATCGTCTAACGGATCACGCGCCTCTATATGAACCAAATCGTATTCTGACCGCACAGCCTTTTCCAATTCAGGCAAGGCATCCTCACGTGCCCACCCTTCTATCAAGAATGCAGTTCGTGTAGCAGGACATTCAGAAGCTAAGGTTTTCCGGTCTAAAGCGAGGGATAAGTGGTCATAGATGGAGTAAATCTTGACGCGCTCCTTAAGCAATCCTTTTGCCTGCTCCGTAAGGTCCTCTATTTCTTTGTCAATCGCAGACAGCCTGTCTTCAATTCTCCGCATAGCGTCTGCGGGTGTACCTTGCACTTCAGGGAGAAGCTGTGGGACTATATTATGAGCTGAAAGGACTTGGCGCACCTTATCCCTGTCCTCACTAAGAGAGATTGCCACAACAGGGATATAGCGGGTGCCTGATGACGGGCCGGGCGCAAAATAAGTACGAGGACATGACTCATTGAGTTCCGCCATAATGTCTTCGTAAAAACGTGATGAGATTTCATAAAGATCAACCGATATCTGTTTGCTGCCGGCTAATTCGGGAACGGGTATATCCAGCCATTCCCAAGCAGAAAGCTGATTGTGGTTATCTAAGAGACGGGATTCTTCAGTGCTTCTCTTCGAGAGTTCTTCGTCAAGTCTCCGGCACTCTTCGTAAATCCTATGTCCTTCTTCGACCTTACTTCCGAGGTCATCAAAGGTTGAGTTCGGAAGATATACCTTTCCCCCGGCGAACTGCTCAATAATGTTTTTCTTGATTCTCTCGAATCTGTCAAGGAAGTCTATACAGAACTTCAATTCAGTGAGAGCCCTTGACAGCTCTTCCTGTTTCGTGCCTAGCTCCGCAAGGACTTCTGATAGATCGCACAGTGAGTATTCCTGAGACTCAATCTCAGTCTTTTCAATTTCAACCACACCAACGTCTTGTAACACTCCGATGATGCCGTCGGCGCAAGATACAGGCGCAACAAGCGACACCTTCTTCATCTTAGCGATTGCCACTTGACGTCACTATCCTCTCCACTACTAAGTCGGCAGCACGAGGAATGTTGGCTCGCGCCGCATTTCGCAGTTCGTCACATTGATTACTACTTCGTTTTTGAGTCTTAAAGGCTTCAGCCTGCGCTTTAGCTTCTTCAGCCTCAATTATGGATTTCCCCTCAGTAGCTGCCTCAGACTTCGCATTCTCTATCATGGTCCGTGCGGTAACGCGAGCGTCTCGCACAATCTCTTTCGCCCGCTCCTCCGCCTGACTTATCATTTCATCAGCATGGGCTTCAGTTTCCTGAAGCTCCTTGAGGACTTCGTATGCCAAAATCATCACCCCCCAGCCTACAGCCAATTACACTTTATTGTATAGCAATAATTAAGCTATGACAACAATTGAAAACTTAAGGGAGCTCCTTAGGCGCCGGGCGAGCCGAAATAACGCTGTATTTTATGAAGGCAAAGGCGACACCTGCTATTAATATTTCACAATTCTTTTTTTATTCGCTGAGAATGTCCCATATCCTCTGTAAAATATTTCCTAGTAGGTTCCACGGATCTTCGTGATTAATTAACTACGTGTATTAGAAACCCCTTTCGCCAAAGCAAGATCTATTAAGATTAAAGCTGTGGAACTAGAATTCATAAACTACGTTATATATTAATGAAGTGGGAGATTGAGCCCCTCTGTTATAGAGAAGAGGCCATCCCCACACTGGCTAAGGAGCTCCTGAAACCCTGTAATCCGAGGCGCGCGCCCTTTATGATGTATGGTTCGAGGTTTTGTCTACCTCCAACATATCCACGCCAAAAGACCACCCTAAACCCGGCAAGAGCCGCTTCCGGCACAGTATACCCCAAGGTGCCGGCCAGGCGGCTCTTGCTTTCTTTGCATTCCCTCTCTTGACTCCTTGTGGCTACGGGGATACAGTGTCTTTTGGATATATCCGACCACCTTCGGACATGTATCTTTCCGCTTCTACAGCAGCTATGGCGCCGTCACTTACCGCAGTCACAACTTGTCTCAGCGACTTCGCCCTGACATCTCCGGCAGCCAATAATCCGGGCGTACGGGTTCTCATTCGGTCATCAGTAAGAATATAGCCTCTTTCGTCAGTATCCACCATAGTCTCTATGAATTTGGTATCAGGACGGCTGCCGATTGCCACAAATATGCCGTCAGCTTCTACAAGCTTGGCATCACCGGTCCTTACATCCTTTATCATAATGCCTTCTACTTTGCTGTCGCCAAGAATTTCGGAAACTACCGAATGCCAATAAAACCCAATCCTAGGGTTGGTGAAAGCGTCATCTTGGAGCGCTTTTGTCGCCCTAAGCTCCCCTCGCCTGTGAACAACAGTAACCCTTGAGGCAAATTTCGCAAGAAACAAGGCTTCAACTATGGCTGAGTCTCCCCCTCCGACTACCAGCACTTCTTTTCCGCGGAAAAACGGCCCGTCGCAAGTAGCGCAGTAGGACACCCCCATGCCTCTGAGCTTGTCCTCACCGGAAACACCGAGCTTTCGAGGAATCGTCCCTGTGGCAACGATTACGGTTTTCGCTGTATACTCGCTTTCATCGGAAATCACCGAAAAATACCCCCGGCTGTCCCGAGAAATGCTGTTTACGCCGGCATAAACGAATTCTACGTCAAACTTACGTGCTTGCTCTTCCATACGCTGCATCAAATCAGGCCCTGAAATCCCCTCGGGAAATCCGGGATAGTTTTCAATCCAATGGGTGGTAGCTGCTTGTCCACCAGGCGCGCCTTGCTCTATCACTACAGTGGAAAGCTTAGCGCGTCCGGCATAGAGAGCAGCCGAAAGCCCTGCAGGACCTGCGCCGATAACTGCCACATCCATGTCTAGGCCTTCATAAAGCCCCAAAGCCACTCACCTCCGCAATTCTCAGAGATACGCCGAAGCCTCGGCCTTCTTACAGTATCCTCAAGTTTTCTCATTATTAGGCGAGGAAGTGTCAACTTAGCCACACTTTCTTCAGCTACCAGGTCCACTCCGGCCAATTCGTCCTTATCAAACATAATTACCAATCTACCTACGGTCTGACCGGATACAACAGGCGCAATAAGCGGTTCATCAAGAACGATCTTCTCTTCAATAAGGTGAGCGAGATCCCGCGGAACTACAATCCTCATGTCGTCTTCAGCCATCACACTGACCTCAGGGGCCATTCCTCCTTTGACTTGAGTCTTTACAAGAGTCCGGCCTTTCTCTGCGAAAGTCATCACGTGAAACCTGTCAAAACCATAGCTGAGAAGCCTTGCGGAATCAGACCATCTGGCATCTGAATCTAAGACGACTGATATAAACTGAACTCCACGACGGGTAGCTGACGCAACGAGACAGTAGCCGGCAGCAGCCGTAGTCCCTGTCTTTACGCCGTCCGCACCTTCAAACGACCAAAGCAACCAATTAGTGTTGGCAAGTTTACGTTTTTCCTTGAATTCCCCTTGAGTCAAAGTGACCTCCGCTTCCCGCGTGCTTACTATATCTGCAAATAAAGGATATTTCAACCCATATCGAGCCATAAGGGCCAAGTCGAATGCGGTGGAATAGTGGTTTGGATCAGTAAGGCCATGGGGGTTGGCGAATCTTGTATTCATTGCGCCAAGTTTCCGGGCTTTTAAATTCATCATTCTTACAAAGTTTCCTTCTCTGCCTGCAATATGTTCTGCGATAGCGACGCAACCGTCATTGCCTGATCTCAGCATGGTTCCGCGGATGAGATCCCCTAGTTTTATTTCCTGTCCCTTTTTGAGCCATAATGAAGATCCGGGAATACTTGCTGCATTTCCGCTGACTATAACAGTGGATTCGGTATCACCTAACTCTATGGCAAGAAGTGCGGTCATTATCTTGGTGGTGCTGGCAGGATGCATACGCATATGCTCGTTCTTCCCATAAACCACTGTGCCGGTTGTCGCCTCGATTAACACAGCTGACCTTGCTGCAAGATATGGCCCTTCAGTATAATTCGGGACATATACTACTTCAGGATACTCGCGTGTCCTCGTATATAACCTGCCTGTCACAGGCAAAAATAAAGCTTTGCCCATAATCTCAGGGACTGTCATGGCAACACATATACAAATGACAGCAAAAAGCAGAGCCTTTCCGCGGATAATCAAATAGGTCCACCTACACTCTGCTGCCGGAATTCCCCGGAGTATCATCTCCCGGGAAAACAGCGGCAGCATCCGTTACTATAGTAAGTCGCCCGGAATTACCCTATGCTGTCATTTACAGTCCTATGCCTTGCCAAATCCTCTGTAATTCATGTAGATCCGGCACACCTTAGAGCTCTTATCTTTCAACTATGACTGCGAGACCCATACCCCCTCCGATACATAAAGTGGCAAGACCAAGGCTTACATCACGCTTTATCATCTCGTGTAACAGTGAAACGAGGATCCTTGCGCCGCTTGCCCCAATCGGATGCCCGAGTGCAATCGCGCCTCCGTTAACGTTAACTCTGTCCGGGTCCCAGCCAAGCTCCTGTCCTACTGCAAGGGATTGCACAGCAAATGCCTCGTTTGCCTCTATGAGATCGATATCATCAAGGCGCAGGTCTGCTCCGACCAGAGCTTGTCTCGTAGCAGGGACAGGTCCGATTCCCATCACTGACGGATCTACGCCTGAAGACGCGTATGACCTAATGGTAGCCATAGGCTTTGCCCCAAGTTCGGCTGCCTTATCTTTTGAGGCTATGATAAGAGCAGCTGCCCCGTCATTTATGCCGGATGCGTTGCCTGCTGTAACAGTCCCGTCTTTTTTGAAAGCAGGCCTTAGCAAGGCCAGTTTCTCCTTGGTGGTGCCGGGTCTTACATGTTCATCCCGGCAAAACACTATTGGAGCGCCTTTTCTTTGAGGAATTTCCACATGGACAATTTCGTCCTCAAATCTTCCGTCCGCTATCGCCTTCTCGGCTTTTTGCTGGCTCCAAGCAGCGAATTCATCCTGCTCTTCCCTGCTGATGTTGTATATTTCTCCGAGGTTTTCAGCGGTAATCCCCATATGTGTATCACCGAAGATACACCATAGGCCGTCTTGAATCATAGTATCCACGAGTTCCCCATGACCCATGCGATACCCGTATCTTGCCTTATCAAGGATATACGGGGCCTGGTTCATATTTTCCATGCCACCTGCTACCACCACATCTGCATCACCGCATTTGATAGCTTGAGCCGCAAGTGTTACAGCTTTGAGACCGGAACCACATACTTTGTTTACAGTCATCGCAGGCACCTTCGTGCTTAACTTCGCTTTTATCGATGCCTGTCTGGCTGGGTTTTGGCCTTGACCTGCTTGAAGCACATTCCCCATAATTACCTCATCAACAGTGTCCGAATTTATCCCTGCCCTCCTTACCGCTTCCTTAATAACGACTGCGCCCAGATCGGAAGCAGGCACGCCCTGGAGCGCTCCCCCAAAAGTACCTATTGCTGTCCTTACTCCGCTCAAGATTACGACCTCGCGCATCTTCAGCCACTCCCTATCCGATTAATTGTGTAATAGGACAAACCCGGTAGGCGGGGTCCTCACTTGAGGATGAATATTCTCCTTAGTGTAGGCTATTCCTACTTTCAGGAAGAAATTATCGAATTATTCTGTTTTATATAATCCCCATAGTCCACTGTTATTCTGACACTTCGTCCGAAAACAAGAAATCCGGCCTCAATCTCCATTATCATCCTTTTTGGAAACCAAGCGTCATAGGATTCGCTCCAAAAAACGACTGTAACATGTTGTCTCGGAGAAACCTCGGCCTTGGCACGCTCATTCTCGGAAAACTCGGTTTTAACCGGTATGCCTGTTTCTTGTTCCAACCAAGCAGTGCCTGTCAAGACCGTGTCTTCTCTCTGCCAGACATATTCGTACATAATGCATTGTTTGCCTTCTACGTTATTGGTCTCGCCTGTCGGATAAGCTGATATTGCCTTTTGGAACTCAGGTTCGAAAGGGCTTTTACCCACGATGTCAAGGGAGCTTGGATCAACATAGGAGCCGGCCGGAGCATCGCCATTCTCCGTTGACATGAAGTCAAGTAGGGCCTCTTCAGACTGTTCAACCTTGCCATGCTTATCTATGATCTCGATTTTAAGAACACGAAACCCCGGGACCCATCCCTTATTCGCTTGGGCCACCTCAACAGCCTTTTGCCAGAAGGGATCTTCAATGCCTCCTCTTCCTCGGGCGCATGGGAATTTAGCACATGCGCTTGCTATCGACAATATCAAGAAACCGGCGCACAATTTGCGGCGATTTAAAAGAACCAATTGAGAACAGCCCCTCTTTGTTATGGTAATATATGTATATTATACATATATTACCATATTGCATCAACGTCCTTTACACCTTTATTGCCAAAAGCGTTGTCTTTGATCCCAAAGAGAAGCAATGTAGAAACCTTGCGAACCAAATTAGCACTCAGTGTACCCACAGGCTACACACTTGAGGCAGCCTTCAACGTGAATTAGGTTCCACGTGCCACATGACGGACATAAACTGAATAACTTTGCCGAGACGCTGTCCTCTTCAAAGAGGCTTGTACCCTCCTCAGCGCATCCGGCATCCTCCTCGCCGAAGCGCTCACTGAGGTACCCGGCGAGGAATTGGCCGATAGCGTCAGGAACCGACCTGACTCTGCCGGGCCCAAACCCAATACTCCTCGACCCGCCGATCCCGGTGAGCTGGTTTGCTATCTCCTGGGGATCGACGCCTGATCGCAGCGAGATGGATATCAGTCTTGCTATAGCTTCCGTAAACGCGCTTACATCACTGCCTGCCTTGCCGATCTGGGCAAATAGCTCTATAGGATGGCGGTCAATCGTGTTTAAGGTGATGAAGAGCTTGCCCAGGGGAGTAGCTCTGACATCAGTAAACCCTTCCAGCCTTGACGGTCTATTTATAGGACGAATCTTGCCCCATACACCGTTTATGCGATAATGCATGTTTGCTGCCGGTTGAGGGCAAGCACTGTCCGGAGCAGCCTCACTCTTTCCAAAATCAGGTTCTGTGCCTACAGTCAATACTTGTTCCTTGCGACTGCCGTCCCGGTAAACAGTGACCCCCTTGCAACCCAGATCATACGCAAGCCTAAATACCCTCTCCACATCGTCTGATGTCGCTTCATTCGGGAAATTTACAGTCTTTGACACTGCGTTATCAGTGTACTTCTGAAATGCAGCTTGCATCCGGATATGCCATTCGGGTTCTATTTCATGGGCTGTGACGAATATCCTCTTCACTTCCTCCGGCACGCCCTCTACATCCGTCAAAGCGCCTCGTCTCGCAACTTCATCCATGAGGTCATCTGAATAAAATCCCAGTTTCTTTCCATAGGCGCGAAATGCCGGGTTGACTTCACGAAGCTCAGTTCCATCCAGAACATGCCTGGTGAAAGCAAGGCTGAAGAGAGGCTCTATTCCAGAAGATGCGCCTGCTATTATGCTTATAGTCCCTGTAGGAGCAATCGTTGTTGTGGTGGCGTTCCTGACCCTCAGGCCTTCTGCCTCGCGTCTGCTCCCCTTCCAGTTGGGAAAGACTCCCCTTGTCTTGGCCAGTTCCAAGGACGCTGCCCTACTTTCTGCCTGGATGAACCCTATTAAGTCCTCGGCAAGATCCACAGCGTCTTCTGAGTCGTATAAAATGCCAAGCTGAATGAGAAGATCCGCCCATCCCATTAGCCCGAGACCTACCTTGCGATTTCCCTTATGCATAGCCTCGATTTCAGGCAATGGATATCTGCCGGCATCAATCATGTTATCCATAAAGTGGACAGCTACGTGGATTGACTCTCTCAGACCTTCCCAGTCAACCCTGGGTGAACCGTTCACTTCTCGGACAAACTTTGCCACGTTCAGAGAACCTAAATTACATGCTTCATAAGGCAACAGCATCTGTTCGCCGCAAGGGTTTGTGGCTTCGTATGTACCTACGTTAGGAGTTGGGTTAAATTCATTAAGCCGGTCAATAAAAACGATGCCCGGCTCTCCGGTTCTCCAAGCAGACTCCACTATGAGATCAAAAACATCCCTGGCCCGAAGTTTCCCCACAACTTCTTTGCTGCGGGGGTTTACGAGCTCATATTCACCGTCTTCTTCCAAGGCATCCATGAATTTCTCGGTTATGGCTACAGAAATATTGAAATTCGTCAATTGAGTTGTATCATTCTTTAAGGTAATAAACTCAAGAATATCCGGGTGATCCACGCGCAGCATCCCCATATTTGCGCCGCGTCTGACTCCACCCTGTTTTATCGCTTCTGTAGCTGCGTTGAAGACTTTCATGAAGGATATCGGACCTGACGCGACACCGCCTGTAGTCTTTACCACATCATTCTTCGGACGCAACCGACTAAATGAAAAGCCTGTTCCTCCGCCGGATTTATGAATCAGCGCCGCATTCTTCAATGTCTCAAAAATACTTACCATGGAATCTTCAATAGGTAAGACAAAACAGGCGCAAAGCTGTTGAAGCTCTCTTCCGGCATTACTTAGGGCAGGCGAATTCGGAAGGAACTTGCCCTCTGCCATAAGCATATAAAACCTTACAGCTGTTCGGGCAAGTTGCGGCATGTTTTCGCGCACCCTCGTCTCTATATCTTCCCACTTTCCTTCTATGAGGCCTCTGGACTCTAAATCAGAAAACCCGTTCTTCAGTGCAGCCCAGTCCCACCGGGAAAATTCCGGCACAGGCAGGGAAGCCACTTCCTCGGAAGCGGATGACTCAGTCTCATGCAAGGGATCATATAGCACGTCCATTAACGCAATATTCTTAGCAACTCTCCAAAACATCTCTCGAGGAGTCTCTATGACTTTTCCTGATTCATCCTTGCTTAAGTAACGACTCTCGAGCACAGTCAAAGCATTATACGATAATTCGGGTTCCGGCAATGATAAACCTGACTTCACAAGGATTCCTCCCGCCTAAATGTCGTATGCCACTGCATGAATAGGCTTGTAATAGTCTTCTGATATGAGTTCACGACTGACTGTACCGTCAATATCAATACTCCGCCACACCGCGACCCGGACCCCGTTTTTCCCGCCGGAAACCTTGGCATCACTGGCTCCCGCCCCTATTAGACGAGGTCTCTCCACATCTAAGACCTCAGTCGCTACTTGTACATTTCTTGGGGTGGGAAGACCTGCCTTTATCTCCACAATGAGCCTTGCGCCTTCCATACAGGCACCTATAGTGACAGGCACGTCCAGTTGATTCTTGAACCGCAAGTCAAGCCCGGCTTCGTCGCTGACTGTAGCATCTAATCCGGGAGGCACGTAATCCACAGGCTGTGAATGAGGGTGACGTTCAATAATCTCCAAGCCGGCCCTGAGGACGGCATTGTATAATGTCGTCGATACCTGGCAGATTCCCCCTGCCACCCCAGGCACGCTCTTGCCTCCTCGGATTACCCGAGCGTCTTTGTAACCTTCGGACTTTAGTCTCGGTCCCAACACCTTGTCAAAGGAAAACACTTCCCCGGGTTGAAGCTGAAATCCGTCAATCATTGACGCAGCAAGCGCAATATTATGATTCCGGTTCAGTTCAGGGTCTTTGACCGTAGTCGAAAAACCTGCTATGGTCGGCAATTGACACACTATCTCATAACTCTCTGAGCTGCCATAGATGTCAGGCGCGTACATTCCCCATACCCTGGTAGGCATTACCTTGTATTCGCCTGGGCGTTCAGCTCTGATAGAATACACTATCTCATTTTCGCCTTCCTTGAGGTAAGAGCTGAAGATTGCCAATTTTTCATCACGGATTTCTTTACGCCCATACCAGAAGTCCCAGCTGTAACTGTCGCACGGCGTATCGACTACTTCAAATCCTGATGGAAGCGGATCTTCAACCATAATATACGTGCGAGGCCTATCCGTATTTATGGTAATCCTGACTGTTATTTCATCCCCTTGATTTACAGGGCCTGTAATAGGTTCATAAGTATCGCTTCCCTTGACTTTGCGATAGTATCCGCGCCTTACGCAAATGCCGTTTTCCTCAGGGGCCAGGGATTGAGAGGGAGTGTAGTGCTTGCATGCGACAGAATAATAAAGTCTTCCCTTGCCCGACTTCTGAATGACAAGTTCATTCTTGCCTGGAATCAGCTGTTTGGGATCGATCTCTATTATCGTTTCCTTGTCCCACACGTGTTTCCCGGTAAACCTCGTCCTTTCAACACGTTTCCCGTTGAGCCGAGCGGTAGCGGTAATATTCGGCGAGATCTCATCGCGGAGTTTCATGTATTCAGTCAAAGCCATAATAGCGATTGCTGTGTCTTTAGTGGAACTCCAGGCATTGCCAGAGCGCGTCTCTGATAACCATCTCACAACGCCAGGTGCTGAAGGATTGTCAGGATCTACAGCTAACATGGCCAAAAGCGCATACGCAGTAGTCTCTACACGATTGTCAGCGAAGTACCACTCGAAAGAAGAAGCCTCCCAGTAAGTCCTGGTATCATCACCACGCGAACGATTCAGAAGATCATCTAACACTATCTTAGCGTCTTTCTCTCTCTCCACATTCTTCAGGGTCAGGGCAAGAAAGGCTAAGGAGCAATTGGAAAGCTCATTACGCCTATCTATCATCTCATCGAGACGAGGTAGGACTTTCTCCCCCACCTCGGACATGACGAACAAATTATAGACGAGCTCATCAACATTTCGCGGATTATTAAGGAACCTGCCAAGGGCTTTCTTACCCCGCATAAGCACCCCGTTATCCACCCGGAAACCGGCGTTCTTGGCGAGATTAAGACCATATACTGCGTACGCTGTCATCCTTGCGTTCGGCTCGTCGTACTCCCACCAACCCCAGCCGTCTTCATAATGCTGGTATCTGTATATTCTGGCAAGACCTGCTTCCACCATTTTCGGAAGGTCTTTCGAGACTTCCGGCATTTCAATGCCAAGCTCATTCAGGGTCTTAGATACGATAATATTAGGAAGAAATGAGTTCATGGTCTGCTCTAAACATCCGTAAGGATAAGACGTAAGGTATTCAAGCGCCCCCAGGGCAGTAGCAGCCACAGACGGAGCGAGTCTTACTTCCACGCTCACCGTGTTATCCAGCACGTCTTCGGGGATATCGAATTCTATCTTCGCCTCTCCGTCTTGAATTGGATCATCTCCTACCTCACCGCCTTGAAATACCTGAGTCTGTTTGCCAAAAGGCAGCACAGGCACGTTGATTTCCAGAGCGTCCCTCATCCTTCCTGCATTTATAGACGCTGTAAACTTGGCGACACCCACCTTATCACATGTGATCTTCCAGTCTAAGGTAGCCTTGTCGCCAGGTGCCAGACTGACACTGCGCTCATCCCCATCAGTCACTTTCACCCCGTCAGCTTTAAGATTAACCTTCGCGTCTATCTCCTTCGCCGTATAGTTGTGAACTATGGTGGACACGTAAGTCGTATCACCAAAAGTAAAGAATCTCGGTGCAGCCAACCTGACAATGAGATCCTTCGTGGTTATCACGTCATAAGTCGCAGATCCTACTTGAGTCGCTAAGGTATGCGCCTTCACAGTCGCTCTCCATGTAGTTAACGAATCAGGCATAGTGAAAGTCACTTTCGCCGTGCCTTTCCTATCAGTCAGGACTGTAGGCGCCCAAAAGGCTGTATCAGGAAAATCCTTACGGACATCCGAAGCATCCGCCTCCTTGTCTGCGCCACCATAGTACCACCGTGGGAAAGAGTAGTTTGTGATCGTTCTGTTCCAGATTGATCCGTAGAATGCCTTTCTGATATCAGGCATAAGCTCTCTTTGGATAGCATATATGGATGCATCCACAACACCTAAGGAGACTTCCGCCTGTACAGGATTGCCTCCATGGTCACACGTCTTAATCGTATAAGACGCCTTCTCACCCGGGCCATATGTCTCTTTGTCAGGCATGATTGATACATCAAGGAAATTATCCTTCACTGAAACATACATGACCTTCTCCTGGCAATAGAGGCGCTTCCCACGGACCAATGTTACTGTAAAGAACGCGTTAGGACTGAGTTCTTCAGTTATTGGGATCTCAAACAGGCGTGTATGCCCGGCCAGTTCAACCACTTCATAAGAAATCAGATCCCGTCCTTCTATGGCAGCAATAGCCCAGACATGATCAAAAGTGGTATTCACAAGGACTTTCGCAACGTCCCCTATCTCATAGACGTCTTTATCAGTTATGATTTCAATTTCCGTGCCACCGTAACTGGGCCATCTGCCTGCATCACTTGCTACCCAAACGTAAGCTTCTTCTGTTATTTGATTCCCCCGCGAGTCAGATCCTGAAACTTCTACGACATAGGACCCTTCTTCTTTCGGAGTAAACTGACACTCTGCCTTACCGTCTGCCCCTGTAGCAAGCTTTCCGGCCTGTTCCTTCCATCCGGTGGACTTCTTCCCGTCCCACTTGACTTTCATAGCCTGCCATGTAAGATTCGTTGCGAAACACTTGCCGTCAAGGGTTTCCGCCTTCACGAGAATTCTTACCTGCTCTCCGGGAGATACCACGTACTCGGCAGGCTGAACCACTAAATCAAAAAGACCTCTGGCCAAGATCACTGAAGTCCTACCGCTGACTTCACGCAAGCTCTCATCAGTTACAGTAGCTTCCACGAACAATCTCTTGGATCTTTGAATTTTTTCCGTCTCGAGAGAAAACTCCATGACGCCGCTGTCTGAAGTTACACCTTCCCCTGAATCCACCAGGTCTCCATAGTAACCATAGTCTTCATCCATAACGGAAAAATAGCCTAAATCCTCTGTGGAATAGTAAGGACGGTAATACGGTTGGGCATAGACTGCATATCTTACTTTAGCATTGGGAACAGGCTTGCCGAAATAGTAAGCAGCTGCGATTTCACAAGATATGTCATCCCCTGCTACATACACTTCCCTATCAGTAGAGACTGTGACTTCATACTCAGGCTTTCTATACTCAGCCACCTTGAACCAGCCGTAATGCGTGCTTCCTCTGACATTGGCAAGAACCCTGTAAGTACCCAGCGAAGGTTCATCCCCCAGAATAACCTCCCCTGTAAAAGAGCCGTATTCGTTGGTTTTGGTTTCTGTCTTATAGATGCACGCATCCTTTGCATCTCTAACCTCAACTGTGACTTTTTCATCATCCAGGACCTTAAAGGTTCCGCCGGTATCTTCACGGAGAATACCTTTCAGCGATACTTTTTGACCCGGCCTGTATATAGGCCTATCAGTGTATATATATACTTTGTACCTGGAGTCCTCCCAGTAGCTCCAAGAACTCACCTGGGCGAAACTCCGGCCTTTGCCGTCTTCCTCAGTGCCGACTACACAGATGCCTCCCTTTGGAATATTCTCCATATCAAGCAGGCATACCCCGTCATGGTTTGTGGCTCCCTTTCCAATGATTTCCCTGTTTTCGCCATATACGACAATGTCAACACCTTCTTCGGGAGCGTCTTCGCTGAAAGTATGGGCGTACACTAAAAGTTCGCTCTGGCCCTGTTTTGTCACAAGCCCCAGATCAGTTACAAGAAACCATTCGCTTGCTTCGCGCCCCTCACTGTCTTGGGCTTTGATTACATACCCTCCCCTGCCTTCAGATTGAACCCTGACATTTATGGAGAATTCTCCTCCCGCCTTTTTGGGGCGAGGGTATTCAGAAAACTTCCGCACCAGGCTCGCGTCTTGCGGCAGGTTTTCTGCGCAAGACGATAATGAACCATGCTTTTCATAGTGCGTAGCAGGATCAAACTTCCACACTGTAAAGTCAATCCTGGTTGAGCCCATTCCTCTTACGCAAATTACAGGCGTCTCAGAAGTCTGAAGCACTCGATCTTCTGAATACATGTATAGGTAACCTTCAGCTCCCCTACTGTCTGCCGGAAATGATCGTAGAATAAAAATGAGTCCGATGAATAAAACGACAATAACGCCTGTCACAAGAAACTTTTGAGAAGACTTCGCAGTCATTTAAACTTACCCCCTCACGGGTAAGGTTTTTCCAAACCTTTCCGTTTCAAACACATATAACTCGAATGGAACACCCGGGCCTATACCTGCTTCCCGCATAGCCCACTTTCTTTGATATGCTGCAGTTTTAGCCTCACCTGGCAAAATTACCCCGGAGAGTCCGCCTGCCTTTACCAATACTCCTTCCAGACGCGGGTTTACCTCTATATCCGGACTCTCTCTCCTAATCCTTCCTACCACAGATACGCAAAAGTCAAGTTTTGGTAAGTCTTCCTTGTTGATAGGCCGGTGACGCATATCCATGGTAGCTGCCATCTTTGCCGCCCAGGCAATCTCCTGCTGCAGATTGGACTCGGCAGGACAGACCCTTCCCATACATCCCCTGACCTTGCCGTCAATTATCAAAGTGACGAATGCCCCGGCTTGAATCTCTTGAAGCGGACTTGACACAAGTTGAGCGGAGTCTTCGTGCTTTGACTCCGTCCTTTTATTCTGAATAACTTCAGTCACAGAAGCCCTGGCAATGTCCAGGATTTCTCTTTCCAAAGCAGGAGAACGTAAAGACCTGAGCTTATCAAGCGCGTCACCTCCGGGGACGTCTGAGGATGTCAGGTCGGAGGAGATTAATATCCCGTTGTCTTCTATTGAGTCCTGAAGCCCTGATTGCCATGGCAAAACTGTCATCTCTGCTTCAATTTGACCCCTACGGCTGGAGACATCGCCTGTAGACTTCATGACAGTTGTACCTATAGCGATAAGCACAATAAACGCGCCGGCAATAACCAGATAGCGCTGACCATGCTTTCTCTTGTCAATCGCAGTCACGAAATTGGAAGCCCCTTTTCTGAAGCAAGTGTAGGTTTCTTCTAATTGAGTTCTATTTCTTGATATGCGATTCCTTCATGATTCACAAATGTGAACCTTTAAAGTATTGGATCAATCGCCTTAAGTCTGGAAGCATTAACCCTCAAATGATAGGTGACAGTAACGCCCATCATGCCTTGGAATAACATGTTGTGAGGAAGTCTTCAATAAGGGGGAATCATTATGATCACATATATAGTCCAGCCCGGTGATACCCTTACATTGATTGCTCAACGGTTCGGTTCGACAGTAACAGCGATTGTCACAACCAACAATATTTCCGATCCGAATCTCATTTTTGTGGGACAAGTGCTTCAAATACCGGTAGCAGGCGCGCAGCCGACACCTCCTCCGCCTGCCCCACCTATGCCGACCCCGACACCACCTACCATTACAGTGCCGGCAGGCTTCAGGCTCTATATTGTGCAGCCAACGGATACTCTGGCAGAACTTGCAGCCCGTTTTGGCACGACAGTCGAGGTGCTGGTGACAGTAAACCGTATCTCTGATCCGAACCTCATATCCGTGGGACAGGTCTTGTTTGTTCCTATAAAACCAACTATAGTCATACCCACACCGCCGCCTGCGCCGCCTACACCACCGACACCGCCCGCCCCTCCTGCGCCTCCGGCACCTCCCAAGCCAACTGTCCCGGTCACAGGGGTAAATCAGGTGTCTGTCATCCAGGACGGACTAAGGCATACTTTCATGGTGAACAGGACAACATTCTCACGGGGCGAGCCTGTGCGCCTCAGTTTTAGCAAAACCAATGTCACCGGTACCCCTGTAACAATTACTTACAGATCAAGCCAGAGATATGATTTTGTCGTGACACGATCAGGAAGGGAGATTTGGCGCTGGTCCCAGGGACGGTTTTTCACGTTCGCTTTGGAAAGAATTACGCTGGCAGCCGGACAGCGTCTGCTTCATGTGCAGATTTGGAATCAGACAACAAATGAAGGGGTCCCTGTGACTCCAGGGATTTACACTGTCACAGCAACCAACACAGGAACCGGAGTGAAGCTTAGCCTTCAAATTGAAATCCGGTGAATAGAATCCGACTGTCCTCGACTTGCCACTTACTTACGGTGTATAATCGTGATTGACACGCACCCGGATATCGGGTTAGCAGAGGAGGCGTACATTTTGCGCGAGCGAGTAGAGAAAGTCCTTGAGAAAGTCAGAGTTGCGCTCAAAGCGCACGGTGGTGACGTGGAACTTGTCGGAATTGAAGGCAACGTAGTGAAAGTAAAGCTTACCGGTGCCTGCGTCGGGTGCCCATTCTCCAGGATGACTTTGAAAAATGGCGTAGAACAGGCACTCAAGGAGGAAATCCCCGAAATAGAAAGAGTGGAGGCAGAGTAAGGCCCAAAACACACGGCATTACCCGGTACATAAGATGCAGCCGCCCGAAGTTTGGGCGGCATGCAGTTCTATCTGAGCAATCCGCAGCGATGTGAAAGCCTGGTGCCTGCCTTCATCTTTGAAAAACAACACCTGATTCTTGCCGGCCGGTCCTATACATGAAACTTTAGCGTCATAATCTGTCTCAGCCACGAGAATATCAGTCGCATATGCCTTATTCACAGTCCAGCATCGGAATCTTAATGCCGTGTTTCCTCGCAGTCTCGATAGCCTTGTCATACCCTGCGTCAGCATGACGCATGACACCGGAACCGGGATCCGTAGTGAGCACTCGCTCCAGCCTGAAATCCGCCTCATCACTACCGTCCGCGACTACCACCATTCCCGCATGGATCGAGTAGCCAATCCCTACACCCCCACCGTGATGGACAGAGACCCATGAAGCCCCGGATACCGCATTCAGAAGCGCATTCAAGATTGGCCAGTCAGCTATGGCGTCGCTCCCGTCTCGCATCCCTTCCGTCTCTCGGTTCGGAGATGCGACTGAGCCGGCGTCAAGGTGATCTCTGCCGATTACTATAGGAGCAGATATCTCACCCTGTCTCACCAGCTCATTGATGGCCTTACCGAACTTGGCCCGCTCGCCGTACCCCAACCAGCATATCCTCGCCGGCAGCCCCTGAAACTTGACCTTTTCGCGGGCGAATCTAATCCACTGCGCCAGACGCTTGTCTTCAGGGAATTCCCTTAGCACAACCTCGTCTGTCTTGTAGATATCAGCCGGATCCCCGGAAAGCGCCACCCATCTGAAAGGCCCTTTCCCTTCACAGAAAAGGGGACGAATGTAAGCAGGCACGAATCCGGGATAGGAGAATGCGTCTTTAACCCCTGCATTACACGCCTGCTGCCTTATGTTATTGCCATAGTCAAAAACCACGGCACCCCTACGTTTCATTTCCAGCATTGCTTCAACTTGAACTGCCATGGATTTCATAGCGCGTTCTATGTACTGCTTAGGGTCGCGTTTTCTTAACGCCTCAGCCTCAGCCAAGGAGACACCCATAGGAACATATCCGCCTAAGGGATCATGGGCTGAAGTCTGGTCTGTAACTACATCAGGAATTATCCCTCGCTTCACAAACTCAGGATGGGTTTCGGCTGCGTTGCCAAGCAAAGCTATGGAGAGGGGTTCTTTCTTCTCCTGAGCTTCCCGGGCCAATTGCACAGCCTCATCAATGCTTGTTGTCATCATATCGCAATACCCTGTCTCAAGCCTTCTCCGGATACGCTCCTCGTTTACCTCGACTGCTATAACAACCCCGTCATTCATTGTAACAGCCAGAGGCTGGGCGCCACCCATCCCTCCGAGACCTGCGGTAAGGGTCAGCTTTCCTGCCAAACTCCCGCCGAAGTGCTGCCTTGCAGCTTCGGCAAAGGTCTCATACGTCCCTTGCAATATGCCTTGGGTGCCGATATAGATCCAGCTCCCTGCAGTCATCTGTCCGTACATGGTAAGACCCATCTCTTCGAGCTCCCAGAAAGTCTCCCACGTAGCCCACTTTGGGACAAGCATTGAGTTGGATATTAGCACTCTCGGAGCAAACCTGTGAGTACGAAACACCCCTACAGGTTTCCCTGACTGCACGAGAAGAGTCTCATCATTCCCGAGCTCTTTGAGACTCCTGAGTATTGCATCAAAAGCCTCCCAGTTACGCGCTGCCCTGCCCCGGCCACCGTACACAACAAGCTCAGAAGGATTCTCAGCTACATCAGGGTCTAAGTTATTCATGAGCATTCGCATAGCAGCTTCCTGCTGCCAGCCTTTGCACGAGATCGTAGAGCCCCTCGGAGCCTTTACCACTCGCGACACATCCTTCACCCCCTGAATATAAAGTAAAACGGGCAAGGTTTCTTTCTATAGTCTGATCCCTTGCCCGTTCTTGAACCACCGTAACTGTTACGCTCTGCCGGGACTCTCAGCAAGCTTCGGCGGTCTGGACGAGACCCTGGATTTGCCTGTGCCGACCTGTTCTCCTGCACCTGCTTCTTCATCTACAGAGATTGCAGCTGCAGCGCAGGCGGCCATCTTTTCCGAGTCCTCAGCGACTGCGTCAGCCTTATCTGAAAGAACCTCATCGATCTCATTTCCGTCAAGGGTCTCCCGTTCTTTCAGAGCGCAAGCAAGTCTAATTAACTTATCCCGATTATCTGTCAAGAGAGTCCTCGCCCGCTCGTAGGCTTCATCGACAATCCTACGGACCTCACGGTCGATTAAGGCGGCCACCTCTTCGCTGTAATCCCTCTCATGACCCAGGTCACGTCCGAGAAACACAGTCTCTTCACGACGGCTTCCAAGAGATAACGGACCTAACTCCTCACTCATACCGTACTCAGTGACCATCTTGCGGACCACTTTTGTAACCCTGCTTAAGTCATTTTCCGCGCCGGTTGATATTTCATTAAACATTAGCTCTTCAGCAACTCGGCCTGCAAGGGTTACCACTACGCTGTCAAGGATCTCAGATTTTGTTCTGAAAAACCTGTCCTCTTCAGGAAGCATCAGTGTATATCCGCCCATTCTCCCTCGAGGGATTATTGATACTTTCTGAACCGGATCTACGTTTGGCAGCAGCTTTCCGGCTAGGGCATGGCCTGCTTCGTGGAATGCCACCAAGTCTTTTTCCCTGTCACTCATGATCCTGCTCTTCTTTTGAGGGCCGGCTATAACCCTGTCTATAGCCTCATCACAGTCTTCCATTGAGATTTTCTTACTCCCACGCCTTGCTGCCAAGATTGCAGCCTCATTAAGGACGTTTTCCAGGTCAGCCCCGGTAAACCCCGGAGTCCTCTGAGCTATCACGAGAAGGTCCACATCTTGCGACAGAGGCTTGTTGCGTGCATGAACCTTCAAGATTGCCTCTCTGCCTTTAATATCCGGCATATCAACCACGACCTGCCGGTCAAAACGTCCAGGTCTAAGCAGTGCAGGATCAAGCACATCAGGCCTGTTTGTCGCAGCGAGAAGTATTATGCCTGTATTCGACTCAAACCCATCCATTTCGACCAGGAGCTGGTTCAACGTCTGTTCCCTCTCGTCATGCCCCCCGCCAAGACCTGCCCCACGCTGCCTACCGACAGCGTCAATTTCATCAATAAACACAATACACGGGGAATTCTTCTTGGCTTGCTCAAAGAGGTCTCGTACCCTGGCAGCCCCGACGCCTACAAACATTTCTACGAAGTCTGAGCCGCTGATAATAAAGAACGGGACCCCTGCCTCACCTGCAACAGCACGTCCAAGAAGAGTCTTACCCGTCCCGGGAGGTCCTACCAAGAGAACTCCCTTTGGTATCTCAGCCCCAAGCTCCACAAACTTCCTTGGATGCTTGAGAAACTCCACGATCTCAGCAAGCTCCTCCTTAGCTTCGTCAACCCCGGCTACATCATCGAATGTGATCTTTCCACGCTCCTCCATGTGCAGCCTTGCCCTGCTTTTCCCAAATGAAAGAGCTTTGTTGCTGCCCCCTTGCATCTGATTAAGAAGAAAGAACCACAATCCGACAAAAAACACCATGGAAATAACCTGTGGCAATATCGTATACCACCACGGAGCCACGGGTTTTGGTTCAGCCGCTACCTCAATCCCTGCAAGGGAAGTCCCTTTATCCTTTAATCTATCAGTGACAAGGGATATGTCAGGCATGTAGGTTTCGAACTCCATGCCGTTCTTCAAGCGCCCTTCGATCTTGTCGTCACCGATGATACGAAGTTCTGCAATATTGCCGGAATCAAGGTTATCCATAAATGCGCTCAAACTGATCTTCATTGGTGTCGCTTTCTGACCGTAAAAAGTGCTAGCGATGGATACGGTCATAAGACCAAGTAAGAGCCATAGGCCGAGCGTTCTTAACACCTTGTTCAATTGATCTCCTCCCACAAGTCACCACCACGCATCGGTCGCATCAATACTTACGTCTTGAAAACGCTTGCCTCTAAGAACGAGGCAGCAATTTGCAAGCACATTATAACACACGGTATTATTAACCACAACTCTGATACCTGCGCGTAGCTCTGAGGTGAAGGACCTTCCGAGTACCGGGCGAAAGCTTCGCAAAATCGCTTACACATAACCCGACTACCCAAAGAATCTCCCTTCCCCATATAATAACGGGAATATCATCCCTTATGTTCCTGGATATTTTCTTGTCAATAAAGACATCTTTCAGCTTCTTACGCCCTTTCATGCCGAGGGGATATAGCCTGTCACCGGGTCTCCTGTTTCTCACAGTAATATTCTCATCAATGAGATCCATGTCAAAATATGCTTCGTCTTTACCCATAGATGATATGGTCTCAAACAGGTCAGGCTTGTCTTTCATATTGAATATATCAGCGTCTATTGTAATACAAGCCTCAGGGATATCCGTTCTTCCGGGAACTTGCAGCTTATACTCAAAAGGCGGACATGCTTGCGATTTGGCCATTTCCTCCCACTCTATGATAATTCGCTCATAGTCGCGTCTCGCCTGAAGTCCGCCCGGCAATGAAATGCAGGATCCCGTCCTTCCTGATCCGGCCAGTTCCAGAACTTTCTCCACATGAATGAACTGAAAATCGTCGAGCTCACCGGCAAGACGGCACACAGTCCATCTGATGATTCTCCTCTGAATCGCTGTATGCTGCCGGGATAAAGCAGGAATACTGAGAGCCACATTATAAGGAGAGGAATCTTCCACAATTTGACCCAGTTTTTCACAGACCTTGCGGGAAATGTAGTCGTCATCACCCTGCGCCAGCTCTGCAGTGTTGCACAAGGCCTGAACCACTCTGGGATTGTAGTCTTGCTCGAGCAGAGGAATGAGTTCATGCCTGATCCTGTTCCTGAGATAGACAGGGCTTACATTCGATGCGTCTATATAGTATACAAGCTGCTCCTCATCACAATAGGAGCGAATCTCCGAAGAAGTCAAACCAAGCAGAGGACGGATTACAGTAATACCACCGCTTGCATCAAGAGGCCTTACCGCAGGTATTCCGCCAAGCCCCCGCATTCCTGCCCCGCGGATAAGCCTAAGAAGAACTGTCTCAGCCTGATCTCCGGCATGATGTCCCAGAGCTACTCTGGAAGCGCCTATATCTACAGCTGTGCGCAGGTAGAAATCATAACGCGCATCACGGGCTGCAAGCTCTATGGATACTTTTCTCTCATCAGCGTAATTTCTGACATCCACTTTCCGAACGGTACAACCGAGACCAAGACTTTCAGCAAGGCACTGTACATATCTTGCCTCTTCATTTGCGGCTTCCCCTCGAAGCATATGGTTTAGATGAGCTACATGAAGTGACATCTCAAACTCATCTCTGAGCGCATATAACCCATGCAAAAGGGCGACTGAATCAGGCCCTCCGGAGACACCTACGAGAACTTTATCTCCCGGGGTGAGCATATTAAAACGCGTGATAGTCGATCGTATATTACCGATAAACCGATCTTGTCCGGAATTCACGCCTCTACCCCGCTTACCGCGAAAACCACAGCCACAATTCTCATAAGTCTTCACCACTTCTTGCGCTGAAGATACCGCTGAATCTTAAGAGTATTATAGCACAAGGCCAAACTACATGGACAAGCTTAGGCCTTTGGGTTGGGACGATACGCAGCCTGAAGAAGACTCCTTTCGGTTGCCTGTCCGAGATCTTTTCCTATAGACTCGGGCTACAAGAACTGTCATATCATCTGAAGTTCTTTCGCCTGAGTACTGCAAAGCGCGGTTAAGAATCACGCGGGCTATTTCATCCGGACGCTCCGTGGTGATAGTTGCAATCAGCCTTACTATCCAGTCGTCGGGGGCTTGTACAGGAGCCCCCGAACCGCTGAGGTTTGCTGCAGCATCCATGACCCCGTCGCTGACCATAACTATGAGATCCCCGTCGCCTAGTTTCTGTCTTGTTTTTTGGATTTCTATCGCGTCAAATATCCCTGCAGGAAGAGAAGGGGATTCAATGACCTTCACCTGTCTTCCTCTTTTGATGAAGCTTGGGGGTGAGCCTGCCTTTATAAACTGAACTTCACCTGTGACCATATCCATTGTGGCCACATCCAAAGTAGCAAAGGACTCTCCGGGGGATCTGAGAAGAAGAATGAGATTTGCCGTCTTTACCGCAAACTCATCATCAAAGCCTGCTTCGAGGAGTCTTTCCAGCATGCTCACTGCAGTGGAGCTTTCTATCGCAGCCCCTCTTCCTGTTCCCATACCGTCACTGACAATAAACACCCCTCGCCCGTCAGGAAGTTCCAGCATAGAATGGGCATCGCCTGAAATATCAGCCCCATACTTGGCTGAGACCGCTACCCCGCCTGCAATGCCGTATACTTTCGCCTGGGAAAACACTATCTCACATGTAGGCTGTCCCCCTCTACTCCCACATCTTGCCTTGGACACCTCAAGGTCACGACCAAGGAGCCGGGAAACCAAAGGCCCTATCGCGTTTCTACACTCCCGTTCCCCGCAACATGCTGCCTTCTTAACAGTAACATCGAGTCTTCCTCTCCGACGAGCCACAACACTGACTTCTGTAATCCCAAGCCCGAGACGGGACAGCTCACGCATGATCCTCTGTTCTGAACTGGTCTCCAATTCAACACACGCCCAAACATCTTCGCCCAGGCCGTCCAGGATCTCGGCGATCCCCTGTAACTGCCCGGAAAACATGTGCCGTCCTTCAGAAAGCCGCCTGGCGTATGCCAGATTCTGCCTATAAGAGCCTGTAGACCCATTTACAGCCGCGACAAGCCCTGGGACGTTAAGACATTTCCAGTTAAGCTGGCCTTTGACTTCTCCGACTTCAACTACGCCTTTTAACTCAGCGAGAGCTGCAAGATTGAGGACATCCCGGAAAGTCCTATGAAAAGCGTCGCCCCAGCAAAACAGGTAAGCCCTGCACTGACTGCACGCTGACGAAGAGATTTCATGCAGCATATGAGCAACGTCCGCTCGTTCAGCCAACTCAGGATCATACGGGACTTGCTTCAACATGGACGAAAGCTCACCAAATACTTTTGAAAAGTCTACAAGTCTCTGGGATAAGAGTTCCTGGACTCTCCTGGCATGCGCCTCGCCGCCTCCCCCGGGCTTCCTATGGAGGTTCGGCAGCAATCTTGCGACGCATTGCAAACCCCTTCGAGGAACGAGAAGAAACAACAATCCGGATATGCCTAACTCAGCAGCAAAGAGCATCACATCTCCCTTGCCCGACACTTGGAAGACAAGGAGTCCTGCCCCTGCCGCAAACCCGATTGCAGACGCGAATTTACCATAACTGCGCATGCTGCCGGCCAGAAACCCGCCAAGAGCATATGCTCCTACAATAGGCGCCAACCCCTGGCCTGATACGGCACAGGCCAGGCCGGTTAAGGCACCTGCTGCAGCGCCAAAAGGCGCGCCTCCTGAATACGCTACGGCGGTTGTGGCAACGCCTGCCACTACTGCACCTAAAGACACCCCTTTGGGGTCTATCGCTGCAAGCCCCATGGTTATCCCTGCACACAGCAACCCAAACGAAGCTGCTTGTTCAGGTCCCAGAACCCCCCACTCCGGCAATGCGGAGAATCCTCGACCTATACCGCCCCAGCTGAAAATCGCGGCAACAAGCCCGCCTATGACTGCTTCCATAATTATTACGACTATGAACTGCTCGGACACGCCAAGAACCGCTTTGAGAGATTGGGGCACGAGAAAGCCGAATATCATTATGCTTATAGGCAGTAAAAAGGGTCTGCTTTCCAGATGACGGGAAAGAACCCGCGCTGAGATTACGACGAAAACGAGAGGAATAACTGACCATATCGCATCCGGTCCCAGAGTCAATCCTGTCATTCCGAGGAGGACGCCAAACGCTGTCAGGGGCGCGAAAGGACCCCGACAAGCCGCCACTACTCCGAGGTACGCTATGCCGAAAGGAGCACAGGTGCCAAAGAGCTTTGCCCTGCCTAGGAGAACTGCGGTCAACCCGCAAAGCACCGCTCCCGGTGAAAGCGCATGCATCCAGAAATCCCGGACCCGGTTGCCTCCATGTCCACCGGCACG
>JAKPFY010000190.1 GCA_029551185.1 Bacillota bacterium
CACGTCTTTATCCAGTTCCCTTTGCCCCTCTCCGTCCCTCTTGGTGGTCTCAGGAAGAGGCTGGGTCACGCAGAAAGTCGCCTCAAAGAGCTCCCTGGACATTATCCCGAAGAGCTTTTTCAGCCAACCTTCATATTCCGCATTTCGCTTTATCGCATTAGGGTTGTGCTCACCGGATACAAGGCTCTTCCATATCCCGTTTTCAAATACGGAAAGGGATATCTTGTGGCTCTCAAAATCCCGCCGGATGACATATCTGAGACCGTCCGCTTCAAATTCCAGCTCCCCCTCAAAACGAAGAGGGCTGTACCAGTTCTTAAACCGTACCCGTCCGAACTCTTGAGGGTCGCTCTTTCCGGGAAGCCCGAAGATTGTGGCGACGAGTCCTGCCACAAGTGATGACTTGCCTGTCTCGTTCCTGGCAATCAGCGTATTAATCCCTGAAGTCATCTCACAGGTGACTGTATCCCGATAAGGCCCGAAGCCTGAAAGCTTAAGCGTCCTAAACAGAACCGTTGCCGCTTCCCTCACCTCTCTTCAAACGCTGCCAAGCCTTTCCGTAAGGCAAGTCTCAATACTTCCTTTTCCCGTTCGGAGGTTGAGTCTTCCAACCTATCCAATAGTCTTCTCACAAAGCATCCGCGGATTGTGGGCTCCTCGGCAAATCTCATAATATCGTCGGATTCCAGGAAACTGCTTTCATCTTCAATCTCAACCCAAAAGAAGTGCTCCATGAGGGATGCCCTCAGGCGCTCCGGATCTACGTTAAAGGACGGCACGCCGCTTAGGACAATTCTTGCCATTGCATCAGGCCGAGCCCGCATTTTGCACTCAGACGCTATCTCCTCCGGACTCTCTTTTGCTGATATGTCCACACTGAGGACAACATGCTCCCTGACAGGAATGTCTACATGCTCCAGACTTGTCTTAAAGCCTGAGCCGCCTTGAAGGTCACCCTGCGGCTCAAACCGGGCTACCGTCATGCGTCCACAGCCTAAGTCGCTGAACCCTTTAGAGTCTATTAACCCTGGGTAGACCAGAAGTCCTTTTCCCATCCTCATCTCGCGGTATTTATGGATATGGCCCAATGCCACATAGTCATATCCTGCACCCTGCAATATTTGTGACTGTAAGGGCAGACTCCGATCTGATATTCCGTCCCAATCCAAAGAACCGTGGAATACACCTATATGCAAGCCCGGCTGATCCTGCCTGGGGAAACTCGTAATCCGGGTGACGTCAGTCAAGCCCCCTGTATACGCCAGAGAGTATATGAAAACGGGAACACCCTTGATGCGGAAGTGGCATACCAGCTCAGGCATGGGGTTTCGAACCAAAACCCCGGGCCATTTCCCCTCACCGCCGTATTCTCTGTACACAGAATTATGATATGTAATCTCGTCATGGTTCCCTGGGACGGTAATTATCCGTATTCCTGCGTCTTCCAAGCGTCTCAGCAGGCTGAGGACATACTCCGCCAAAGCAGGATCCGGGGTATGGGTCTCGAACAAGTCTCCTGCGATTATCACGAGATCTATACGGTTCCCGGGATCAATCGCCCAATTGACCAGAGTCTCAAACACAAAATCCCGCTCTTTTCGGCGGATTCCGGCTTTATCCGAAGGGAAATCCCGGTCTCCGGGAGACCAACCGAGATGCAAGTCTGCCAAGTGGAGACATCGAATCAAGGACTTTCACTCCTTGTATCATGTAAATGAAACTGTATAGTTATGGTGCATCTTTACAAGTCATCTTTATTCTAGCACTAACGGAAGACATAGGACAGTCACATGGCTTCTTGCCAAGCAATTCCTAAGAGGGTTAATGCAGGATACATGGTTATCAACGCAGCTGATACGATTCCGGAATCATTTGTGATGAGGGAAACCCCGCCTGCTACAAGGCATGCGGACAAGGCTGCTCTAAAGCCCGGACAGCGTGTGAGTATTTTCTCTGCAAGTCCAAGAGGACGGATCCTGATAAAAAGAAGAGCGCCGACAAATACGAGGAACGCCTTTGTCCATATGGTATAACGGACAAGTTTAAGATTCATGGAGGCTTTGCGCCGGACGGCATCTAAAAGAACTTGAATTCCGCTTTCACGTACCCAAAGAAGAGTCTTCCCCCAATGGGACAAAGGCCCGCCTATCAGTCCGGCGTCAATAAAAGCGATTGCCATGATAAGCAAAATCCCAAGACAGACTGAACTTACAACCTGAACCCATGTGACCGGCTTTCGGGCAAACAAGGCATAAGCGATGACAAACCCTGAAATCGCAGTGCACGTGCCACCCAGATTTGCACCTATGGCAGGCAGGGCAAGGACGCTTACGCCTGATGCGAAAATGAAGAAGATAATCCATGCAAGTGTTCGCCTGGCCGGTCTGCCTTCCTGAATTTGAGCCTGCGTGCCCATACAGTCAAATAGGAGTCCGCATCCTACAATCAAAGAACCTACCAAGACGCCCATGTATTCATTCCCGATGCCATAGAATCTTGCGCCACCGATAGGGTCATAGCCTAAGATCGAGTGTTTCATAAGGCCTGCCCCGGCCAGTAGGTCCACGATAACCCCGAAGCCGGTTACAAGGCACATGGCTGCAAACCTGCCTTCCAAGGTCCCGAACCCGGCCTTCAAAAGTAGCGATATGCCGATTGCAACAGCGATTGTGACGATGCCGGAAGAGATCGGGTTAAACATACGAGTCCCCGCGACAGCAGGTGCAGCGGTACCAGCCCCTGAAAGAGGCATTCCCAACAGGAGGCACAAAGCGGACGAAGCAAATTGCCCGGCAAAGGTCAGGAGCGGCATGATTAGCCATACAAGGGGCATGGCCCCAAGAGCCAAGATGACAGCACTGACGACGCTATTCCATCTTTCGCCGGCCAAGCCTCTTTTTCCCTCACGCTTTATCCTTCTTCCGCAGTCGGTGTTTGTCCCTACAACAATAAGAACGGGGAGCCCTAAAACGACAATTATCAGAAGGGATACATATGTCTTCAGATGACGCGCGCGGAGGCCTGAAACATAGACTGTCCTCTGAAGGAGCCTGGTAAGACTTTGAATTGGACAAGGGTCTGGGACACTTGTCATATCGGATCCTAAAATCCACGGAGGTTTAGCCACACCAAGACTCTTCAATACTGTGGCAGCAACGTCCGTATTGGTTACCAGCCCCCGCCTCCTGGTCGCTTGAGAGGTCAGTACGCCTCCGGAAAATCCCTTCCCCGCTATCACCAAAGGTGTAAGAAGATGTCCTGCAAAAGACGCATCCTGGCCAGGTGTCGGGACAACCACCATAAGGACTGAATCCTTAAGGCTGACAGATTCAAGGATGCCTGCAATAAGCGCGTCTGCTGATGCCAGTGCCTCCTGCCTTGCACGGGAGTACGCTTCCTTCGTAATAGTCCCGGAAAGCCAAAGCCTTTCAACCCTGGCGGTGTCCCCTGATTCAACTACGATGAAGTCAGCCTTGAGGTCTCGAGCATCCCTGACTGCCTCAGACAAACGTCTGACATCTGACACTATGCCCCCCGGGAAATCAGGCCTTTCAGAAGTCATGGAATGTCCGACATCGCCCATGTCCACAACACCGTGTCTGTCCATGACGATTGAAACCGCATACCTGCAAGGTTTGTCTAAGGCGTCAGAATTCCCGAAGACCACTGTCCTCTTCCCTGCCCTATGCAAGGCTTCACCAAGAGCGCCTGGTACGATTTCATAAGCAAGATCCTTATTTGCACGGATAATGGCAGCTATGTAAGGATGCACAACGCTTTCGGCGGAAGGCGCAGGTTCACCGGTATTCCGTATATAAACTTCAAATCCCTTCGCGCCTTCAAAAGGCTCAAGAGAATTTACTGCATAGCCCGCTTCCATCGGGCCTTGGGCCCGTGTCCCTGCACCGATTGTGATGTACGCATGCTCCGGCTGTTGGGTTTTGGCTGTCCGTCCGTTCATGAGCCCGATTGCGCCTGTCTCCGTCAAACCGGCGAGGTTTGGCATGGTATTATAATTGATGTCTTCAATGGACAAGGAATCTATGACTACCATGATGACTAAAGAGGCAGGAGGGCCTTCGCCTCGTCTCACCTTAGGATATGTCACATCCCGCACGGACAAGCTGCCTAGTCCTAAAACGATGATGAGAATAATTAAGACAGCCCGACATATAGACCTGGTACGCCTTTTCACTGTTGAGGATCCTCCCGACCCGGGCAAGTGAGGACCTCCTCGTAAACCCTTTCAGTCTTTCTTACCATTTCTTCAAGGGAGAAATTCTCATTGATGTAAAGTCTCGCTCTGTCTGCAAAGCTCCGGGACTCTTCAGGATAAAGCAAGACATCTCGGATGCAAGCAGCCATAGCCTCCGGGTCACCCGGTGCAACGAGCCTGCTTGCAGCCGGGATGACCACATCTTCCGCTCCCCCGTCCCCTATAGCGACTATCTCTGCCACCCCTCCGGTCTTCGTAGCGACTACCGGCACCCCAATTGCCATAGCCTCAATAACTGCAAGAGGCATTCCTTCGGAGAAGCTGGACAGCACAAACACATCCAGTGCTTCATAGAAGGACACCATATCGTCTATGAACCCTAGGAAACGTACTTGGTC